>NZ_JBMVQZ010000006.1:0-200533 GCF_049537155.1 Limisphaera sp. 4302-co
TTTTGCAGAAGTGCCTGGCTTGTACAAGCTTGAAGTTCAGGTAGCGACCCCCTGGGTTTTGGCTGGTTTGGGCTCGCTACCTGGGTTTTCGGGGGTGCGGTTGGGGGTGTGGAGGTCCGCGGAGGTCCGGGGTCGGGCTGACGCGAGCGGGGTGAAGGCGGGCTGCGGTGTGGGTGGTGAGTCAAATGAGGTAGCAGACGACGCGGTCGGTGCAGACCATGGTGCCGGCGGTGAGGGTTTGGCGGGCGGCGTGGGCGTCGAGGCGATAGGCCACGAGGCGGTCCTGCTCCGGGTCGATGAGGTCCAGGAGGGTGAGCCAGAGGGTTTCGAACGTGTCCGGGTCGAGGTGGCATTCGAAGATGGAGTATTGAACGCGTACGCCGTAGTCCTCGCAGGCTTTGGCCACGCGGGCGAGGCGTTTGGGGTCGGCGATGTCGTAGGCGAGCACGATGAGCATACGGTCTTGTGCGGGAGGTTTGTGGGCGTAGGGTGCAGCGGGGAAGGCTTCGTACCACCAGGGGTTCATGGTGCGGGTTCAGTTGATGAGGAAGGGTTCGAAGGAGTCGGGGTTTTCGAGTGCGGTTTTGAACATGACGGCCTGTTGTTCGAGTTGTTGTCTGATGGTGGTGCGGTGGCCGACGGCTTCGCTGAGGAACTGGCGTTCCATGCGGCGCTCGTATTGGAGGAAGAATTTTCGGCGGCCGTCGGGGTTGAGGAAGCAGCCGCCGTCGCGGGATTCGAAGTGGCCGTGGTTGAGGATGCGATGGGAAAAGAGGTCGAGGGCGAGGGCTTCGACCAGGGCGGGGCGGAAGGGTTCGATCAGGTCGAGTGCCAGGGACCAGCGGCCGTCGTCGGGCGCATGGAGGGTGCCGAGGGCGGGGTCGAGGCCGTGTGCGTGGCAGAAGGCGGTGGCTTCGCTGTAGAGGAGGGTGGCGGCGAAGGAGATACAGGCGTTGACGGGGTTGAGTGGGGGTCGGGTGGAGCGGCGTTCGAAGGGGAAATCGTCGGGCAGGAAGGTGGCCCAGGCCTGGTAGTAGCAGGCGGTGGCCAGGCCTTCAAAGCCACGGAGTTCGTCGAGGGTGCCGGCCTGGCGTACGGGGGTGAACAGTCCCTCGAGCCGGTCGATGGTCTGGCGGGTGAGGGTGGTTTCGGGGTCGGGGGGCTCCTGTTGGGGTCGGCCGGCCTGAAGGCGCTGCAGCACGCGGCGTTGGTTGTAGAGCTTGGCGGCCACGATGCGCCGTGCGATCTGCAGGGCGAAGGCGGGGTTCAAAGTGCGCTGGTACTGGCGGATTCGGGTTTGGCCGGCGGGCTGGAGGGCGGGGAGGAAGCCGCCCAGGTAACGGCCCTGCCAGGAGAAGATCTGTACGGGGATGCCGCGGCGGAGGAGTTCGGCCAGGGCGGGGGAGGTGAAATGGACGTCCTCGCCTGCGACGACGCGTTCGAGGTCGTGTAGGGGGATGGGCCAGAGGAGGGTTTCTTCGCCGGTTTCGGGGTCGGGACCGTGCACCTCGAGTCGTTCGCTGGTGAGGCGGACGTGGAGGTTGGGTTGTGTGAGGATGGCTGTGGGCATGGCAGCGGTCGGGTTCAGGTTCGAGCGGGATGGGTGAGGGGCCGGGCGGCGCGGGGCGTCGTGGTTCGGACCGCCGGGGCCCGGCGCGCGGACCGGTTGTGGCGCGGGCGGGCGGTGCAGTCGGTCTGAGCGGGTGTGTGATGGTCGTTCGGCATATCCGGTCATTTTGGTAGCGCGGGCGGGCGGGGTTTTGCCAGTGTTCGGAGGTCTGCGGAGGTCCGGCCGTGGCGGCGCTGCTGCGGGGGTGCGGGAGGGTGGTCCGGGCGTGGGGGGGCAAACCGGGCAGGGGGGGCCGCTTTACACTGGGAACGGGGCGTCTCTATGCTGCGGGGGTGCGCACGGTTCATGTATCGCTGGGGGAACGGAGTTACGACATTCACGTGGGGACGGGCCTGTTGCCGCGGCTGGGTGAGTGGTGCCGTGAGTTGGGGCTCAGCCGGCGTGCTGCGGTGATTACGGACACGCGGGTGGCGGAGCATCATCTGGAGGCGGTGATGCGGAGTCTGCGGGCGGCGGGGTTCGATCCGGTGGCGGTGACGGTGCCGGCGGGGGAGGGGTCGAAGCAGTGGCGGCAGGTGCAGCGGTGTCACGATGCGCTGGCAGCGGCGCGGTTGGAACGGCGGTCGTTGGTGGTGGCGTTGGGCGGGGGTGTGGTGGGGGACCTGGCCGGGTTTGTGGCGGCGACGTACCTGCGGGGGGTGCCGTTTGTGCAGGTGCCCACGACGTTGTTGGCGCAGGTGGACAGTTCGGTGGGGGGCAAGGTGGGGATCAACCTGCGGGCGGGGAAGAATCTGGTGGGGGCGTTTTACCAGCCGCGGTTGGTGGTGGCGGATCTGGAGACGCTGGGGACGTTGCCGGAGCGGGAGTACCGGGCCGGGTTGGCGGAGGTGATCAAGTACGGGGCGATCGCCGACGCGGCTTTGCTGGGGCTGGTGGAGTCGGGCATGGACCGGCTGTTGCGGAAGGACCCGGGCGTGTTGGAGCCTGTGGTGGCGCGTTGTTGCGAGATCAAGGCGGAGGTGGTGTCGGCCGACGAGCGGGAGGGCGGGCGGCGGGAGATCCTCAATTTCGGGCACACGATCGGGCACGCGTGGGAGGCGCTGGCGGGGTACGGCCGTTGGCTGCATGGTGAGGCGATTGCCGTGGGGCAGGTGCTGGAGGCGGAGCTGTCGTGCCGGCGGTTGGGTCTGGCGCGGGGCGATCGTGACCGGCTGGAACGCGTTTTGGCGGCGGCCGGGTTGCCGACGCGGGTGCGTTGGACCGGACGCCGGGTGGATCGGTTGTTGGAGGTGATGCGTCTGGACAAGAAGGTGCGGGACGGGCGGATCCGGTTCGTGCTGTTGGCGGAACTGGGTCGGGCCGAGTGGGGGCATGTGGTCGAGGAGGCGCAGATCCGGGAGGTTTTGTTGGGATAGGGAAAGGGGGTGGCGATGGCCGGCGTGGTGGAGACGATGGTGCGGGAGTATTTCGAGCAGCTGGGCTTTCTGGTGCGCCAGGAGCGGAAGTACGTGACGCCGTCGCGGCGGGAGGCCGAGGACGGCGACTTTCTGGTGGTGCATCCGCAGCCGGTGCAGGGTGAGGAGGCCCTGCCGTTTGTGCTGGGGACGGCCGAGGTGCTGCGGTTGGCGCGTGCGGTGGTGGGGGTGCGGGGCTGGCACGTGGAGGTGCTGAGCCCGGCGCGGCTGCGGTCCGTGCCGGAGGTGCTGCGGTTTGTGGAGCCCTCGGCGTGGAAGCGGGCCCTGCACGCGCTGGGGCCGGGGCCGACACCCCACCGGTTGCTGGTGATATCGGGTTTGCCACGCGACGAGTCGGAGCGACAGGAGACGGTGGAAGTGCTGCGCCGGCGTGGGGTGGACGGTGTGTTGCCGTTGCGGACGATTCTGGCGGAGCTGGTGGGCGCGGTGGAACCGAACCGGAACTACCTGCGGTCGGACCTTTTTCAAACGCTGCGTCTTTTGAAGCGTTACGGTTTTCTGGCGCTGCCGCAGATGGAGTTGTTCCCGCGGCAGGGCCGGTCGCGGTCCTGAGGAGGGGTGGACCGGGGCAGCCGGGAGGAAGGAACCGTGCCTCCGGCGCGGGGCGGTGGAGAATCGTGTGGGGGTGGGGTCGGCTGAAGGGCGGGTGGATGGTGGCGGGGAAAGGGCTTTACAGGGGCGGTGAGGGCGGCATACGTTACGGGCGGTTCAAACAGCGATTTATGGAATCGAAGAAACAGATTATTGACAGTTTCAAGCTGCACGAGCGGGATACGGGATCGGCCGACGTGCAGATCGCGCTTTTGACACAGCGGATCAACCACCTGACGGAGCATCTGCAACGGAACAAGAAGGATCACAGCTCGCGTCGGGGGTTGTTGATGATGGTGAGCCAGCGTCGGCGGCTGTTGGATTATCTGAAGCGGACGGCGCACGACCGGTACGTGGCCGTGACGCAGAAGCTGGGCTTGCGCCATTGACACGCTGTGTCCAGACGGGTCGGCCCGGGCGTCGTGGGGACGCACGGGTTTTCGCATTTCTCGGACCCCTGCTTTTCGGGATGGCGGGCGCGGTCGTCCCGCGAGGCGGCAAGGTGAAGCAACCGCGCCGAAACCGGCCCCGTTGCCGGCGGGCAATTTCAATCAGTTCCGATTCTGCTGATTCGGGTTTGATTGAAGTTTCTCGGCGGCAACGGCGGCCCACAGAAGATCCGACATGCAAACCAAAGTGACCGCCCTGGTGGGCGAAGCTCCGATTACCATTGAGACGGGCAAGATTGCCAAGCAGGCCGACGGGGCCGTAACGGTTCAGCTGGGAGAGACCATCGTGATCGTGGCCGCGGTGGGGGCCACCAAACCGCGTGAGGGCGCGGATTTCTTCCCTTTGACGGTGGACTACCGGGAGAAGGCTGCGGCGGCGGGTCGTTTCCCCGGCGGTTACTTCAAACGGGAGGGCCGGCCCACCGAGAAGGAAATCGTCACATCACGCATGATTGACCGGCCGATCCGGCCGTTGTTTCCCAAGGGATGGTTCAACGAGGTGCAGGTCCAGGCCATCGTGCTGAGCGCCGACGGGCAGAACGACCCCGACATCCTCTGCGTCAACGGTGCCTCGGCGGCCCTGATGGTGAGCGACATCCCCTGGGACGGCCCGGTGGCGGCCGTGCGCATCGGCCGCATCAACGGCCGGTTCGTTATCAATCCCACGCACGACGACCTCGAGCGGAGCGACCTGGACCTGGTGTACGTGGGCACCGAAAAGGAGCTCATCATGTTCGAGGGCTCGGCCAGGGAGATCAGCGAGGCGGATTTCCTGGCGGCGCTGGAGTTCGGCCATCAGGCCATCCAGCCCCTCATCGCGGCGCAAAAGGAGCTGGCCGAGCGGGCCGGCAGACCGAAGCGGAGCATTACGATTCAAAAGGCGCCGGAGGCCATTCTGCAACGGGCGCGCGAGCTGGCGGGGGACCGCGTGGTGCCGGCGCTGTTGACGCCGGGCAAGCTGGCGCGTGAGGAGGCCGTGAACGCCCTGTTCGAGGAGGTGAACCGAAAACTCGTGGAGGAATTCGGCACCGAGCAGGTCACCGAATTCGTCCAGAGAGAGGTTCAGTACCACATCCAGCGCGCGGCCATCCGGGACCTGATCCTCAACCAGGGCAGGCGGATGGACGGCCGGCCGATGGACGCCCTCCGGCCCATCTCGTGCGAGGTGGGGCTGTTGCCGCGGGCGCACGGTTCGGCCCTCTTCACCCGCGGCGAGACGCAGGCGATGGTGCTGGCCACGTTGGGCACCGGCGAGGACGCCCAGGAATTCGACGCCTACACCGGTGGTGCCACCGAGAAACGGTTCATCCTGCACTACAACTTCCCGAACTTCTCGGTGGGCGAGACCGGGCGGATCACCGGGCCCGGCCGGCGGGAGATCGGCCACGGGAACCTGGCCGAGCGCTCGCTGGCGCCGCTGCTGCCGCTGGACGACTACCCGTACTCGATCCGCGTGACCAGCGAGATCATGGAGTCGAACGGGTCCACCTCGATGGCCACCGTGTGCGGGGGGTCGCTGGCCCTGATGGATGCAGGCATTCCCCTGCAACGGGCCGTGGCCGGCATCAGCATCGGATTGGTCACGGAGTACGATCCGGAAGGAAACCTGGCCCGGTACCAGTTGCTGACCGACATCATCGGCGCGGAGGACCACTTTGGCGACATGGACTGCAAGATCGCCGGGTCGGACCGCGGGATCACGGGGTTTCAGCTGGACTTGAAGCTGCGCGGGCTGCCGCTCAACGTCATTGCCGAAGCGGTTGAACGCGCTCGCGTGGCGCGCCTGGCGATCCTGGAGGAGATGAACAAGGTCCTGCCGGCGCCGCGGCCGCAGCTCAGCAAGTACGCCCCGAGGATCCTCACCCTCAAGATCGATCCGGAGAAGATCGGCACCCTCATCGGGCCCGGCGGCAAGAACATCAAGAAGCTGGTGGACGAGTCCGGGTGCGAGATCGACATTGAGGACGACGGGACGGTTCACATCTACTCGGTGTCGGAGGAGGGGATGAAGATTGCCCGGGAGGCGATCGAGGCCCTGTCCGCCGAGGCCGAGGTGGGTAAGATCTACCGCGGCAAGGTGGTCACGATCAAAGACTTCGGTGCGTTCGTGGAGTTCCTGCCGGGCAAGGACGGTCTGGTCCACATCAGCGAGCTGGCCAACTTCCGCGTCAAGAAGGCGGAGGACATCGTCAAGATCGGCGATGAGATCTGGGTCAAGGTGCTGGGCGTGGACGAGAAGGGACGGGTGCGCCTGTCGCGCAAGGCGGCGATGAACGAGCGCGACGCCCAGATGGCTGCCCAGCAGGGAGGTGGTGGCGGAGAAGGTGCGGCGGCTGCGCCGGCAGAACGGGAGTCAGGTGCATCCGGCGCGTCCGGCGAGGACACGCACCGGTCAGAGGGGGCATCCGCAGCCGCTTCCCAGGGTCGGTCCCAGGCTGCGACGGCGCAGGGGCCTCATGGTGGCAACCGGCCGGCTGAGCGTTCGCAACCGCGGCACGAATCGCGTGACCGGGGCGGGCACCGTCCCGACCGCGGTCACGGCCATCGGCGTCGCGGCGGCCGGGGCGGGGGAAACCGCAACCGCGATCGCCGGTAGACCCCTACGCCTGCCTGGCCCGAGGCGCGTCCGCCGGAGGCCACCCCACGCGGCCAACGGTCGAATGGCCCGCCGTGGTTGTCCGGGCTCACCCGGGCGGGCGGATTGGTTTTTCCCGACGGCGCTCGATCGAGCGCCGTCTTTTTCGTTTGCCAGCATCGAGGGCACTGGCCGGTTCCGGGGCGACCTGCGGAGGCGGGGGCGGCGCGCCATGGTTCAGCCGCGGGTTCGGCTTCGCCGGCTGCATCGCAGTCCTGCGAACCTTGGAATGCCCCGAAGTGATTGGCAAACATTCGAACCGCTCCTTGCACAGGGCACGGCCCCGCAGCCGCGCCTGCCCGCCACAGGAAGGTGACGGCCGTTTGATCGGGCCCGGGTGAGCGTATCCGCGTGGGCTGTGGAGTGCGCCGGATCTTTTTTGCACGCACAAGAACCGCGCGGGCTGGAGGTGTCGTGTGGACGGGGCCCTGTGGCACCGCGGCAGCGCACGCCGCGCCGCGCGGCGTTGCCGGAGGCGATCCCGCCGGGGGCAGGGTCAGGGTTTGCGCACGATGGTGTCGCGGCCTTCCCAGGCAGGGTCGGGTTGGGGATGATCCAGGGTGTAGTGGAGACCGCGGCTCTCGGGCCGTTGCAGGGCCGATTGCACGATGATTTCGGCCACGGTGGCCAGGTTGCGCAACTCCAAGAGGTCCGGCGTGACGATGAAGTTCCAGTAGTATTCCTGGATCTCCTGCTGGAGGTTGGTCAGGCGCTTCTGGGCGCGCAGGAGGCGTTTGGTGGTCCGGACGATGCCGACGTAATCCCACATGCAGCGGCGGATCTCGTCCCAGTTGTGGGAGACGACCACCAGTTCATCCGGGTTGGTGGCGTCGCCGGTTTGCCAGGCCGGGATCTCGAAGTCCACCGGGGGCAGTTCATGACGCAGGGCATGTTGGGCGGCGCGGTGCGCGCAGACGACCGCTTCCAGGAGCGAGTTGCTTGCCAGGCGGTTGGCACCGTGCAGGCCGGTGCAGGCCACTTCACCGATGGCGTACAGGCCGGGCAGTTCGGTGACGCCGTCCACGGTGGCGACGACGCCTCCGCACTGGTAGTGCGCGGCGGGGACGACGGGGATCGGCTCCTTGGTGATGTCTATGCCGTAACGGAGGCAGGTTTCGTAGATGGTGGGGAAGCGCCGGATGATGAAGGGGGCCGGTTTGTGGGTGATATCCAGCAGGACATGATCGGCGCCGGTGCGTTTCATGACGCTGTCAATGGCGCGCGCGACGATGTCGCGTGGTGCGAGGGATCCCATGGGATGGACATCTTTCATGAACTCGACGCCGTCCACGGTCTTGAGCACGCCGCCCTCGCCCCGGACGGCCTCGCTGATGAGGAAAGACTTGGCCTTGGGATGGTAGAGGCAGGTGGGATGGAACTGGATGAACTCCATGTTGGCGATGGGCACGCCGGCGCGGTAGGCCATGGCGACGCCGTCGCCCGTGGCGATGTCGGGATTGGTGGTGTAGAGGTAGACCTTGCCGCAGCCACCGGTGGCCAGGACGGTCACCGGCGCGGCGAAGGTTTTGACCCGGCCGGTTGCGTTGTCCAGGACGTAGGCGCCCACGCAGCGGTTCGGACCGGGCCGGCCCAGTTTGCGCGTGGTGATGAGGTCGATGGCGAAGTGGTTTTCGAACAGGGTGATGTTTCGTTGGGCGGCCACGGCGCGGAGCAGGGCGCGTTCGATTTCGCGTCCGGTCATGTCCCGGGCGTGAAGGATGCGGCGTTTGCTGTGGCCGCCTTCCCGGCCGAGGTCGAGCTCCTTCCCTCCGTCCTCACCCGGGGCCTCGCGTTCGGTGAAGCGCACGCCCAGCTGCATCAGCTCGGCAATGCGGGCGGGTCCCTCCTCGATCACCGTGCGCACGACCTCCGGTTTGCACAGACCTGCTCCCGCGTTGAGGGTGTCGCGAATGTGAAGTTCGAAGGAGTCCTCGCGGCTGGTGACCGCCGCGATGCCGCCCTGGGCGTAGTTGGTGTTGGACTCGGCGCGATCTTTCTTGGTGACGATGGCGACGCGGCCGCGGGACGCCACCTTGAGCGCGAACATCAGGCCGGCGATGCCGCTGCCGAGCACGAGAAAGTCGTAACGTTCCATGGGCAGGCATTCTAGCAGGGAGCCTCGGGTAAAGCGACGGGCAGGTCGGCCCTTCCGGACCCTGCGGGCCCCGGCTCAGAGCCGTGCATTGTCGATGAGCCGCGTCCGACCGATGAAGACCGCCAGGGCCATGTGGGTTCCGGCTCGGACCTCCCGGACGGGTTCCAGAGTCTCGGAGTCGAAGAAGGCCACGTAATCCAGACGCGCCAACGGCTCGGCGGCCACGAGCCGGGCCACGGCGCGTCGGAGTTGGGTCGCCGGAACCGGTCCCTGCCGCACGCGTTGGCGGGCGTACTGAAGCGCGCGGAACAGAACCGTTGCCTGCCTCCGTTCCTCGGGATCGAGATAGGTGTTGCGCGAGCTCATGGCCAGTCCGTCGCTCTCCCGTACCGTCGGGGCCACGACGATGCGCACGGGGAAATTCAGATCGGCAACCATGCGCCGAATGATGGCGGCTTGTTGCCAGTCTTTGGCGCCGAAGACGGCCACGTCCGGCAGGACGAGGTGAAAAAGTTTGGCGACGATCGTGGTCACGCCGCGGAAATGGCCGGGCCGGGACGCGCCCTCCATGATGGCAGAGAGTTTCTCCTCCACCACATAGGTGCTGTAGCGGCCCTGGTGCAGGCCGGGGTACATGGCCTCGTCGTCCGGGGCGAAGACCACGTTTACGCCCTCGCTCCGGCACAGGTTCAGGTCCCGCTGAAGGTCCCGGGGGTAACGGGTGAAATCCTCCCGTGGCCCGAACTGGGTGGGGTTGACGTAAATGCTCACCACCACGATGCCCCGTGCGCCGGCATGACGGCGGGCCACCCGGATCAGGCTGAGGTGCCCCTCGTGCAGGTAACCCATGGTGGGGACGAAAGCGACGCGAATGCCCTGGCGCTGCCAGCGCCTGGCCAGGCGCTGCATGACGGACGGTTCACGAATGAGCCGCATGGCAGGAGATTGCCCGTGTGCCGTCGGCGCGGCAATGCCCGGCTGCGTGGGAATGTGACGCCGGAGGTCATGCGGCCGTGTGCCGGCGGGTGGGGCCGCCGGGGATGGAGGCACGGCCTGCGAACGGGGCAGACCGTGGCTTCAAGGATTCCACTCTCCGGTTCGGAGGTAGGGTTTGAGGCGGCGTTTGAGGGTTTCGCGGGCGCGGAAGATGAGGGATTTGGTGGCGGAGAGCGAGCAGCCAAGGACCCGGGCGATTTCCTCGTAACTCCAATCGCCCTGGCGGCAGAGGAGGATGGCCGTGCGTTGGTTTTCCGGGAGGTCGGCGAGGGCCTCCTCGATTTTTTGTTCCAACTCGGCCTGCAGGAGGGCGTCGGTGGGCGGAGGGACGGCGCGGTCGGGCGGGGGTTGCGCGGCGTGCTGGGGTTCGGCCGGTGCGGGTTCGAGGGGTTCGGCCGGGTGACGGGTGCGGCGGCGCAGTTCGTTCAGGCAGAGGTTCCGAGCGATGGTGAAGAGCCAGGTGCGAAACGGTGCGGTGGGTCGGTAGCGGGCGGCAGATCTCCAGACCTGGACGAACACGGCCTGGGTGATGTCCTCGGCTTCGACGGGGTCATGGAGGGTGCGGGCGACGAGGTTCCAGACGGCGCGGGCATGGCGGTCCATGAGGGTGGCAAAGGCCCGGCGGTCCCCGCGCTGGACGCGCAGCATCAGTTCGGCGTCGGGGTCCGGGGCCGATCCCATGGCAGGGCCGAGTCTAGGACGAGGCGGTCAGGGGGACAAGCGGACCACCCTCCAGCCGGGAGGGGCACACGGTGACGGTCCGCTTGCCCCTCAAAACGGGGCAGACGTCGGGAGGGCAGGTCAGCGTTTGGCGCGGGTCCGGGCGCCGGGGGTGCGACGCAGCCGGCCCTGCCTGGCCGCGGCCTGCACCTGCGCAGCCACGCGCAACCGCAGCGAGTTGATGCGGATGAAGCCGGTGGCGTCGTCCTGATTGTAGGCCTGGGTGGGATCGGCCTCCATGGTGGCGATGGCAGGTTGATACAAACTGACGGGTGATTTGCGGCCGGCCACCATGACGTTGCCCTTGTAGAGCTTCAACCGGACGGTGCCGGTGACGTTTTTCTGGCTTTCGGTGACGAAGGCCTGCAGGGCGAGCCGCTCCGGACTGAACCAGTAGCCGTAGTAGACGAGTTCGGCGTACCTCGGGATCAGACTGTCGCGCAGGTGCATGACCTCGCGGTCCATGGTCAGGGATTCGATCTGGCGATGGGCGAAGTGCAGGATGGTCCCGCCCGGGGTCTCGTAGACGCCGCGCGATTTCATCCCCACGTAACGGTTTTCGACCATGTCCACACGTCCGATCCCGTGTTTGCCGCCCAGCCGATTGAGGACCTTCATCACGCCCAGGGGTGTCAGACGCCGGCCGTTGACGGCCACGCAGTTGCCCTGCTCGAAGTCCAGCGTGACGTACTCGGGCTGATCGGGCGCGTCCTCGGGCGCCACGGTGAGCTTGAACATGTCCTTGTTCTCCGGCGCAAAGGCGTCCATCCAGGGGTCCTCGAGGATCCCGGCCTCGTAGGAAATGTGCATGAGATTGCGATCCATGGAGTACGGCTTTTTGGCCGTGGCCTGGACCGGGATACCCTTTTCCTGGCAGAAGGCGATCATCTCGGCACGACCGGGGAAGCGGCGTCGGAATTCGGGATCGCGCCAGGGGGCGATGACCTGCAGGTCCGGCGCCAGCGCGGCCACGGTGAGTTCGAACCGGACCTGGTCATTCCCCTTGCCTGTGGCGCCATGGGCCACGGCCTGTGCGCCCTCCTTGCGTGCGACCTCGATCATGGCCTTGGCGATCAGGGGCCGCGCGATGCTCGTCCCGAGGTAGTACTGGCCCTCGTAAATGGCACCGGCCTGGATCATGGGAAAGATGAAGTCGCGCGCGAATTCCTCCTGGAGATCCTCGATGTAACACTTGGAGGCGCCGGTGCGCAGGGCCTTCGCACGCAGGCCGCGCAGTTCCTCTTCCTGTCCGATGTTGGCGCAGAAGGCGATGATCTCGGCCTGATAGCGCTCCTTCAGCCACGCCAGAATGACCGAGGTGTCCAATCCGCCGGAGTAGGCCAGCACGATCTTCATAGGCCCGCCATGATGGACGGCGCGGGCGCCCCGCCAAGCGCAAAAATGTCCGCCGGGTGAAGCTGCGGTCCGGTGCTCGAACGATGCGCAGGCGAGTGCGTTCCGCGCGTGCTCAAGCCGGGGCGGGGTCGTCGGCGCCGGCCGGGGCGTTCGGGGTGCGGGCTCCGACGGCTTCGCCGGCCTCGGGCTCCGGCGGGGCCAGTATGACGTCGATGCCGCGCGACCGCAGCCCGTCCACCAGCTCCGGCGGCGCGGCACTGTCGGTCACCACCACGTCCACCGGTTCGAGCCCGCACAGGAAGGCCAGCGAACGGCGGCCGAACTTGGTGTGGTCGAGGCACATGATGACCTTTGCCGCGGCGCGAATCATGGCCCGCTGGATGTCCACCAACAGGGAGTGCGAGTTGGTCAGGCCCTCGAGGGTGATGCCGCCGGCGCTCATGATGGCCACGTCGGCATGGATCTTGGAGAAGGTTTCCACCGCTAGGGGGCCCACCAACACGCCGAGCCGCGGGTAAAGGACCCCGCCGCTGACCACCAGTTCCACGCGAGGCGTGGAGGCAAACAGATTCGCCACCGGCAGGGAATTGGTGATGATCTGGGGGGACTTGTCCTCCAGGTGGCGGGCCACGTGATAGACCGTGGTGCCCGCGTCCAGGATGAGGCTCTGGTTGGGTTGGATGAGCGCGGCGCAGGCCCGGCCGATTGCCTCCTTTTCGGCCAACTGGTGCGTATCCCGTGCGGAGAAGATGAACTCCTCCGTCTTCGGTGTGAGGGTGCGCGCGCCTCCGTGGATGCGTTTGATCGCGCCGGCCGCTTCCAGAACGGTCAGATCGCGTCGGATGGTGGAAAGGGAGACGCCGAAGGACCGGGCCAGCTCGTCCAAAGAAGCGAATTCCACCCTGTCCAAGTATTCGCGGATTCGATGCTGGCGCTCTTCCGCCGTCATTGTGACTGGATTCTGGCAGGTTTTGACTGTTTGTGCAACATTCTGATTGACAGGCTGGCGCTTTTTGTTCACATTTGGGCGCGGATATGGCTGTCGGTGTATCAGCGCCGCCGCGTGCGGTTGTGGAGCATTGGGTGCGGCAGGCCGTGTATCAGCGGCTGGGCAAGCCGTTGCCGCGGATTGCGCAGGCGCCGAATCCGTTGGTGGTGAACATCAGTGCGCGGCATTGTCATTTGACGCAGGAGGCGGTGGAGGCGTTGTTCGGCAAGGGGTATCAACTGCGGGTGTTGCGGTGGTTGTATCAGGAGGGGCAGTTTGCGGCGCAGGAGACGGTGACGTTGATCGGGCCGCGCAGTCGGGTGATTTCGAACTTGAGGATCCTGGGTCCGTGTCGGTCGCTGAACCAGGTGGAGCTGGCTTACACGGATGCGATTGCCCTGGGTTTTGACGTGCCGTTGCGGTTGTCCGGGGACATCAAGGGGACGCCGGGCTGCATGTTGATGGGGCCGGCGGGGTTTTTCGAGTTGAAGGAGGGCGTGATTCGGGCTGCGCGGCATGTGCACATGCATCCGGACGACGCGGCCTTTTACGGGGTGAAGAACGGGGACTACATGCGGCTGAGGGTGGGTGGGGATTGCGGGGTGGTGTTCGAGAAGGTGCTGGTGCGGGTGGATCCGGCCTTTCGACTGGAGGTGCATCTGGACACGGACGAGGGCAATGCGTGCAATTTGCAGCCGCACACGCCCTGCGAGTTGCTGAAGGCGTGAGCGGCCGTGCTGAGGGAAGCCGAACTTTACGAGGAGATCCAGACCTATGAGCGAAGCACTGGGCATGATTGAGACGAAGGGCTACGTGGGCAGCGTGGAGGCCAGCGATGCGATGGTGAAGGCTGCCAACGTCAGCCTGGTGAAAACGATCCCGATCGGCGGCGGATTGATCACCGTCCTGTGTCGGGGGGACGTGGGCAGCGTGAAGGCTGCGGTGGATGCTGGTGCCAAGGCGGCCGGCCGGGTGGGCGAGCTGGTCAGTGCGCACATCATCGCGCGGCCGCACGAGGATCTGTTGTCGGTGTTCGTGGGCGAGCCGACGCCGCAGAAGGCGGGGAAATAACCGGAGAGAGGTCGGAAAGGGAGGATTTTCGAGGGAGGAAGATTTATGGCGCAGCAAGCTCTGGGAATGATCGAGTGCAGGGGATTGTGTGCCCTGTTGGAGGCGACCGATGCGGCGCTGAAGGCGGCCAACGTGACGCTGACCGGCTGGGAGAAGATCGGCAGCGGATACGTGACGGCGTTCTTCCGCGGCGACGTGGCGGCGGTGAAGGCGGCCACGGATGCTGGTGCGGCCGCGGCGGCGCAGGTGGGGCAGGTGATCAGTGTGCAGGTGATTCCGCGCCCGCACGAGGGCTTGTCGGGGCTCGGCAAGTGGCTGCAATGACCCTTGTGGTGAGGGGCCGGTCTGCTGCCGGTCTGCGGGATGCGGACCGGGCCGGGCGGGGCCGGCCCGTCGGGGGCCCGCTGGGTCGGGTCGGATCCGAACCTTTGGCCTGTCGTTGATGAAGATCCTGGTGGCCAATCTGGGCAGCACCTCGCTCAAGTGGCGGTTGTTCCATTTTGCGGGCGGGGAGGAGCGCCTGTTGCATCGCGGCGGGCTGGAACGGGTCGGGGATTACGGGGCGGCCATTGAAGCGTGTTTGCAGCAGCTGACGACGGCGGGGCACCTCCGTGGGGCGTCGGACCTCGACGCGGTGGGGTTCAAGACCGTGTTGGCCCGCGGGGTGACGGGCTGCGTGCGGGTGACGGACGAGGTGTTGTCGGCGATGGAGGCGTTCAACTGCCTGGCGCCGGCGCACAATCCGCCTTATGTGGCCGGGATGCGACTGTTTCGGCAGCGGCTGCCGGGGGTGCCGTTGGTGGCGTTGTTCGAGACGGCCTTTTACCAGTGGGCGCCCGAGGAGGCGATGCTGTACGCGGTGCCGGAGAGCTGGCGTGCGGCCGGGGTGCGGCGCTGGGGCTTTCACGGGGCCAGCCACAAATACATTGCGGAACGTTCGGCGGAACTGTTGGGGCGGCCGGACGTGGCGGAGCGGGCGCGGCGTTTGTATGTGGACGGCGGTCGGACGCCGGTACAGGGGCCGCGGTTGCGGGTGATTTCATGTCATCTGGGCGGCAGTTCGAGCATCACGCCCCTGGAGAACGGCGTGGCGCTGGGCAACAGCCTCGGGCTGAGTCCGCAGTCTGGCCTGCCACAAAACAACCGTGTGGGGGATCTGGATGCGTTTGCGATCCCTCTGGTGATGCGGACAATGGGGCTTTCGTTGGAGGAGGTGGAACGGCAGCTTTGCCGGGAAAGCGGGCTGCTGGGGCTCAGCGGGCTGTCCAATGACATACGGGATCTGGTGGCCGCGAGTGAGCAGGGTCATGCGGGGGCGAAACGGGCGTTGGCGGTCTGGGTGCATGCGGCGCGGCACTGGATCGGGGCGGCTCTGGCGCAGTTGGGCGGGGCGGATGCGCTGGTGTTCACGGCCGGGATCGGGGAGAACCAGCCCGGGTTGCGGGCAGCGATTTGCCGGGGCTGGGAGGAGCTGGGGATCGAACTGGATCCCGAGAAAAACCCGTCGGTCCGGGGAGTGGAAGGCTGCATCAGCAGCGGGCGGTCGCGGGTGCAGGTCTGGGTGATACCGACCAACGAGGAGTTGGTGGTGGCCCGGGAGGTGAAACGGCTTTTGGACGGGCAAACGACCCGTGGCGGCCTGGCGACCGACGCTGCCACGGGCGGGCCGGTTTCGAATGCGAACGGATAGTCAAGCGAGGTGAGACCATGGCACAGCAAGCAATTGGAATGATCGAGACGCGCGGTCTGGTGGCGTTGGTGGAGGCCACGGACGCGATGCTGAAGGCGGCCAACGTGGAGTTGGCCGGTCCGATGATGCAGGTGGGCAACGCGCTGGTCACCGCGGTGGTGGTCGGCGACGTGGCGGCGGTGAAGGCGGCCACGGACGCCGGAGCCCAGGCGGTCAAGGCGATGAAGGGCGAGGTGATCAGTGTGCACGTGATCGCCCGACCGCATCCTGACGTGGAAGCGGTCCTGCCGAAGAAGAAGTGACCGGGGGCCGGGGCTGCAGCGGAAGCCGCCGCTGGGCGGGTTGGCGCGCGGCACCGGCGACGAGGAGGCGCGCGAGATGTTTCTGGCCCGTGTGGAAGGCACGGTCGTGGCCACCAAGAAGGATCCGCAGATGCAGGGGCGGAAGCTCCTGTTGCTGCGGCCGCAACTGGTGGACGAGAAGGATCCCACGCGCTTTCGGCCGGGTGTGAACACGATTGTGGCGGTGGACAGCGTGGGGGCGGGTGTGGGCGAGATGGTGATGTTCACACAGGGCAGTTCGGCCCGGTTGGCGCCGGGCATGCGGGACGCGCCGGTGGACGCGGTGGTCATCGGCATCGTGGACACGGTGGATGTGCTGGGCCGGATCATTTACCAGGCGCACGGCACGCAAACCTGAGCCGGCTGCGGCGGCGCCGGGTCGGGCCCTGCTGACGGCGGGCGGGTTCCAACATTCGGAGCTGTGAAGGGAGCATGAGCACGGTGAACGAGACGTTGATACGGGAGGTGGTGGCCGAGGTGTTGGCCCGGCTGGGTGGCCCGGCCGGGGCAGCCGGGAGTTCTCCGGGTGGCGGTGGGGAAGGGTCGGGCGGGCAGAAACCGGCCGCGACCCGCGAGAAGGGCACGCCTTCCTGCGGATGTCCCGGGTCGGGTACGGCGGCGGGTCGGACGGTGCACGGCCGGTTCGGTGTGTTTGCCGATGCCACGGAGGCCTGTGCGGCGGCGTACGAGGCCTATCAGCAGCTCTCGGCCGCCGGTGTGGCCGGCCGGCGGAAGGTGATCCGGATCGTGAAGGAGATCTGCACCGCCCGTGCCGAAGAATGGGGCCGCCTGGAGTTGGAGGAGACGAAGATCGGGCGGCTGGATCACAAGATCGAGAAGCTGCGCAGTCTGCAGGCGGTGCCGGGGGTGGAGTTTCTGCAGCCCTACGGATTGAGCGGCGACCACGGGATCACGCTGGAGGAGTATGCCCCGTTCGGGGTGATCGGTGCGGTGACGCCGAGCACGCATTCCATTCCCACCCTGGCCTGCAACATCATCAGCATGGTGGCGGCGGGGAATGCGGTGGTGTTCAACGCCCATCCCGCGGCCTACCGGTGCGCGGTCACCGCGGTGCGGACGTTCAATCAGGCGATTCACCGCGAACTTGGGATCGAGAACCTGGCGTGCATCATCGAGCCGCCGACGCTCGAATCGTTCCAGGCGATTGCCCGGGACGAGCACGTGCGGTTGTTGTGCGTGACGGGCGGGCCCGGCGTGGTGAAAGCGGCGATGGCCAGCGGCAAACGGGCCATTTGCGCCGGTCCGGGCAATCCGCCGGTGCTGGTGGATGGCACGAGCGACCTGGACCGTGCGGCGCGTTGCGTCATCGAGGGCGCCGCTTATGACAACAACCTGCTGTGCATTGGTGAGAAAGAGGTGTTCGTGCTCGAGAGCTGTTTCGACCGGTTCCTGGCGGCGCTGGAACGGCACGGGGCGGTGCGCCTGAACGAGGCGCAGATCGAGCGGCTGACGCAGGCGGCTTTCGTGTTTCCGCAGGGACAGGGTGCCGGGTGCGCGCACCCCACGGTGAACCGCGAGCTGGTGGGCCGGGATCCGGAGGTGCTTGCGCGTGCGGCCGGTCTGGACGTGCCGCCCGGGACGCCCCTGTTGTTCGGGGTGACACCGGCGGATCATCCCTTCGTCATGGAAGAGCAGATGATGCCGTTCCTGCCGGTGGTGCGTGTGCGCACGGTGGAGGAGGGGATCGAGGCGGCCAAACGGGCCGAACACGGCTACAAACACTCCGCCATGATCCATTCCTTGGACGTGGCGCACATGACGGCCATGGCGCGCGCGTTGGAGACGACGCTCTTCGTCAAAAACGGCTCCTGCCTGGCGGGTTTGGGCAACGGCGGCGAGGGTTACCTGAACTTCTCCATTGCCACGACGACGGGCGAGGGGATCTGCAATCCGCGGACCTTCACCCGCGTGCGGCGGTGCGTGATGGTGGATCAGTTGCGGATTTTTTGACGAACAGGTCGGCACCCGGCGGGACCGGCTGGGGCCGTTTCCCGGGGCCGGACCGCGGTCGGGAAAAAGGAAACGGACCATGTTGCTGGCACGGGTGGAAGGGCATGTGGTGGCGGTGCGCAAGCATCCCAGTCTGGAGGGCTGGCGTTTGGTGGTGTGCCAGCCGATCGGTACGGACGGGCGCCCGGAAGGGACCCCGCAGGTGGCCATTGATGCCCTGGGCGCCGGCATGCATCAACAGGTGGTGATCTCGTCGGACGGCGCGGCGGCGCGTCGGGCCGTGGGCGACGAGAAAAGTCCGGTCCGCTGGTTGATCATCGGCATTGTGGACGAAAAGGCTCCGGGTCAGCGTGTATGAAACTGGGTTGGGTGATCGGGCGGGTGACGTTCAGCCGGATCGTGCCGGCACTGGAGGGCGGGCGTTTCCTCCTGGTCAGTCCGCTGGGGCGCGACCAATACGCGGCGGGCCTGGAGGGGCCGCCCCGGATGGGCGCCGACCCCAGCCCGGTGATCTACGACAATCTGGGCGGCATGGTGGGTCAGGTGGTGGGATATGTGGAAGGGCGCGAGGCGGCGCAGCCGTTCGACCGCCCGACGCCCGTGGACGCCATCAACGTGGCGCTGGCCGACGAACTGTTCTACCGCCCTTGGACGGGATGAGAAGGGCTTGCCGATGAAAGCGGTGATCAGTGTGCGAGATTTGGAGAATCTGCTCCGGCAGGGACGGGATCTGCGCCAATTGCCGGCCGATGCCATCCTGACGCCTGCGGCACGGGATTTTTTGCGCGATTGGGAGGCCAGCCAGGGCGGCCCGGGAGGCAAAAGCGGGGAACGCAGCCCTGGCCCGGCTGATCCGGCCCAGGAGGCTGCGGGGCCGCCATCGGACCTTTCCTCGTCCTCGCCGCCGGCCGAATTGGAGGCGTTTTTCAACTCCGCATACTGCAGGGAGCTGAAGGAACAGATGTGCGACATCGGCCGCCGGCTGTGGATGCGCGAGTACGTGGACGGCAACGGCGGCAACCTGGCCATTCGCGTGGGTCGGGACCTCGCCCTGTGCACGCCGACGCTGGTGAGCAAGGGCTTCATGAAACCGGAGGACATGTGTCTGGTGGACTTCACCGGGCGCCAGCTCCTGGGCCGCAAGAAGCGGACCAGCGAGATCCTCATGCATCTGCAGATCTTCCAGCGGCAGCCACGGGCCGTGGCCACGTGTCATTGTCATCCGCCCTATGCCACGGGATTCGCCGTGGCGGGTCTGGTGCCGCCCACGTGTCTGATACCGGAATTCGAGGTCTTCGCGTCGGTTGCGGTGGCGCCCTATCGGACGCCGGGCACGCCGGAGATGGGGCAGTTGGTGGCCGAACTGGTGGATCAGCACAACACCATTCTGATGGCCAACCACGGCGTGGTCAGCTGGAGCCACCTGAGCCTGGAGGACGCCTATTTCAAGATGGAGATCCTCGAGGCCTACTGCCGCACCGTGCTGGTGACGGCGCAATTGGGGAAACCGCCCCGGACCATGACGCCCCAGCAGTTGCGCGAGCTGCTCAAGATCAAGCAGGAACTCGGCATCCCCGACCCGAGGTACGGCCTGCGGGAGTGCGAGCTCTGCGACAACGATCAGTGGCGTCCCGGGGTCACCTGTGCCGTGCCGCCCAGGCCGGTTGAGGAAGCCGATCTCGACCCGGAAGCGGAGAAGGCGGTGCAACTGATCACCGATGAGATCCTGGCCCGGTGGAAATGAATCCCCAGTCTGCAAGGGCCGCGTCTGCGCAGCAGCCGGTCAAGTCGCTGGACCGCAAACTGGCTGAGATACGTGCCCAACCGGGCGGGCGGACCTTCATCCTGGCCGACGCGAAGGATGCGGACATGGCATACGGCGTGCGCGCGCCGGGGCCGCGCTACTGGCTCTCCGGCCGCGGGCCGCGACCGGCCCATTTCTCGCCCGAGGTCTGGACCCGCGAGGAGTTCGGTTACCGCAACCTGCCGGAGTTCCTCGACATCATCCGCGAGATCGTTCATCAGGGTATCGTGGACATCATGTTGATGTCGCCCTATGTGAACGATCTTCTGACCATTCAGGAGGGGCTGTTCCGCCATTCCACCGTCACGCCGGCGGCCCGGGCCAACGACACGACCGACATCTGGGCCGTGCGCCACGGTTGTTACACGGCCGAGCCCTCGCGACCGTTCCGGACGGCCAGCATCGATCAGATCCAGTGTGGTCGCGTGGAATGCGACCGCTCATCCACCGATTTCCCGGGTGCCAACCTCGGCCTGTATTCGCTGACCTTTTTGAACGACCCGGACCGCGACCGCGAAATGCTCCTGGCCTACAAGACGTTCCGCGAGGAGGCGGAACGAAAAGGATTCCGGCATTTCCTGGAGGTCTTCGACCCCAACGTGCCCACCGGCTGGCCGCCCGAGCGTTTGGGCGAGTTCATCAACGATCACATCCTGCGCACCCTGGCCGGTGTGCCCGAAGCCGGCCGGCCGTTGTTCCTCAAGATCGTGTATCACGGACCGCGCGCGCTGGAAGAACTGGTCCAGTACGATCCCCGCATGGTGGTGGGCATCCTGGGCGGCTCGGCCGGGACCACCTACGACGCCTTTCTCCTGCTGCACGAGGCGCAGCGGCACGGTGCGCGCGTGGCACTGTACGGCCGGAAAATCAACCATGCGGAGCATCAGCTTGCCTTCATCGAGATGTTGCGCCTGATCACCGAGGGTCGGATCGGGCCGGAGGAGGCCGTCCGGGCCTACCACGCCGTGCTGCAGGCGAAAGGGATCCGGCCCAGGCGCACTCTGGAGGAGGACCTCACATTGACCGATCCCGTGTTGCGCGCGGACCGGACCGGCCGGAGCCGCCCCCTGTGGGAGGTCCACCGGGAAACGATCCCTGGCCGAGAGAGGGCAACGTCCCGTTCCGGGCGGGAGGTCGGACAGACCCCGTTGGGGGCGGTTGCCGGCTCGTCGGGCGGTGAAAAACCGGGCGGGCGGAGGGCTGCGCCCGTGGATTTCGACCGGATGACTCCCGAGCAACGTCGGGATTATCATCTGGAACGCCTGCGCCGGCGGTTCGGCTGACCCGGCACGGTCACGGCTCAGATGTCCACGCGGCGCGTCTCGAACAGCAGAGGGGCGGCATCACGGGCCAGTTCCTCGCAACGCCGCAGAATTGCGGAGGCCGACTCCTGGGTCAGCGCCCATTCCGCCAGGTCGCGTGCCTCGTTCATGCGGATGCGGCGCACCAGATACTTGATGCGCGGCACCAAGGGTGGCGCGGCGCTCAGCTCGTGGACGCCCAGGCCGAGCAGGAGGGGAACCAGGACCGGTTCACCGGCCATTTCGCCGCACACGCTGACCCGCAGACCGGCCGCCTCGGCCGCCCGGGTGGTCATGCGGATGAGACGCAGGATCGCCGGGTGGGTGGGCTCGTAAAGATGAGCGATTCGCTCGTTCATCCGGTCCACGGCCAGGGAATACTGGATGAGGTCGTTGGTGCCGATGCTGAAAAAGCGGCTGCGCCGGGCCAGGGCGTCGGCCACCAGGACGGCCGAGGGGATTTCGATCATGGCGCCCGTTTCGATCTGCTCGTCGAACGGCAGGCCCTGCCGGCGCAGTTGCGCCTTGCACCGTTCCAGCAGTTCATTGGCCTGGCAGAGCTCGTCCAACCCCGAGATCATGGGATACATCACCTTCACCTTGCCTTCGGCGCTGGCGCGGAGGATGGCCCGGAGCTGGACGCTGAACATTTCCGGTTGCTGCAGGCACAACCGGATGGCGCGCCATCCGAGGAAGGGGTTCATCTCCTGCTGGGCCACCAGGTGCGAGAGGAACTTGTCCCCGCCCAGGTCGAGCGTCCGGATGATCACCGGCCGCGGTCGAAGAGTGGAAGCCACGCGCCGGTAGGCCTCGTACTGTTCGTTTTCGGCGGGTGGATGCGGCCGGTTGATGTAGAGGTACTCGGTACGAAAGAGGCCCACGCCCTCGGCGCCACAGGCCAGAACCGCCTCCACATCGTCGGCCTGTTCAATGTTGGCGAGGATGGGAACCCGGACACCATCGAGGGTCACGCCCGGCTGGTCCACCACCTCGCGCAGTTTCTCCTCCAGGCTGATCTGGCGGCGGACGAGCTGGCCATATTCGAACAGGACCTGGTCGCTGGGATTGAGGACCAGCAGACCGTTGAAACCGTCCAGGAGCGCATACACGCTGCTCTCGACCTCCTGAAGGACGCGGCCCACACCCACGACGGCGGGCAGGCCCAGCGACCGTGCCAGAATGGCAGCGTGCGAAGTTTGGCTCCCGATCTCGGTGACAAAACCCAGCACCTTGGTCTTGTCCAGTTGCACGGTGTCGCTGGGCGTCAGGTCGTGGGCCACGATGATGACCGGTTCGCGGAGGTGCGACAGGTCCAGCCCGTGCGCGCGTCCCATGAGGTGGCTGAGCACGCGAGCGGTCACATCCCGCATGTCGGCCACGCGTTCGCGCAGGTACTCGTCCTCCACGCGCGCCAGGGCGGCCATGTACTTTTGGGCGACCTGGTTGAACGCGTATTCGGCGTTGACGCGGTCGCGGCGGATGACGCGGACCACCTCGTCCAGGAGGACCCGGTCCTCCAACACCAGCAGATGGGCGTCAAAGATGCTGGCCTCCTCGGCGCCCATGACTTCCGTGACCTGGCGTTGGACCTCCAGGAGCTGCTGGCGGGTGGCCACCAGGGCCCGCTCGAGACGATCCAGCTCGGCCGGGATTTCCTCCTCGCGCAGTTCCCACCGGGGCACCTCCGCCTCGGCACGGTGCCAGACGTACGTTTTGCCCCGGGCCACGCCGGGCGAGACCGGGATGCCCCTCAGAACTCGGTTGCCCTGATCACCTGCGGCCGCCACGGCACCCTCTTACCCGATTCAGCCCCGGCGAAAAATGCAAAAGTTGGGCATGCCCGCGGCCGGGTCCGGGCGCGCTTGTGCCCTGCCCGGCAAGGATGGTGCGGGAAAGGAACGGGCCGTCTCCGGATGACGGACGCGTCCACCGGGTGGATTCGGGGCGGCCTCCTGCACGGTCTTCACGCCACGTGGGGATCTGGTGGCTGGAGGGTGATTTCCCGACCGACCTCGAATGCGCGGGCCACGAAATCGTTCAGGGCGTAATAGGCCTGCGAGTCGGGCGCAAATGACAACGGCTTGAGTCGTTCGGGGTCGGTCCGGCCCTCCTCGTCCAGAATGCCGGGATCGGCCTTGACGTCCATGATTTCTCCCACAAAGAGGGTGTGCAGCCCCAGTTCCAGCGTTCGATACAGCCGGCACTCCAGCGCCAGCGGGAATTCCTCGATATAAGGGGCGTCCACCAAAAGGCTGCGGACCGGCGTCAGACCGGTCACACGGAACTTGTCCACGTCACGGCCGCTCACCAACCCCAGGTAGTCCACCACCCGGACCTGGTCCCGGGACGGGACGCCCAGCGTGAACGCCCGGCGGTTGATAACGTTTTCATGAGTGTAGGTGGCGCGGCGGAGGGCCACGCCCACACACGGGGGCTGGGAACAGCAGATCCCTGCCCAGGCGGCGGTCATGGCGTTGGGCCGGCCTGCGGCGTCGTACGTGCCCACGACCACCACGGGCGTGGGATGGAGAAGGGTCTGGGCTCCCAGCGACTTTTTCATACGGGCAGCAGCATAAGGAATCCTCAGGTTCATGGCCAGCCTGCACGGCGTGGGCAGGCCCGGCATGGGCCCGCGCACACGCGACGGCCCGGAGCCCGCGCATGAACCGGGTCGCAAACCCGGGTGGGCGGTACCCGGTCGGCGCCTAGCGGGAGGCTCTCCGGCCCCGTGTCAGCAGCCCGTCCACGGGGGCGTAATCATCGGTGAGCAGGTCGCACCGGCTGAAGTGAGACGGGGGCTGCTCCCGGAGGTTCCGGACGCGGTGGAGAAACTCCGGCAGTTTGATGTGGCCGGCCCGGAGGAGGGCCCGGGCGGTTTGTTCCAGTTCGACGAGGCTCCGGCGTCTGGCATCCCGACTGGCCACCAGCACGATGTTCTGACTGCTGGAGGCCGGGAACAGATACACCTGCGGGAAAACCGCCTTGAGGGTCTGGTGAAGGGAGCCAATGACGTCGGAATGCCAGGCGTTCAGCGTGCCGATGGCGTTGTAGGCGAGCACGCCGTTGGTGGAGAGACGGTCGCGGACGATTTCAAAGAACTCACGGGTGGCCAGGTGGTAGGGGATGAACGCGCCGTAACGGTTTTCGGTGTAGGCGTCCACCAGAATCACGTCCCAACTCTGGCGGGAACGCCGGAGGTACATGCGGCCGTCTTCGACCACCACGCGTTGTGTAGGACCGGTTTGCAGGTGGAAGTACTCCCGGGCGACCCTCACCACCACGGGATCGATCTCCACCGTCTCGAACTGGACCTGCGGGTACCACGCGGCCCATTGCCGTTGAGCGCTGCCCCCACCCAGGCCGATCATCAAGACCTGACTGACCTGTGTGTTCCAGAGCCAGGGCAGGTGAAAGTACTCGATGTACTCGAAATGCCCGGCCAGGGGATCGCGGAGCGACATGCGGGTCTGGAGCGTACCGTCGAAGGTCAGCCAGCGATAACCCGCCCGGTCCTCCACGCGGATGTTGTGATAGGGCGAGGTGGCTTCGAACAACACCTCCCCCCGCGCGGCCGCAACGACGCCGGTGATGGCCAGACATGCGACCTGGTATGCCAGACAGATGGGCACGGTTCTCTTTTGCATGAGCTTCAGGCGCGTCGGTACCGCCGGTCCACGATCCAGCACACCGCCGCCAGGAAAAGGATGGCCAGGCCACAGCCCCGGAAGATGGCGGACAGGCTCATCATGTCCACCAGAAGGTAACCCGCTACAAACACCCCGGCAATGCTGCCGGCGGTGCTGGCGGCGATAATCAAGCCGCTGATCCGTCCCACGTGGGCAATCTGCCGGCTGCTCAATCGGATGAAGTACGGCGAGAGCATCGCCAGCATGAAACAGGGCAGCAGAAATATCACCGCACTCCCGAGGGCCGGATCGAGTTTCTGCCAGACCGGTGGAATTGGTTCATCGGGCGGATGCCGGTTGACCAGCGCTTCCAACACCGGCGGGGCCAGCCGGGGGATCACATACACGAACGCTCCCGTGGGCACCAGCAACCAGATCAACCGGCCTGGCCGGCGCCAGCGATCCGCCAGCGCGCCACCCACATAATAGCCGAGGGCCAGCGCCACCATCACCACGCCGATCTGGCTGACCCACACGTAGAACGAACTGCCGAAGTCCCGTGCCAGGTAACGTGCCCCCACGATTTCGAGCACCAGAATGACGAACCCGCCCACGGCAGCCACGCCCGCGCCCAGCCAGGCCGGCAAGGCGTACGCATCTCCGGGCGGCCCCTGTTGGTCCGCCGCACCGGCGGGCGATGCACCGCCCCCGGCATGAGGTTGCATGGAGCGGGCTGCAGGGATCGGCCCGGAGGAAGCGCGGGAAGGTGACATGGGACGGGACGGTTTCATGGGGCCGATTCCACCGAGGGGTCCATGGGCAGCCCCAGGGCCTTGTACAAATTGCGGCGAGCCGCCTTGTCCTGTTCCAAAGTGACCCTGGCGTAGGCCGCCACTTCCTCGGCCCGTGCCCGTGGGACCACAATGACACCATCTCCATCGGCCACGATGATGTCGCCGGGCCTGACCAGTACACCTCCACAGACGATCGGGGCGTTGACCGATTCGATCTCGTTGCGGCCGGGTCGAACGCCCCGTCCCGGCCGGCGGAAATACAGGGGCACGCCTTGGGCGGCGATTTCGTCCGTGTCCCGCGCCGTCGCACTGGTGACCACCCCCACGCACCCGCGTTGTTTCCAGACCAGAATGTTGTTCGAACCGATCGAGCCGACGTCGTGTCCGTGTTCCTCGATGACCAACACCGTGCCCGGCCGCAGCAGGGAGACGAAGGGCTCGCTGCTGCGGTCGCGGTACCACGTGCCCATCCAACGATCGAAGGCCTCGGTGGATTGCGGACCGGTGGCGGGTTCCTGGGTGGGCACGTACCGGGCGGTGACCGCGATCCCCACGATGCGGTGCTTGAAGGTCCGTACATCCGTCCAGAGCGGGCGAATGTCCGGGTCCATCCGGCCCACGTGCGACAACCCGGCCTTGTCCATCCCGTCCGAGACGTCCGCCACTCTGAGCCCCGCAAACAGGCGCAACAACCGTGCGTCCTCGCTTTCCGGGTACACCTGCGTGGGGATGAAATGCCTGCCTTTGCGGAGTTCCTCCACCTCCGATCCGGCCCCGTTCTGGCCCCGGACCGGCTGATTGAAATGACATGCAACGAGGAGGGCCGACATCAGCCAGAGGGATCGCGGATATCCGACCATCTTCATGTCGGCCAGCAAAGCGGGAACCACCCCGGGCGCCAAGTCGGAAAGTGCACCTGCCAACACGGCAGGTGCCGTCCCTGCAGCGGCCGGGAGCAGATTTGGACGGGCCCCCACGTCATGCGGCACCTGAAGATCATTGCAGCGGCATGGGGAAAGGATTGTGCGGAAGCCGGTCTCGGGCGCCGCGGACAGGCGCAGTTCTTTCTGACGGAGCGCGCATACGAAAGCAGGGCCCGGACGGCAGGGCCGAACGGGCCGGCGGTGCAAAAAGAACCCGGGGATGTCGTGGCCGGCACCGTTTCCGTGATGGGCTGCAGACCCTGTTGGCGAAGTGCAACCGATGGCGGCCGCCGGGGAGGACTGCGCTGGCGGAGGTTGTCTCGCCCGGGAAAAAAGAAGCGGCCCGTCCACCCGGACGGGCCGCCCTTTTTCAAATCCCACCCGCGGCAGCGGAGCCGGGCGGGCCGTGTAGCGCCATTACCGAGAGTTCTTCCGCCAGAATTGAAGTCCGACCAACCCCAGACCGAGCAGCATGGCCGTGGTGCCGCCGTCGGGCATCGAATGCTGGCGCGTGTAGGGCAGAGAGCCGCCCGAGACGCCACCGCCCGGCAGCGGGGGATCGCCGATGTTGCGGTAGGCATCCTGCCAGATTGCCGCGTAGGGACCGTCGGTTGGCCCCAGAGGCGAGATGAAACCAAAGTGGTTCACGTAGGGTTCGTACTCGTCCTCGCCCCACGCCGCGTTGTAGCCAACAGGCACGATGCTCTTTTCAAAGCTGATTCCCTCGTACAGCTCGTAATCGTACCATTGCAAAACCCAGCGGGAGTCAAAGGGATTGGGGACACCGTATTCGTTCAAGTAATCCTCCGCGCTGAGGAACCGATAGGACCATGTTTCCGGCGAGGTCACGTCGGACACAAAAGCCGGAGAATCCAAGGGAATCTCCCAGCCGATAATCCGCGGCCAGACGTAAACCTTCCCATCCAGAGTGGGGACGGAGTCATTCCACACCGTGTACGAGTATCGGTAGAAACCGTTCCCGAGATCCGTGACCACCGTTTCCACATGGGACTGCCGGTTCACCGGGTCGGGAATCTGGACGAACGCGTGGGCTTGGGTGACACAACCGACCACCATCGCGGTTGCCGCTGCCGTAAGCATCCATTGGGATTTCATACTGCCTGTCCTTTCTACTCGTTGCTGTTCTCGGTTTTGCGCTACGCTCTGTCAGAATACCAGCCATTTGCATGCCAACCGTCTGACGACGTGCGCAAATGGCTTGTTGCAAGTTCGTTGCACACAGCCGAGCAAAAACAAGCTTCGCGGGGGAATGTAAAAATTGCCTTACACTTTTGGAGGAGCCAATGTGCCCCTGGGCGCGCGGTGGCTCCTTAAATCGTTGAGCCGCAGTCGAGTTGATGGCGTCCGGACCCGGGCTCGAAAATCGTAAAATCTACCGACGCCATGTCGGGAAACTGAACACTTTGGATCGGGTAGGGACCCGAGGCTGCCCGGGGGACGCGGTGTGGGGGGCCGGTCGTTGGTCCCACCGCGCACCCTGCAGATCGCCGGGGAGCCGGCGTTTCGGACGGAGGTGCCGGGGGAAGGTGCGTGGTTTGCTTCACCAACGGGTCGCACCACCCTCATGTGTTCGGAACGGGCTTGGATCCGGTGCGGGCAGGGCCAATCGGGCGGGGCCCAGCACTGGATGCACGGCTTGAATGGCCCCGGTACATGTGCAAAACCGGCGCGGCATCGGCCCGCGAGGAGTGCCGCGGCCGGCGTGTGCAAACTTGCGGATGGGGCGTGAGGGCTTGGGTCAGGCGTGTGGAGGTTTGCGGCCTGCGGGCACTTGGGAGAGCGGCTCGTTGACATGTGCGGGAGGTGTTCTAATTTGCAGAGGCGCACGTTCCCGGGACATGGAGGGAGGCGAGGTTCGCCGGGGCGGTTTCCTCCCGGAAACGGCGCAGGAGCACGGAGACGATGAGCACGCCAGTCGACAGCATCGAAAACCTGGTCAGGAAGGAGTACAAGTACGGCTTTTACACCGACATCGAGGAGGAGTCGGCGCCGCCGGGATTGAACGAGGAGATCATCCGGTTCATCTCGGCCAAGAAGAAGGAGCCCGACTGGCTGACCGAGTGGCGGCTGAAGGCGTATCGGCACTGGTTGACGATGAGGCCGCCGAACTGGCAGTTCGTGAAGTACCCGCCCATCAACTTCCAGGAGATCGTTTATTACGTGGCGCCGAAGATGAAGACCGACGGCCCGAAGAGCCTGGAGGAGGTGGACCCGAAGCTTCTGGAGACGTACGAAAAGCTGGGGATTCCGCTGCGGGAACGCGAGCGTTTGGCGGGTGTGGCGGTGGACGCGGTGTTCGACAGCGTCTCGGTGGGGACCACCTTTCAGAAGCAGCTGGCCGAGAAGGGGATCATTTTTTGCTCGATCAGCGAGGCGGTGCGGGAGCATCCCGAGCTGGTACGGAAGTACCTTGGCAGCGTGGTGCCGTACACGGACAATTTTTACGCGGCCCTCAACTCGGCGGTCTTCAGTGACGGTTCGTTCGTGTATGTGCCCAAGGGGGTCCGGTGTCCGATGGAGCTCTCCACGTACTTCCGGATCAACGCCGCCAAGTCGGGCCAGTTCGAGCGCACGTTGATCATTGCGGACGAGGGCGCCTACGTGAGCTACCTGGAGGGCTGCACCGCGCCCATGCGCGACGAGAACCAGTTGCACGCAGCAGTGGTGGAGTTGATTGCGCTGGACCATGCGGAGATCAAGTACTCGACGGTCCAGAACTGGTATCCGGGGGACGAGGAAGGCCGGGGCGGGATTTACAACTTCGTGACCAAACGCGGCCTCTGCAAGGGGCGTCACTCGAAGATCTCGTGGACCCAGGTGGAGACCGGCTCGGCGATCACGTGGAAGTACCCGAGCTGCGTGCTGTTGGGCGACCACTCGATCGGGGAGTTCTACTCGGTGGCCGTGGTCAACGGCCGCCAGCAGGCCGATACCGGAACCAAGATGATCCACATCGGGCGGAACACCCGGAGCACGATCGTGTCCAAGGGCATCTCGGCCGGGCGCGGTCAGAACGTCTACCGTGGCCTGGTGGAGATCCGGAAGTCGGCGGTCAACTCCCGGAACTTCTCGCAATGCGACTCCATGTTGATCGGGGACAAGTGTGGTGCGCACACGTTTCCCTACATTGACGTGCGCAACTCGAGTTCCTCGGTCGAGCACGAGGCCACCACATCCAAGATCGGCGAGGACCAGATCTTCTACTGCAATCAGCGGGGGCTCTCCACGCAGGACGCCGTAAACATGATCGTCAACGGCTTCTGCAAGGAGGTGTTCAAGGAATTGCCCATGGAATTTGCCGTGGAAGCCCAGAAGCTGCTCGGCGTGAGCCTGGAAGGCAGCGTGGGCTGACCCGGGAGATTCACCCGGCGTTGGGGTTTGTACGGGGCCGTCCGGGCGGCGGGCCGCCCCCGCTTTTTCCCCCACCGATGCCTGAATGGCCCGGGCCGGATCGGCTGGACAGTTCGTGACCGACACGTCACGCTGGAGCCGCGGACACTTGGATCGAACCGGCGAACCGAACACTCCATGAGCGTTGACCCGGAAGCTCCTTCCCCGGCCGGACCGACTTCGGGTCGGCCGGTGCGGCGTCGTTCCTGGCTCTGGTACACCGGCGTGGTCCTGGCATGCGTGGCGTTGTTGGGCCTGTGCGGTGTGGCGGGGCTGGTCTGGTACTGGCGTACGTTGATCCGGACCTATACCACGCCGGCGCCGGTGGAGCTGCCGGCCGCGCGGGATTCTGAACTGGATCGGACGGCGCTCCTGATCCGGTGGCAGACCTTTTACGAGGGCGTCCGGCAGGGGCGGCTCGTGCCGCCGTTCGAGCTGACGGCTGACGAGATCAACCTGTTGATCACGGGCAATCCGGAGCTGCGGGATCGCTTGCGGGTCGGCATCACCAACGGGATGATCTACGGACGGTTCAGCTTCCCGCTGGGGCGGGCTGACCAGAAAGATTTCCAGGGCCGTTTCCTCAACGGCGAGGCGAGGCTGCGCATCCATTTTGCCGATGGCTGGTTGACGGTGCAGGTGGCCGAGATGGAAGCCAACGGCAAGCCGATCCCGAACTGGCTGCTGCGCCGGATCGGCCGGGAGAACCTGGCTCGCGACCTGGATCGGAACCCTGAGGCCATCGAGTTTCTGCAGCAGCTCGAGGCGGTGGAGGTGGTGGGCGACCGGCTGGTCCTCCGGCCGCTGCCGCCCGGTTCCTGAAGGCACGGTGTTGCGAGGGGCGGGCACTTTCCGAAGTTGCGGATGCATGTCGCCGGCCTGCGGCGCCACTTGATTCGGGACCGGGCATCGGGGATGGTGACCCCGCGGTGCGTGGGCTCCCCGATCACCGGGTGGACGCGGAGTCCGGCGGCGCGCCGATTTCATCGGGTTCGTCGGTCTCCAGGCGCAATTCCCACCCGAACCAACGGCGCAGCACATGCGCCAGGTCTTCCAGGATGAGGTAGGCCGACGGGACCAGGATCAAGGTGGTCACGGTGCAGTAGAGGACACCGAACCCGAGCGAGACGGCCATGGGGATGAGGAACCGGGCCTGCACGCTTTTTTCGAGGATGAGCGGCATCAGCCCGGCGAAGGTGGTCAGCGAGGTCAGGAGGACGGCACGGAACCGGGCCGGGCCGGCCTGGCGGAGCGCCTCCAGCAAGGGCACGCCGGCCCGGCGCCGCGCGTTGATGGCGTCCACCAGGACCAGGCCGTCGTTCACGGCCACGCCTGCCAGCGCCACCAGTCCGAAGAGCGAGAGCACGGTCAGCATCAGTCCCATGACGAGGTGCCCCAGCACGGCACCGACAAAGCCAAAGGGGATGGCGGACATGACCACCAAGGGATGGATATAGGACCGCAAAGGGATGGCGATGAGGGCGAAGATGAGGAACAGGGCCAGGACAAACCCGCGCATCAGGCTCTGCACCGTTTCCTGCTGCTCGCGTTGTTCGCCCTCGAGGGAGTAGCGGAGCCCGGGATATTTCCGGAGGAGTGCCGGCAGCTCCCGCTGTTGGAGCGCTTGCAACACCTCGTCGCTCGTGGTGCGGCGCAGGTCCACGTCCGCGGTGACGTTCAGGGCGCGCTGGCGGTCGACGCGAAGAATGGATGCGTAGCCCGTCTCCCAGCGGGCCTCCGCCACCTCGGCAAACGGGACCTCGGCACCGTCGGGCAGGCGAATGCGCATCTGCTCGAGCGCGGCCAGGGAACGGCGTTCCTTCTCCGGATAGCGCACCATGACGCGCAGGTCGTCACGGCCGCGCTGGATCCTCTGGGCTTCCTCTCCGTAAAAGGCCTGGCGCACCTGCCGCGCCAGATCTTGGAGGGTGAGACCCAGGGCTTCGGCTGCCGGTTTGATCGTGAGGCGGATCTCCGGTTTGCCGGCCCGATGGGAATCGGCAATGTCCAGCACGCCGTCGTATCGGGCCAGGGCGGCTTTCAATTCGCTGGCCGCCATGCGCAGGTGTTCCACGTTGGGTCCGGCCAGCTGGATGTTGATGGCCTCGCCGGTGGTGAAAAGGGCCGAGGTGAAGACCAGCTCGACCGCACCGGGGATGTCGCCCGCCAGTTCCCGCCAGCGCCTGACCAGCTCGGCCGAGGTCACGTTTCGGCTTTCCGACGGAGCCAGTTGGATGTGCACTTCACCCATGTTGGGGCGGGCGAAGTCGCCGCCCGGTCTGCCCCCGTTGCGGCTGATGGCGGTCCGGTACGGCTGATCCCCGAGCGAGGTGAGGATGTGACGGAACAACGGGCCTCCATCGGTGGTGCGGACATGGGCGTATTCGGCCCGGAGTTGTTCGGCGGCTTGTTCGATCCTGCGGACAGCTTGCTCGACCATCTCCGGCGGCGCGCCTTCGGGCATGGTGACGAATGCGGCAATGTCATCCCCTTCCACGGGCGGGAAGAACTGGAACCGCACGATCCCGCCGGCCACCAGGCCGACCGCCAGCAGGAGTGTGGCGACCGCGCCGGCCAGGACCTCGTAGCGATGCTGCAGGCTCCAGTGCAGCGCCGGGGTGTAGACGTCGCGGATGAACCGGTCCAATCCGTCGGCAAAAGCGCGCTGCAACCGCCGGAACGGGTGCCAACCGCCGGCGGCTTCCGCGCCGGTGCGGAAGTGACTCAGATGATTCGGGACGCAAAAAAGGCACTCCAGCAGGGAAAAGATCAGCGTGGGGATGACGATCAGCGGGATGTTGCGCATGATCTTGCCGGTGTTTCCCTCCACGAAGAGCAACGGGAGAAAGGCCGCCACGGTGGTGAGCACGGCGAAGATGACCGGTTTGCTGATTTCGGTGGCGCCGTCAATGGCGGCGCGCAGCCCGGGTTTGCCCCTCTGGTAATGGGTGTGAATGTTTTCGCCCACCACGATGGCGTCGTCTACCACGATGCCCAGCACCAGGAGGAAAGCGAACAGGGAGATCATGCTGATGGACACATCCAGCGCCGGCATGAGCCAGAGGGTGCCGAGGAAGGAGACGGGGATGCCCAGGGCCACCCAGAGGGCAAGGCGGAGACGGAGGAAGAGCGCCAGCACCAGGAACACCAGCACGAAACCCATGCGTGCGTTGCGGAGCAACAGGTCCAGGCGGCTCTGCAGGTACTGGGCGTAGTCCATGTAGGTGGTGAGCCGGATTCCGGCCGGCATGCGGGCCCGGGCGCGCGCCACGTACTCCTTGACCTTCCGACTGATTTCGAGCGCGTTTTCGTCGCCGGTCCGGTACACCACCACCACCACCCCGGGTTTGCCGTTGAAACGTGCATGGCGCGCGGTGTCCTCGAATCCGTCCACCACACGGGCGACCTCGCCCAACAAGAGGCGCGACCCATCCGGCAGGGTTCGGAGCGGGAGTTTTTCGAAGTCGGGCGCGCGATAGGCCTGCCCTTTCACGCGGAGGAGGAACTCGCCGGCATCGGTCTTGACCGAACCCCCCGGCAGGTCCAGCGACGAACGTCGCACCGCTAGGGCCACCTCGTCGAAGGTGAGGCCGTAACGACGCAGGGTTTCCTCGGAGACCTCGATGGAGATCTCGTACGGACGGGCGACGGCCAGTTCGACCTGGGAAATGCCCGGTTCGGCCGAGAGTTCGTCCCGGACCTGCTCGGCCACGCGCCGCAGGGTGTGTTCGTCGGCATCGCCGGAAACGGCCACGTTGATGACCTGGGCGCGGAGCAGGACCTCCCGCACGACCGGTTTCTCGGTCTCGGCCGGGAAGGTCTCAATGGCGTCCACGCGGGCCTTGATGTCGTTGAGCAGGCGCTGCGTGTCGGTGCCCGGGCGCAGCTCCACCACCACGGTCCCCACGTTTTCATTGGCGACCGATCGGATCCGTTTGATGCCTTCCAGCCCCTGCAGCGCCTCCTCGATCCGCACGCACACGGCTTCCTCCACCTCCTCGGGTGAAGCCCCGCGGTACACCACCGACACGGTGATCATGTCGGACGAAAACTCCGGGAAAATCTCCTTGCGGATCCGCCCCAGGGAGAGCAACCCGCCGACCACGATGACCAGCAGCAGCAGGTTGGCCGCCACTCCGTTGCGGGCAAACCACGCGATGACGCCTCCACGGTTCATGGTCGTGCGGGTTCTGTGGCGGCTGCAGGCATGGACACGGTGTCCCCCTCCGTCTCTGCCAGTATCCTGACCTGCATGCCGTCGGTTGCCACGTCCAGCGGCGTGATGCAGATGCGCTCGGCCGGTCCCAGTCCGCCGCGAAAGATCACCCGGTCCCGCTCCCGCCGCAGGATCTCCACCATCCGGAGCCGGAGGTGGTTGTCCGCGTCCACCACCATGAGCTCCCGGTCGTGGCGGAAGGCCTTCCGCGGCGCCACGTACACGTTGGAAACGGTTCGTCCCTGAATGGCCGCATGAACGAACAACCCCACGACCAGCGGGGGTTGACCGTTGCGCGCCTCGTACGGGCGTTCCACCCGGGCGACGGCGTGCAGCATCCGGGTGCGGAGGTCCACCTCGCCCTCCGTGCGGGCAATGCGACCGTGCCAGGTGCAGTCGCGGCCGCCGATGCGTGCGGTGAGGGCAACCTCCGGGCCTGCTGCGTCGCCGTTGGTCTCCGCAAGGGCGAGGGGCAGGTCCAGGAAGGCCAGGTCATCCAGGGCCAGAGGGACCCTGACCTCGGCGCAGTCAAGGGCGTGAATCCGCCCCAGGACCTGTCCCCGGCTGATGAACTGGCCCAGGTCCACCCGCTGCGCCAGCACCCGGCCGTCGAACGGCGCGGTCACCCGGCATCGCTCCAGGTCGTGCTGCGCCTGCAGGAGGGTCGCCCGGGCCGATTCGACTGCGGCCCGTGCCTGGGCCAGTTGCGGCTCCCGCAATGCCAGCGGGTGGGGCGGGCCGAGCCCGTTTTCCTCCCATTCCTCACGAGCCACGCGTGCCTCGGCTTCCTCGCGCAGAAGATTGCTTTCCGCCTGGACCAGCGCCGCGCGGGCCCGGGTCACCGCCAGTTCGTAGTCCGTGGACTCCAAGGCCACGAGCAAATCGCCCTTGCGGAACAACCCGCCGGGGCGGAAAGCGGGTGCGACGTGCACGACCCGACCGGCCACCTCGGCCACCAGATCCATTTCTGTGCGCGGCGTGACCGTGCCCTGACTTTCGACCACGAACCGATGTTGCGTCGGGGTCAGCTTCATCACGCGGACCAGGGGGAGGGAAACCTCAGGCGGGGCCACCTCCGGCTCGGGCCGCAGCAGGACCAGCAATGCTGTCAGAAGGAGGCCCGTTGCGAGGATGGCCAGAGAGAGCAGGGTTCTGCGCATGGCTTGCATGTCAGGGTCCGGAGATGCTGTGTGCGGCCCAATTGTCCGGGGGCCGTTCGAATCCGCCCCCCAGGGCCAGGTGGAGATCCACGCGGTTTTCCAAGCGTTGCCGCCGAACTTGGAGCAGATCGCTTTCCGCCTGAAAAACGGCCCGTTGAGCCTCCAACAGGGTGAGGAGATCCACCAGGCCGGACTGGTAACGCCGCTCCGCCAGGCGGTGGGCGGCCCGGGCATGCTCGAGCGAACGTTCGAGTGCGGCTTCCCGTTCGCGAAGTCGTTGCTCCGACACCAGGGCGGTTTCCACCTCGGCAAAGGCCCGCAGCAGGACCGAGGCATAGTTTTCGAGTGCCTCACGTGCCTGTGCCTCTGCCAGGCGCACGTTGGCCCGTAGCCGACCGCCCTGCAGGAGCGGCTGGGCCAGGTGTCCGGCCAATGACCAGACGTCGAACCGGTTGTCCAGAAGGTCCTCCAGTTGATTGCTGGTGCGGCCGCCGGCGGCGGTGAGGCTGATCTGCGGCCAGAGGGCCCGCCTGGCCTCCTGCACCCGTTCCAAACGGGCGGCCAGTTGGCGCTCCGCCGCCACCAGGTCAGGACGGCGTTCGAGCAGTTCGGAAGGGAGTCCGGCCGGCACTTCGTTCGTGAGCACGGGGAGCGGCCCCTCCATGCTCAGTGCGCCGGCAGGGTACCGGCCCAGCAGGATCTCCAGTTGCCGTAGTGCGGCGTCGCGTTCGCGTTCGCGTGCGGCAAGGAGGGCCTCCGCCGCTGCGAGGTTCTGCCGGGCCATCTGATGCTCCAGGGCCGTGCGGATTCCCCGGCGATGGCGCGCGCCGATTCGTTCGGCGGTTCGTGCCAGGTTGTCGCGCATGGCACGGGCCAGGTCACACTGACGCCGGGCGGTCAGCAGCGCCACCCAGGCCCGTGCGGTTTGCGCGGCCAGGGACTGTTGGGCCGCGCGGTAGAGGGCATCGGCGGCCTGCCATTCGGCCAGGGCCGCCCGTTGCCCGGCCCGGATGCGACTCCACAGGTCCAGCTCCCAACTGACATTGAGCGACACACCGTACGAGGTGGATCGCGACCCCAGCGGCTCGTTTTCCCGACCCGGGATGGGCAGGCCGACGAACACCTGTTGCCGGCGGGCGACGTCACCGCTCAGGGTCCACTGTGGGTGGAACGGGGCCCCGGCGATCCGGGCCTGGGCGGCGGCGGCCTCGACCCGTGCCGCCGCCTGTCGCAGGTCCCGGTTGAACGCCAGGGTCTCGGAAACCAGTGACCCCAATTCCGGTCCGCCCAGCGTTTCCCACCATGCGCCCTCTTCGACCCGACCGGCCCGGGCGGATGCAGCCCAGTGCGCCGGCAGCGGAAGGTCGGGGACGGCTACACGCGGGGGCGGCGTGACGCAGGAGACGCACAACGACGCGACAGCCAGCCATGCAACTTGCCGGATCATGGGGCAGTCCGTTTTTCCCGGCGGCCTGCGGTGCGGGCCGCCGGGGCGCGCAGACCGGCGGCCGCGTAGTTCAGGAGATCCTCGAACCCGGCGTCCGCCCCGGGCAGGTTGCGGGCCAGGGCCCGGAACCCCGGCGGTTTGAAAAGGCCGTGGGCGGCGGCGCCGATCGTGTAGAACAGACGTTGAACCAGCACCGGCTCGGGAACCCCGGGGAGCGCGCGGGCCAGAGCCGAGGTGAACCGGCGCAGGACGGTGCCGAACTGCCGTTCCAACAGGCCGCTCCACGATTCATCGGCCTCGGCGATCAGCCGGCCGTACAAGCGTCGGAGCCGGTCGGGGACCTGCCCTCCCTCGTGAGCCTCGTGCATGGGTCTCAAAAAGGCGTCCAACACGGGCTTCAGGGGGAGTCGTCCGCGGGGGTGGGCCCGTTCCAGGGTGGCGAGCAGTTCGAGCCGACGCGCGTTGACGGGGGCCACGCGTCTCTGGATGACGGCATCGACGAGCCCCTCCTTGGAGCCGAAATGGTAGTGCACGGCCGCCAGATTGACGCCGGCGCGACGGATGATCCGGCGGATGGAGGCCCGGGCGAAGCCCACCTCGGCGAACACGGCCTCGGCCGCGTCGAGGATGGCGGTGCGGGTGTCCCGGCTGGGGCGCTGTGCGGACATGATCAAACGTTCATTTCAAACGATCGTTTGAATCCTGCCGGGGACGCCTGCCGGTGTCAACGATCTTTTCCGGCGGGCAGGGTGCCTGCGCGCCGCCGTTCCGATCCCGGCCGGGGCGGGTGCACCGTGCAAATGGCTGTTGACGGGTTGGTGCGATTTGCTAGTGTGTGGGGCCTGTTTAGCGAAGGTTTTTGCATGAAGACGTATTTGCCAAAGGTCAATCCGGACACGCGCAAGTGGTATGTGGTGGACGCGGCCGGGCAGGTGCTGGGTCGGCTGGCCGCCGAGGTGGCGAACCTGCTGCGCGGCAAGAACAAGCCGATCTACACGCCGCATCTGGACACCGGCGATTTTGTCATTGTGATCAACGCGGAGAAGGTGGTTCTGACGGGCAAGAAGGAGACCCAGAAGACCTACATGAGCTACTCCGGTTGGAAGGGTGGCGAGAAGTACCGCACGGTGGCGGAGATGCGGGCGCGTCGGCCGGAGTTTTTGATCGAGCATGCCGTGAAGGGGATGCTGCCCAAGAACCGCCTGGGTCGGGCCCTGTTTCGCAAGCTGAAGGTGTACCGGGGCAGTGTCCATCCGCATGCCGCGCAGCGGCCCGAGCCGATTACCCTGTCGCGCTGAGTGACCCTGAGTACCACGTGTTCCCGAACAAGAGGAATCATCCATCAGCAAGCCTATGAGTGAGACGGTGCAGGAGAGCCAGCAAACGCGGATCGGACAGCAGCCGGAGGTTTACTGGGGCACGGGCCGGAGGAAGACGGCGGTCGCCCGGGTCCGGCTGTTGCCGGGCACGGGTCGCATTCTCATCAACGGGCGGCCTTTCGAGAACTACTTTCCGCTGGAGGCATTACGGGTTCATGCGCTGCAGGCGCTGGTAACCACGGGCTTGAAGGACAAGTTTGATGTCCGGGTCAATGTGCAAGGTGGCGGGTTGTCCGGCCAGGCCGGCGCGGTCCGGCTGGGCATTGCGCGGGCGTTGCTGAAGATGGATCCGAATCTGCGGCCGGTCCTGCGTGCCGAGGGCCTGCTCACGCGCGATGCGCGCGAGAAGGAACGCAAGAAGTACGGTCAACCCGGCGCGCGCAAACGGTTCCAGTTCTCCAAGCGCTAACCGGGTTTTCCTCCCATCTTTGGGCCGCCCCGGCGTTTTTGTGCGGGGCGGCCTTTTCGCTTTGTGCCCGGGAGGCGCCCTTCGTGCATGGCTGCGTGGGAGCCGGCCGCCGAACCGGGATCGCCGAACTGAAGGGCAGGCCGATGAAATGCATCCTGCCCTCAGCCGCTCCTGCCTCGTCACACTGAACGCTCTTCCTGCGCCACGCGCGCCTTCGAGGGGCGGGCCCCTTCTTCGGGGTCTGCCTTGCCATGCGGTGGCCTTTTGAAGGGCGTGCCCTGCTCATCGCCACGGGGGGATGTGCCCGTTGGGGGAGGCGGACCTGGGTCCTGGTGCCGCGCCCGGCCGTGCAGGGGGAAGAGGCCGAAAACCGATCTGACGACCGGTTGATCCCCGCACGGCCGAAGAGGTGCAGGCCGACCTCCAGCGTCCGATTTCAGACCTGCCCGACCCCGGGCCGGGATGAAAACGCGCATTCCCGCTTCAAACGATCGCCCGGCGGGAAACACCCGCCCGTCTCGCAAGGCGTATGTCGGTTTGCTAAGCCTTCGGTGGGACCGGGCGACAAGACCACGGGCCTGATGAGGTGCTGTGCATTTACCGGGTCCGGCGACGTGCAGCCCACCAGCCACTCATTCCCAGTCCCATCAGGGCGAGCAGAGAAGGCTCGGGCACGATCTGGCCCCGGATCTCTCCACCGGGGAAGGCCTCGCTGTGAATGTTGATGTACCAGAGGCCGGAATGAAGTTGGTTGAGCTGCTGGGCAAGGCTGAATCCGGCCTGGCCATCCACGAGATTGAGGGTCCCACTGATGGTTCCGGAAGTTCCACCGAGCTGGGTATAGGTGGGAGCCAGTCCGTAGATCACTCCCGCATTTTGGCCCGGGGCGGCCGGGCCGTGGATGTGGGCGAGGGTGGACGGCGAGGAGAGACCGCCCCATACGATGTTGTTGAAGGTCAGCGTGTGGAGCTGGTCGTCCAGCGTCAGGGTGCCGGACCCCGATCCGGTTCGGCCGCCGCCGCCGGCTTGGTTGGCATCCAACGTGATGGAGAACTCGAACAACGCACCCTGGGCCGTGGCCAGGGCGAATGCCAGCATTCCTGCCGACAGGATCGATTTCATGTGTGACCTCCTGGTTGGGATGGATGGGATGCTCGACAGTCGTCGCATCAAGGATAACTAACAAACTCGATATGCCAAGCTGATGTCAGATCCGCCGGGGCGCCTGGCGGATTCTCCCGCCGGACGGCCCATCGCCGGGGGGAAACGAGGGCGGCAGTGAGTCGGGTCGGCAGGGACGCGGGAACTCCCGTGGATCGGTAGGACAGGAACAGGGGGTGAATCGCGGACGGGATGAGGGCACGGGGAGCCCCGACTGCCCGGAGCGCGGACGGCATGCCCTCGAGGGATCGGCGGCTGCACCGCCTCAGGCCGTGCCCGGGGGCTCCGAGGTTTCGGCGGGGACCGCATCCGGGATGGCTCGTGAAGGGTTTGTGGCGGCCGCGGGTTGGAGCGCCGGGGGATGGGGGCGGGTTGCGGCCGGTCTGGGTGGGATGGGGTGGCCGGGTTGCCTGCCTCGAGTGAAGCATGTTGCGGGAGCCTCTTTACCGCCGAAGAAGGGATTCACCCCGGGCGTGCCCATGCGTGGTACCGGGCTTCTATGGGTCGGCCGGTGTTTCTGGCCGGGGCGTTTCCGCCGTTTGCGGAGCCGACGTTGTGCGCCTTGCGATGCGCGGAGCCGCAGATGCCGTTCTCTGGCAGTTGTCGCCAGCCAACGAACTGCCGGAGGACGGAGAATCCAGCGAGGGACACTTGCTGAGCCCACCGGAGAATACCCGGGTCTGTTTCTCGCCTCAGAGAGGCCGGGTCCCGGTGGACCATGCGTAGCGCGCCCGTGCTGCTGGTTCGCTGCTCGGAGGCGGCGCACGCGACCTGGCGGGAGGAGCCGCGGTTCGAAGGGGGCGGGTGGAAGCGGGACCGCCCGGCGCCGGATTGTGCGCGGCCCTGCTCCGGCCGGCTCTCCACGGCGGGCGTCGCGCGCGGAGGGTACGCGTCCGGTTCCTCCTCGGAGGTGGTCGGGACGTCCTCCCGAGGCAGCAGCGCTTTTTTTTTTTTACGGGCGCACCAAACGCCGGAAAGTCGGTCCGTCGGGACGAGGAAATGGGAGCAAGCCCTGTTGTCCGGGCGCAAGCAGCGGCAGGGCCATGACCTCGGTCCACGGACCGGTCACCGCGGGCGCTTGCTCCAGCCGCCAGCCGTCCAGACCGCCCCGATCGAGCGTTCGATTTCCGAGCCGTCGCCCGAGAGCCGGGCGCTGAGCGTGGCTGCGTACGGGCTCGATCTCGACGGCGTAATCTTCGACCTCGCCCGGGCTGCCGGGGCCCGTGAGTCGGTCCACGCCGTCCGCGCTGAGCCGGAACCGCACGCAGGTCTTGCCAACGGCGGCGCCCGGCGGAATCGCGGCGCTCAGCACGTTCGTGCCCTGACAGGCTTCGAGGTGATCGAAGATGCGTTCCTCCGGATCGGCCCAATCGCTGTCCCGGTCGAAATCCGCCCCCGCATCCGGCCGCGCGGTGACCAGGTCGGAGCCGGTATGCACGATCACCTGCAAACGCGCGTGACCGCCCGGCGCCCAGGGGGCCGGCATCGCCACGCCGTCTTCGTCATCGCGCAGTCCCGGCGATAGCTCGCTGTCATCGCCGAGCGCCTTGGGGCCCGGCTGGCCGTCGCCTTTGCCATCGGGAGGCCCGCCCATCCAGAACAACGAGGCCGTGTGCTCCGCGCCGTCGTCGCACCGCAGGGTTGGATAGGGCGCCGGTGCATCGCTGAAGTCGGTCGGTTCGCCGATCCAGACCAGGTAAGCCTCGGCCTCGCCATCGGGCGCGCGGCCAGTGGGACCTGGGGTGGATTTCGTGCTGAAGCGGACGCGCGAAGGTGAGGCCGTTGGCGGGGTCGGCCGGAACGACAAACGCCAGGTCCGGCCAGTCCGTGCCGGTCGGCAGCGCGCCGGCCAATCCATCGTCCTGCGGATCGTTGGGATCGGTGTTCGGCCGGAACACGTCTTCGGCATCGTCATCGGGATCGAGCGGGTCGTCCCAACTGCCGTCGCGGTGAAAATCGATCCAGACGCGGAGCTGAGCGGTCTTGGTGTTGAGGGCCCGCAGGTAATGGACGTCGTGCGGCAGGATGGGCAGGCGTCGCTGATCGACGGCGAACGGCTGATCGGGCATGCTGGCGGGCGGTCTCGTGGCGCCGAACCACATGACGCCGTCTTCGTCCGGCAGGTTGTTCAAGTCATCGGCGTTCGCGAGACCTGAGGGTTGGCCGTTGGGTCCTCGTCGATGGCTGGTCCGAGGCGGGTTGCCGGATCCACGACACGGAACGCGCCGTTGACCACGCGGGTGACGGGATAGCCGGCAGGCAGCCACTTGAGGTTCTGCGGCGACTCGAGAGGATCGAGGAACTGCCGCGTATCGCCCCAATCCATGGGCGGACGTTTGCCGAAGAACACGAAGGCCATGTCACCCGAGACCACGTTCACCACAACGCGGGTCGGCTTGGTTGGGGTCCACAAGGAGGGCACGACTTCCTCAAAGGGGTGTTGTCCGGGATCGACCGCGCAGACGGTGACACCGGCGGATCCGAAGAAAAGTCCCGGCCCGGTCACGTAGTGCTGTCCGCCCGTCGGGCCGCCTTCGACCATGATGGCGACCCCGTGGACATCGAACTCGCCGCCGTCCCAGTCACCATTGCCGTTCAGGTCGGCGAATTTGATGACCACGATCAGAGCGAGGTTCTCTTCCGGGTCGGGGATGTCCGTCGGGAGCGGTGCGTTGCCGGAGCTCAATTCGGTGACCTGGTTGGAGGCCACGGTGGCTTGGACCGATGTCTGCGTTGGTGCGGAAGCGGTATTGCGAAAGGGTTTCGTTTTGAATGCGGCCATCCCGCTCTGCTTCACGTCCCCAGCGATGGAATCGTCCCGGGGCTGGTCGGGGGATAGCGCCTTTCGAGGCGCGAGCCGACTATTCGCGGCAATGGCAGCCGGTGGGTGCGGTCCTGTGGGTGGGCGGGGCGCTCGTTTTCTCCGAGGCACGACCCGTCCATGAGGCTGATCAGCGGGGGCCGGCGGCCGAGATGGAGGTGGAAGGAAGGTACCCGGTGCCCCGTCAACACGACGCGGACAGTCCCGAGAACCGTGATGGCGGCGCTGCAGAACGGCACAGTGGGCGGGGCGGAAGAAGCGGGTTGCTGCCCCAGCAGGCCGAAGGGACATATGAGGCCGGTTGGCCCGGAGCAAATGGCGCGGGCGACGAGGTTGTGCGGGACAGCGCGCTTTTGCGAGCGCAACGGGGGGTGAATGTATTTTGGCGGGGAACGGGTTGCGACCGGCGCGGGACCCGGTTTTGACGAAGGTTGGGGCAATGGCATCAACTTGGGCTTCTCGTGAATTGCACAATTTTTAGCGGTTTTTTGCTTGCGGGGACTTTTGCAGGTTGGATAACGTCTGGCCCACGATTTTCGGGGCGCTCGGCTCGCTTGCCGGGGGATGGATGATCACCCTGTTGGAACTCTGGCAGGTGCGGTGCTGCCGGTGCTGCCGGTGCTCCGGGTTCCGGGAAGGTTCTTCTCGGGTGTGTGGTTCACAAGGGAGATTGAGAACGCTCGTGAGAGCACGGGCTTGAGGAAATGTCGGCCGTTTTTCCAAAGTGGACAAATCGGCTGCCGCTGATGATCGTGGCCGGCGCGTTGCTGGTCGGGGGCGGCGTGGTGGCGGGGGTTTGGTATTACTTCACGCCGAAGTACACGCGTGTGGGGTATCAACCGCTGCAGCCGGTGGCGTTCTCCCACAAGGTGCATGTGGACCAGTTGGGGTTGGACTGCCGGTACTGCCACAGTGATGTGGAGCGGTCGTGGTTTTCGAACATTCCCGCCAGCAGCACCTGCATGAATTGTCACAACCAGGTGCTGAAGGACGATCCGCGGCTGGCGCTGGTGCGGGAGAGCGTGGCCACGGGCCGTCCCATCGCGTGGGTGCAGGTGCACAAGGTGCCCGACTACGTGTATTTCAATCACGCGGTCCATGTGAACCGCGGGATCAGTTGTGTGGAATGCCACGGGCGGATTGATCAGATGGATGAGGTTTACCACGCCAAGCCGCTGAGCATGTCGTTTTGTCTGGATTGCCATCGGGATCCGGCCTCGTTCATCCGGCCGCTGGACAAGATCACGGATCTGGGCTGGCGGTGGAGTGAGGATCCGGCCGAGCATGCCCGCCAACAACAGGCGCAGGGGCGCCGTATGGTGGAGCACTGGCGGGTGGAGTCCCTGCAGAATTGTTCCGCTTGTCACCGATGAAGACGCAGCAGACGCCCGCTCCTGGACCCGAGTTCGGTCGCCGGTACTGGCGGAGCCCCGACCAGTGGTCGGGCAGTGCCGAGTCGGGCCAGTGGCTGGAACGAGAGTTTCCCGAGTCGGTTTTGGAGGAGCCGGACGCGTTGTCGCGGCGCGAGTTCGTGCGGCTGATGTCGGCTTCTCTGTTGCTGGCGGGGGTGGGCCTGGGTTCGACCGGGTGCCGGCGGCCGGAAGAACGGCTGATGCCGTTTGCGCAGCAGCCGGAGGGTTATGTTCACGGCCGGCCGGAGTTCTATGCCTCGGCGATGCCGACCCGGACGGGCGCCATTCCGCTGGTGGTGAAGGTTCACGAGGGCCGGCCCATCAAGATCGAGGGCAACGATCGGTATCCCGATGGCAACGGTGGCACGGACCGTTGGGCGCAGGCATCCATCCTGAGCCTGTATGATCCCGACCGCGCCAGGCGGGTGACCCGCGACGGTCAGACCGTCCCCCGCCAGATGGGTCTGGACTTTTTGACCGAGTTGTCCGGGCAACTGGCAGCGCAGCGGGGTCGGGGTCTGGCGATTCTGGCCGAGCCGGGCACGTCGCCGTCCCGGGCGCGGCTGCGGCGGGAGTTGATGGAGCGGTTGCCGGAGGCGGCGTGGTACGAGCACGACCCGTTGGATCTGGCGGTGCATCGCCGTGCGGCGTCACGGGCTTACGGCCGGCCTGTGCAGCCGAGGTTTCGGTTCGATCGTGCCCGGGTGGTGGTGTCGTTGGACTGTGATTTCCTCGGCACGGAGGATGACGCTTTCCAACACATCCGGCGTTTTGCCCAGAGCCGGCGGTTGGAACAGCCCTCGGACGAGATCAGCCGGTTGTACGTGCTGGAGGCCCTGCTGACGCTCACGGGTGCGCAGGCCGATCACCGGCTGCGGCTGCCCGCCTCGCAGGTGGCTGCCGCCGCCGTGTATCTGGCCCGGCGCTGCGGGGTGGGTGGTCTGCCGGAGGTGTCCACGGAGGGACTGTGGACCGAATGGCTGGACGAGTGCGCCAGGGACCTGGTGGCGCATCGTGGCCAGGTGCTGGTGTTGGCGGGGCATCGCCAACCGTTGGCCGTGCATTTGCTGGCGCACGCGATCAACCACGTGCTGGGTTCGGTGGGCCAGACGGTGGAGCTGGTGCCGGCCGAGGAAGCGGCCGGGACGGACGGTTTGGCGGAACTGGCGGCGGCCCTGCGGGCCGGTCGGGTGGACACGCTGGTCATTCTGGGTGCCAATCCGGTTTACACCGCGCCCGCGGATTTGAACTGGGCCGAGGCGCAGCAGAAGGCCCGCACGGTGGTGCGGCTCGGGTATTACGAGGACGAGACCTTTCCCCACTGTCACTGGCACTTTCCGTTGGCGCACTTTCTTGAGAGCTGGGGGGACGTGTTGACCAGCGACGGCGCCTACCTGCCGGTGCAGCCGATGATCCAGCCGTTGTTCGGCGGGTTGACGGAGCTGGAGTTTCTGGCCCGGCTGGCCGGACGTACCGTCTGGCAACCTTACGAAATCGTCCGCGAGACGTTCCGGCAGCGGGAGAAGCCGGCAAATTTCGAGGAGGAGTGGAAGTTCTTCCTTCACGACGGTTTCCGCAATGGGCCGGCGGCCGGGCTGGGTCGGTTGCCCTTGCAGGAATCGGAGGTGCGTGAGGCCGTGAAGGCGTTGTCGATTTCGCGGCCCGGGCCGGACCGGCTGGAGGTGATCTGGCATAGGGACCACAGTGTGGATGACGGCCGGTATGCGAACAACGGCTGGCTGCAGGAGTTGCCGGATCCGATCACCAAGATCACCTGGGAAAACGTCGTGTTGATGAGCCGGCGCACCGCCGAGGCGCTGGGCGTGGCCAACAGCGAGCTGGTGGAGGTGCGGATCGGCGATCGGATGGTGACGGGCCCGGCCTGGGTCCAGCCGGGCATGGCGGATCATGTGGTGGCGCTGGCGCTGGGGTACGGCCGGGAGCGGGCCGGGCGGGTGGGCCGCCGCGTGGGTTTCAATGCCTACACGGTGCGGACATCGGCCGCGCCGCACGTGGCCGTGGGCGCCACGGTCAGGGGCACGGGCCGGCGCCATGTGATCGCCTGTACGCAGGACCACTGGTCCATGGAGGGCCGAGCCATCATCCGCGAGGCGAATCTGGAGCAGTTCCGGAAGCACCCGGATTTCGTCAAGCGGCTGAACCTGCACGAGCCGCCGGTGGTGGCGCCGCTGTATCCCAACCCGTTGGACCGGGAGAAACAGAAGGCGCTGCATCAGTGGGGGATGTCCATTGATTTGAACGCCTGTGTGGGATGCTCGGCCTGTGTGATTGCCTGTCAGAGCGAGAACAACATCCCGATCGTGGGCAAGGATCAGGTCCGGCGCGGTCGAGAGATGCACTGGATGCGGATTGACCGTTACTACGCGAGCGATCCGGCTCGGCAGGGCGACAAGCGGGTCTGGAACCGCGAGGAGAAGCAGTGGCGCGAGTCGTGGATCGAGGATGTGCAGGTGGTGATGCAGCCGATGCTCTGCCAGCACTGCGAGGCTGCGCCGTGCGAGAACGTCTGTCCGGTCAACGCCACGGTCCACGATCACGAGGGGTTGAACGTGATGGTGTACAACCGTTGCGTGGGCACGCGCTACTGCTCCAACAACTGTCCGTACAAGGTGCGGCGGTTCAATTTCTTCGACTACAACAAGCGCCCGCTGGACGGCCTGTACAAGGGACCTTTTGCCCGTCGCCCGCAGGAGGAGCTGGAGCTGGTCAAGATGGTGAAGAACCCGGACGTGACGGTCCGGATGCGCGGGGTGATGGAGAAATGCACCTTCTGCATCCAGCGGATCGAGCAGGCCAAGATCCAGCGCAAGGTGCAGGCCCGGGACTCGGGCGACGTGGTCGTGCCGGACGGAACGTTCACCACCGCCTGTGCCCAGGCCTGTCCGGCCGGTGCCATCGTGTTTGGCAACATTGCCGATCCCGACAGCCGGGTATCCCGGCTGAAACGGCAGTCCCGCGATTACAGCGTGCTGGAATTTCTGCTGACCAAACCCCGAACGACCTATCTGGCACGGATTCGCAATCCGAATCCGGCCATGCCGGATTACCGGGAGATTCCGTTTACGCTGGCGGAGTACACGGTTCGGTCGGGCGATCCGTTCGGGGAGGGACACGGTGCGGGTGGCGGGCAGGAGCCCGGGCACGGTGCCGCCGCGCCGGCCGAACATTGAACCGGGTAGAGTCAGTGCCATGTCCGAGGTAGCGATTTCCATGACCCCCCCGCCGGTGCCGAAGGAACTGGAACGGCCGCCGCTGGTGTTGAACCAGCGCAGCCTGGGCTGGATCTCGGATCACATTGCCGGGATTGCGGAAGGGGAGGCGCCGGTCTGGTGGTGGCTGGCGTTCATACCGAGTTTCCTGATGTTCCTGGTGCTGGTGGCCATGCTGGCCTACCAGATCAGCACCGGGGTGGGGGTCTGGGGCAATCATCACCCCACCATGTGGGGGTGGGACATCATCAACTTCGTCTGGTGGATCGGCATCGGCCACGCCGGGACGTTGATCTCGGCGATCCTGTTTCTGTTGCGGCAGCGGTGGCGGACGGCGGTGAACCGCGCGGCCGAGGCCATGACCATCTTCGCGGTGATGTGCGCCGGCATCTATCCTGCCGTGCACGTGGGACGGGTGTGGTTCGACTGGTTCCTGTTCCCGATCCCCAACTCCAACGGGATCTGGCCGCAGTTCCGGTCGCCGCTGATGTGGGACGTGTTCGCGGTTTCGACCTATTTCACGGTCTCGGTCCTGTTCTGGTACATGGGGTTGATCCCCGATCTGGCGGTGATGCGGGACCGGGCCCGGACCAAGCTGCGGCAGATCCTCTACGGGTTTTTCGCCCTGGGCTGGACGGGTGCCAACCGGCACTGGACGAATTACGAGAAGGCCTACCTCATCCTGGCCGGCCTCAGCACGCCGCTGGTGTTGTCGGTTCACTCCATCGTGTCACTGGACTTTGCGGTCTCGCAGCTGCCGGGCTGGCACACGACGATCTTCCCGCCCTATTTCGTGGCCGGGGCGATCTTCTCCGGGTTCGGCATGGTGCTGACCCTGCTGATCCCGCTGCGGAAGCTCTGTCACCTGGAGGACATCATCACGATGCGGCACATCGACGTGATGTGCAAGGTGACGCTGGCCACCGGCAGCATCGTGGGGTACGCCTACGGGATGGAGTTTTTCATCGCGTGGTACAGTGGCAGTCCCTTCGAGCGGTTCGCGTTCATGAACCGTGCACTGGGTCCGTACTGGTGGGGTTACTGGCTGATGTTGTTCTGCAACGTGGCGGTTCCCCAGTTGTTCTGGTTCCGCAGCGTGCGGCAGAACCTGTGGCTGGTGTTCATCCTTTCGATCCTGGTGAACATCGGCATGTGGTTTGAACGGTTTGTGATCATCGTCATTTCGCTGCATCGCGAGTTTCTGCCGGCCAACTGGGGTTATTACATGCCCACCTGGGTGGACGTGGCGACCTTCCTCGGGACGTTCGGCCTGTTCTTCACGATGTTCCTGCTGTTCATGCGGTTTTTGCCGATGATTGCCATTTCGGAGGTCAAGGGAGTGACGCCCCAGGCGGATCCGCATCATCCGCTGGGCGGCGCCAAACCGCACGGAGGTGGACACGGATGAACGGTTCGGTCAACGTGTTCGGGATTCTGGCCGAGTTTCCCACGCCGGCCGATCTGATGCACGCGGCGGAGAAGGTTCGTGACGCGGGTTACACGCGCTGGGACGTGTACACGCCGTTCCCGGTGCACGGCATGGACCACGCGATGGGGTTGAAAAACTCCAAGGTGGGCTGGTTTGCCTTCTTCGGCGGGCTGACCGGTTACACCACCGGGATGCTGATGATCTGGTTCATGAACGCCTTCGATTATCCCATCGTGGTGGGGGGCAAACCGATGTTCAGTCCTTTCTCGGCCTTTCCGCCCTCGTACGAGTTGACGATCCTGTTCGGCGCATTCGGCGCGTTGGGGGGCATGCTGATCCTGAACCGGCTGCCGCGCTGGCATCATCCGCTGTTGAAGCATCCGCGGTTCATCGAGCGCGGGGCCAGTCACGACAAGTTCTTTCTGGTGATCGAGGCGAGGGATCCGAAGTACGACGAAGCCTCGGTGCGGCAGTTGCTGGAGTCGCTGGGTGGTCAAAACATCGAGGTGGTGGAGGAGTGATGCGCTATTTCCTGCTCATCTACGCCCTGGTGGTGGCCGTGATCGTGGGGATTGCGGGGTGTCGGGGCAGCCTGTCGCGCAAGCCGCCCATCGAGGTGTTTCCGGACATGGACCGGCAGTTGAAGCTGCGGCCGCAGCAACCCAACGGGTTTTTTGCGAACGGCGTCAGTTCGCAACCGCCGGTGCCGGGGACGGTGCGGCGGGCCGGGCCGATTCAAACGGCGGCCGGGCCGGTCTACCCGTTCGAAGACGCCCCGGTCAACACGGGTCGCCTGTCCGGGAGCACGAATTTCGTGGAGTTGAATCCCATGCCGGTGACGGGGGCCTTTCTTCGCCGTGGCCAGGAACGGTTCAACATCTACTGTGCGCCGTGTCACGGTCCGATGGGCGACGGCAACGGGGTGACACGGAAGCTCGGGATGTCGGTGGTGGCCAACCTGCATGACCAGCGGATCGTGGAGATGCCGGATGGCGAGATTTTCAACACCATCACGCACGGGAAGAACCTGATGCAGGGTTACGCGGCCCAGATCCCGGTGGAGGATCGCTGGGCCATCGTGGCGTACGTGCGGGTGCTGCAGCGGAGCTGGCTGGGCACGCCGGAGGAGTTGCCCGCGGAGATGCGAACGGCTTTGGAGCGTCAACCATGAGCGGCAAGCAGGTACCCTTGGGACCTCCGTGGGATCTGGCGCGGTGGCGCCGGGTTCCGGACTTCTGCATGATCGGTGGCGGGGCGCTGGCCCTGCTGGGGGCGTTGCTCGACCTCAGGGAGTTCGCCCACGCGTGGCTGTTGGGTTTCATGTTCTGGTTGAGCATCGGCCTGGGCGCCCTGTTTCTGGTGATGGTGCATCACCTTTTCGATGCCGGGTGGTCGGTGCCCATCCGGCGGCAGTGCGAACACATTGCCAGTCTGTTGTTCCCATGGTTGCTGGTGTTGTGGATTCCGGTGGGGCTGCTGGCTCCCCGGTTGTACGCCTGGATGACCTCTGATCCCCACGCGGATCATGCGCTGCACGCCAAGTGGCCGTTGTTGACGCGGCCGGCCTTTTACCTCGTGTCCCTGTTGTGTTTCGCCGCCTGGGGCTTCTTTGCCCACCGGCTGCGTCAGTGGTCGCTGCGCCAGGACGAGACGGGCGAGGCGTTGTGCACGCACCGGATGCGGTTCTATTCCGCGCTGGGGATTTTCGTGTTTGCCGTGACGCTGACGCTGGGTGCGATTCTCTGGATGAAGGCGATGCAGCACCAGTGGTTTTCGACGATGTACGGCGTGTATTACTTTGCCGGCAGCGTCTGGACCACGCTGACGACGGTGTATGTCATCACGGCGGTGCTGAACCGGCAGCGGGTGTTGACGCATGTGCTGCACGATCACCAGTTCTATTTCCTGGGCACGCTGATTTTCGCGTTCACCGTCTTCTACGCCTACATTCATTTCAGCCAGTATTTCATCATCTGGAACGGCAACATTCCGGAGGAAACCTTCTGGTACGTGATCCGGGAGCGCGGTGGCTGGTTCTGGGTGGGCATGATCATCATATTCGGCCATTTCTTCCTGCCGTTCCTGGCCTTGTTGCGGATTGATGCCAAGAGTCAGTGGTGGCTGATGGGGCCGTTGATGGTGTGGGCCTGGCTGATGCACGTTGTGGATCTGGGCTTCAACATTTATCCGGTGATTCATCCGGACGGGTGGCCCCTGGGGTGGATCTGGCTCACGGCCGGCTGCTGGGCGTTCATGGGCGGTTTGCTCACGAAGGTGTATCTGGCCAGGTACGCATCGGCCGAGCCGTATCCGGTGAAGGATCCGCGCCTGATCGAGGCCATGGGGTTGTACCATCCGCTGCCGACGCAAATTTCCGGGGGCGAACTGGACCAGGTGGACGATCTGCCGGACGCGCCGCCGGCGCCCGAGAGAGGTTGAGCGATGAACGGTTCGTCACACAGGAACGGTTTTTGGGATTACGTGGGGGCGGCGTTGGTCGCGCTCGGGGTCGTGGTGGTGATGGTGACCGCCACGCGCAGGCTGGTGACTCCGCCGGACCTGAACGCGGGTCGGATTGCCGAGCGTTACCAGGCGCGGGACGAGGTGCGGGCGGTTGCCCACCAGGCGGTGACCACGCCGGCCTGGATCAACCGGGAAAAGGGCGTCGTGCGGCTGCCCATCCCGGTGGCGCTGGAGCTGGCCGAAAAGGAATGGCGGGATCCCGCGGCGGCGCGCTCCAATTTGATCGAGCGGGTGCGCAAGGCTCATGAAGCGCCTCCGCCGCCGCCGGCGGAGCCCAGCCCGTACGAGTGAGGCTCTGCCCGCCACGGCTCTTGTTTTGCGGACACCGATGGAGAAGGTTTCTCAAAAAACGGCCGCGTGCCGGACTGTGGAAGGGGCGCCGGACGTGGGGCCGGTGCTGACTTGGGCATTGGGTGGCGCGTTCTGGTGGTGTGCCGCCGCCCTGCTGGGATTGATTGCCTCCATCAAGTTCCACGGGCCCGGCTTTCTTGCCGACGTGTCATGGTTGCCCTATGGGAGGGTTCGCGTGGCCGCCACCCAGGTTGGCTTTTGGGGTGCGGTGGTTCCTGTGGTGCTGGCGGCGGTGCTGGGTTGGCTGGGGCGATGGGCGCGGGGTGGGGTCGCTTTTCACGCGCTGGCGATGGCTGCCGGGAAGGTCTGGCATTTGGGAACCTTGTTGGCGTTGATCGGCATTCTGCGGGGGGACCTCACCGGTTACGACGGCTGGGGCCTGCCCCGGTACGCTGTCTGGATTTACGCGGCGGGGTTCGCACTGTATCTGGTGACGTTTGTGGGCACTTGGCACGGGCGCCGGGAGCGATCTCTCGAGCCTGCGCACTGGTTTTTGCTGACCGGTGTGCTCTGGCTGGCGTGGTCGGCGGCGACGGCGTTTGTGCTGCTGGAGGTGCATCCGGTTCGGGGGGTGACACTGGCGGTGGTAGACGGGTGGTTCCAGGCGAATGCGACCCTGGTGGCGGGCACGCTTCTGGGTTTGGGCCTGATGTATGGCTGGTTGCCGGTGGTGACAGGCCGGCCGCTGTACAGTCGTCATCTGGCGATCCTCACCTATGCGGGGCTGTTGGTGTTTGTGAGCTGGACCGGTGTTTTGCCTTCGAGTCCGGTGCCGGCGTGGTTGCCGGCGGTTGCCACGGTGGCGACGGTAATGGGTGTGGTGCCATGGTTGGCGGCGTGGTTGAACTGGCGGAATTCGGTGAGGGAGGCGGCGCACCGGTTGTCGGAGGAACCTGCCGGTTGGTTCCTGCGCGTGGCGCACGCGGCTTTTGTAGCAGCGGCGGTGGGGAAGCTGGCCCTGCACCTGCCGGGCTTGGATCGTGTGCTGGAGCTGACCTGGTGGGAGCCGGCGCGGCAGTGGGCGCAGGTCCAGGGGTTTCTTGGGTTGGCGGGTGTGGCGGGTGTGTACGCGTGGTTGGGCGGGGAAGGCCGACTGACGGTCTGGAGGGGGCTGGGTCGCTGGCAGGGTCGGCTGGCGATGGCGGGTCTGGCGGTTGGTGTGTTGGCACTGGCTGCTGCGGGGGTGGCGCAAGGTTTGGCGTGGCGGGATCCGGCTTTGTCGAATGTTGCGGTGTTGGGGCGGACGCTGATGTGGTTGCGGTTGAGCACCGTGGGTGATTTGTTGTGGTGGTTGGGGACGGTGCTGTTCGTGGTGAATCTGGGCGGGGTGACGCTGCGGTGGTGGGTGGGATGTTGGCGGAGTTGGTGGGCGCAGGTCACGGCGCCGGTGAAACTGCAGGAGGCTGCGGAATGAAAGGCGGCAGCTGGGTGTTTGCGATTGCGCTTCTGGGCCTGGCGGCTTCCTGGTACGGCTCGGTCTTGTATCCCCAGGTGCAGTTGGGTCGGCAGACCGAGACGCGGACGGTTCCGGACGGGCAGTTGTATCCGGTGGCGCGTCCGGGGCTGGCCGTGCAGGGGGGCGAGGTCTATCGGTCGGAGGGTTGTTACACGTGTCACAGTCAGCAGGTGCGTCAGGAGGGCGTGGCGGTGGGTCTGGCGGTCACGGATGCAGGGACGAACCTCACGGAGTTGGTGGAGGCGATTTTGACGGTGGCACCGCAGTGGGAACGGACGCGTGTGGCGCACGCGGTGGCGAACCTTCCGTTTCAGGTGCTGGATGGTGTGAGCCCGGCGGAGGCCGGGGCCGCGCAGAAACAATTGGAAGCGGCCGGTGCGAGGGCGGTCATCACAGTGCGCCCGTTGGGGCCGGAGATGGAACGTGGTTGGGGCCTCCGGCGCAGTGTGGCGGTGGATTATCTCTGGGATCGTCCGGTGATGTTGGGCTCGGTGCGGGTGGGGCCTGATCTGGCGGGTGTGGGTTCGCGCATTCCGGATGAGCAGTGGTTGCTGGTTCATCTCTGGGATCCTCAGATTCATTCGCCCGGCTCAATGATGCCGCCGTATCGGTACCTGTTCGAAGTACGGCCGCAGGGTGAGGGCGAAGCGGCTGACGCGCTGGCGTTGCCGGAGGGGGCCGGCCCGGGGCCCGGCTGGGTGGTGGTGCCCCGGCCGGAGGCCCGCGCGTTGGTGGCGTATTTGCGGAGCCTGCAGGTGACGGCGTCGTTGTTTGAGACGCCGGTGGTCTTTCCGCCGGGCGGCGGGACTGCGGCGGGGGAAACTCAGGGCCAGGAAGCGGCACAGTCATTACAGCCATGAACGGGGAGGGTACGAGCAACCGTTTGCCGGAGAACGAGCGGTCCCTGCCACAGGCGGGGGACGTGACGGTGCCCATGTGGCTGGTGGTGCTGCTGGCGGTGTTGGCCTATTGGGGGATGCTTTACTTCGACTGGCACAGTGGCTGGTTCGATCCCCGGGTTTACCGACCGTTCGGGTCTGTGGCGGTGGTGAACGAGCTGCAACCGGTTTCCGGGGCGGACGCGGTGTTGAAGCGGGGCCGGGTCGTGTACGAGACGACGTGTGCGCTGTGCCACGGTGTGGACGGCGAAGGGAAACCGGGGCAGGCTCCGCCATTGGCCGGGTCGGAGTTCGTGCTGGGTCCGGCAGGGCGGCTGATTCGAATCCCGCTGCACGGTCTGACGGGTCCGATCCAGGTCAAGGGGCAGACATGGAACCTGGCGATGCCGGCCATGGGCGCGGCTTTGTCGGCGGAGGACCTTGCGGCGGCGCTGACGTACATCCGGCAGGCGTGGGGCAACCAGGGCGAGCCGATCACGACGGCGCAGGTGGAGGCGGTGAAGGCCGAAACGGCCGGACGCACGCAACCCTGGACGGCGCAGGAATTGGAGGCTGTTCAATAGGCCGGTTGGCAGGGTTCGGGCCGGCAGTCAGGTGGCGGGCGCGTGATCTGCGGGTGGCGGCTTCTCAGTCTTCGGCAAAGAGGTACTCCAGGTCGGCCTGGGTGAGGCTTCGTGCGAAGCCTTGTTCGCCCAGGACATCGGCGATGGTTTGGGCCTTTCGTTGTTGGAGATCCCAGATTTTTTCCTCCACGGTTCCCGGGGCGATGAGGCGATAGGCGTTGACGGTGTGGGTCTGGCCGATGCGGTGGGAGCGGTCAATGGCCTGGGCTTCGACCGCCGGGTTCCACCACGGATCGTAGAGAATGACGTAGCTGGCGCTGGTGAGGTTGAGACCGGTTCCGGCGGCGCGGAGGCTCAGGAGGAAGACGCCCGGTTCGGCATCGTTTTGGAATGCGGAGACGAGTTCCTGGCGGTTGCGCGTTTGGCCGGTGAGCAGGTAGGTGGGGATGTTGTGCTGGCGGCACTCGGCCTCGAGGATCTGGAGCATTTGGACGAACTGGGAGAAGACCAGCACCTTTTGTCCCTCGGCGACGAGGGGATCGAGCAGTTCGAAGAGGGTTTCGGTCTTGCCGCTGGGGGCGTCGCTGCCGACGAGGCGCGGGTGACAACAGATCTGGCGGAGCCGGGTGAGGGCGGCCAGGACATGCATTTTGCTTTTTTGGAGGCCCTGGGTTTCGACGGCGCGCATGACCTGGTCGCGGCTCCGCCGCAGTTCGGCGAGGTAAAGCTTGCGTTGTTCGTCGCCCAGGGGACAGTCGCGGCGTTGTTCGATGCGGTCGGGCAGGTCGCGGGCGACGTGTTTTTTGAGGCGGCGCAGCAGCAGGGGCCGGAGTTTGGCGGCCAGGCGGCGGCGGGCGATGCGCTGGGCGACGGCGGCCTCCTCGGAGGCGCCGGTGATTTCATAGGTTTGGAGGAAATGCTCCTGGGAACCGAGGTAGCCCGGCTGGATGAAGTCGACGATGCTCCAGAGGTCGAGCAGGCGGTTTTCGAGGGGCGTGCCGGTGAGGGCCAGGCGGTATTCGGCCTTGAGTTGTTTGACCGACTGGGTGACCTGGGCGCCGGGGTTTTTGATGAATTGTGCCTCGTCGAGGACGAGGGCACGAAAGCTGAATTTGCGCAGGGCTTCCAGGTCGCGGCGCAGGAGGGCGTAATTGGTGACGATGAGGTCGTGCTGGGGGATTTGACGCCGCAGGTTGTGGCGTTCGGCGCCGCTTTCGAGCACGAGCACCGAGAGGTCGGGTGTGAACCGCTCGGCTTCCCGGCGCCAGTTGTGGAGGACGGAGGCCGGGCAGATGACCAGTGAAGGTTTGGGTTGCCGGGGGTGACGTTGTTTGAGCCAGAGCAGCCAGGCCAGGGTTTGGAGGGTTTTGCCGAGGCCCATGTCATCGGCGAGGATGCCGCCGAGTTTGAGCTGGGCGAGGTGACAGAGGAAATCGAAACCGGCTTTTTGGTAGGGCCGCAGCTCGGCGCGCAGGCCGACGGGGATTTCCTGGCTGGGCACACCTTTGAAGGACTGGAGGCGTTCGCGCAGTTCCCGTGCCTGCGGGCTGTCGGCGAATCGGCGCAGTTCTTCCTCTCCCCAGTGGGCGGCCTGTTGGAGGGGGATTTTGACCGGCGCGGTGGCGAGGCTGTCCATGCCGAGGTCGGCCATCATTTCGTGAGCCTCTTGGACAGCGGCGACGTCCAGTTCGACCCAACCTGCGTTTGGGAGGCGGACGAACCGTTGGGTGGCGGTGGCCAGGCGCTGGATATCGGCCGGGGTGAGTTGGAGGCCCTCGGCCTCCCATTCGGCCGAGACGGAGAGCCAATCGATGCCGCTGCCCCGGACGAGCAGGCGGGGCCGGAGGCGTCGCGGCTGGAGAAAGAGCCGGTGGAAGGCGGGATTGCCGAGGTACTCGGCTTGCTGTGGGCGACGGGGCCAGGCGCGGGCCAGCACGTTGAGGAAGTTCTCGTTGGGATCACCGGTCCAGAGCCCGGGCTCGGGAGAAAACCAGTCGAGCTCCTTCAGCCACTGGACGGCGGGACCGAGCCGTGGATCATCCAGGATCTCGAGTTTGTCGCCGGGGGCGGGCGGATGGAGGCGCCGCCATTCTGTGCCGGTCCAGAGCCAGGTGCTGCCGTCCCGCTCGCTGCGAGCGCGGAGTTGGAGTCGGATGGAGTCCTCGAGGAGTTCGAACAGGAACTGGGGTTGGGCGCGGTGGAGGATGAACAGCTGGTCCCACGGGACGGTTGAGGTGGTTCGAGCGTTGCGCAGATGGTTGAGGAGGCGATGGGTGAGCTTGCGCACGGGGACGGAGCGGCGCGTGTTCCAGCGTGCCAGCACGCCCGGGGGCGGCTCGTTGCGTAGGAGATAGAAATGATGATCGGCCAGGACCAGGGGCGGCTGGATGGGGAAGAAGCTCAAATGCTCCAGTGGATGGTGCTGGCCATCGGGGTCGCGGAGCCGATGGGTGAGGTGAGGTTCGCCACCGAGGGTCTCGATGTGGGGTTCGAGTTCTGCCACGCGTCCTTCGAAGCGGAGTGGTTGTCCGTCCGGGGCCAGCAGGCGGCCGGTGTGCCCCCATCGTGTCAGCCAATGCAGCAGGTCGTGTCCGGAGAGGAGCAGGACCTCTGTTTCCAGCCGGCGCGGTTTGTAGGTTTCGGCCAGCCAGGTGATGAATTCCCAGTCGGCCGGTGAGAAGAGTTCCTCCTCGTGAGCGGCGCGGGTGTGGAGGTCGAGGATTTCCGTCAGGGTCCGGAGACGTTCGCCGGTGCGGGGTCGGGTGAGGGCGAAATCGATGCGGAGCTGGTGCTGGCCGGGTGCGTCCGGGTGGGGACAGGGGGTGGCGAGCACGCGCAGGGTGGCGCGGGGTTGATCCAGCAGGGCGGGCTTGGGCGGGGCGAGCCACTTTTCGAGTTCCTCGACGAGGGCGCGTTCCTGGGCATCCTGCTCGGCACGGGCGAACCTTTCGGTGTCGGCGTGGGGCTGGAGTTCGGGCGGCAGGGACCGTTTGGCGCGGAGAAAGAGGAACGCCAACAGTTCCAGACGCGCCTCTGCGTGGGCCTGGATCATTCGGGGCCACCAGTCGTCGCCGGGGAAATCGCGGCGGCTCAGGCCGAGGCGTTCGAAGTAGTCTTCGAGCAGCAGCCAGGCACGCTGTGCGTCGGTGCAGAGGGCGAACTGCTGGAGCAACTGGCTGCGCTCGGCCACCAGGGCCGGGGTGTCGGAAAGTTCACGGCGGAGATCAGCCAGGGCACCGTAGGCCTGGGAGAGGACGGAATGATGGGCGTCGTACCTGCTGCCCGCCGTGCGGCGGGCTCCGTTTCCGCTCTGAGTGGCGCGTCTCGGCATGGTGCTGCGATTCCCAACCGTATTCTCCTACTGTCCCATCATCTCGGCACAAAACAAACCGCCGGGTCAATCTCAAATGGAGAAGGACCCAACCACCCAACTTTGGAAGGCGGTTTCGCACCCGTGCGCGAGTCCGCCGGTGCGCGGTGCAATCGGTTGGATACGCCCGGGCACGGGACCGCTTCGGCGGCCCGGTTGGGGAGGGTGCCTCCGGTCCGCCGGGGCCGTGAACCGGCTTGCGTTCGGCTTTTCCGGGCCGTGGCGGTGCCGGTTTAGGGGCGGCGCGGGGCCTTCACTCAGGAACCCGTGGATGGGGCGAGGGGTTTGGGGGTGGCGGGCCCGGACTCGATGGTGGCGCGCACACGCGGCAGGGCGGCCGGGTGGTGTTTTTGGAGGTAATCGAGGAGTTTTTCCCGGATCTCGCAGCGCAGGTTCCACGCCTTGGGCGCATCGGCCGCGGTGGCCAGCACACGAAGTTGAACGGCGCGGTCGGTGGCTTCGGTGACCTGCAGGTTCCAGAAGCGTTTGTCCCAGTCGCGGCAGCTGGCGACGATCTCGCCTGCCACGCGCCGGACCTCGTCCACTGGCACGGTGTAATCCACCCAGACGAAAACGGAACCGAGGATCTCGGCTGATGTGCGGGTCCAGTTCTGGAAGGGCCGCTCGATGAAATAGGTCAGGGGTACGATGAGCCGGCGATCGTCCCAGATGCGGACCACCACGTAGGTGAGGGTGATTTCCTCGATCCGTCCCCATTCGCCTTCGACGATCACAACGTCGTCCACGCGGATGGGCTGGGTGAGGGCCAGTTGGAATCCGGCGAACAGGTTGGCCACGGCGCGCTGGGCAGCGAAGCCGAGGATGATGCCGACGACGCCGGCCGATGCGAGCAGGCTGGTGCCCAGTTTCTGCAGTTCGGGGAACATCAGGAGGCAGGCGGCCACGGTGAGGACGCCGATCACGGCGTAGAGGACGCGGGCCAGCACCCTGACCTGGGTGTGCACCTTGCGTGCTTCGAGGTTGTCGGGCCGGTTGACGTCGAACCGGGACAGGAGGATTTGCTGGCCGATGTTGACGATCTGGATGAGCATCCATCCGAAGGTGGCGACCAGTACCAGGCTGGTGCCGGTTCGGAGCCAGTTGTCGAACCGTTCGGGCAGGCCGATGATGGGTGCGATCCACAGCAGGCCCACCACCGGCAGGAATACGCGGGCGGCGCGTCCCAGGATGCGCAGGACGAGATCGTCCCAAACGGTGTGGGTACGACTGGCCACCTCCAGGAAGGCACGTTCCAGCTCCCGGGTCACACCGGCGAGCGTCCAGACCACGACGGCCACCCAGCCGAGTGCCGCCAGCCGGAGGGCCGAGGCCGCCCAGAAGGGCGGGGTTGCCCCCGCCGGCTGGCCTGAGGTGAACAACCAGACGGTCCACTGGAGCCCGAGGATCCAAAGTGCCAGACGCAGCGGTCTGTAGACCGCACTGGACAATCGTCCAAGCCAGCGGCGGCGCAGGTCGGGAACCTCCCGCCACCGGCTCCAGCGCCTGGCGAGCGCTCCGACCACTCCGTGCAGGGCGAACAGGATCGCCACCAGGGTCGCCGCGGTGAGGAGCTCCGCCACTGTGACGCCCGGCAGCAGGGGGCGGTGCACGCCTGACCCGAACACGTATTCCCACAGCCGGTTCAGGCTGTCCGGAAGTGAGCTCTGGCTCGTGGCAAACGTCTCCGACAGGGGGCGTACCTGGTTGGTCATGGGCGTCAGGCTAGCGTTGTGCGGGTGGAACAACAAGGGTCGGCGGCTGGTCAGGACGGAGTTCCGGCGGCGGCCAGGCTCTGGAGAAGGAGCCGCACGGCGCGTGGATGGGGGAGATGGTACCGGGCGGCGGTCTGGACCAGGCCCACCCGGATGCTCACCGCATCGGGTGGCAGGGACTGGAACAGGTCTTCGTCGGTCCAGTCGTCGCCGATGGCCAGGAGGAAATCCGGCTGGATTTCGGGTACCCAGGTGGTGGCCACGATGCCCTTGTGGGCGGCCACGTGGCGGACCTCCACGACCTTGTGGCCGCGAAGGACCTGGACTTCGATGTTGCGGGTGAAGTCTGCCAGGTCGTCGCACAGTTCCTTGGCGCGCTGCGAGGCCAGTTCGGGGTCGGACCGCCGGTAGTGTAACACCAGGGAGAACTCTTTCTCCTCCACGAAGGCGCCGGGGAGTCGGTCGGCGTAGAGTTGGAGGATGGGCCGGATCTGGTCCTTCCAGTCATTCCGGGCCGGCACGAGCATCCTCCAGGGCTCTCCCGGCGGGCGGATCCAGACGCCATGCTCGGCGACGAGGGTCAGGTGGAGGTGCCCCAGCCAACCTTCGAGTTGTGCACGCGGCCGGCCGCTGACGACGGCCACACGGTTGGCAGGGTCGGCGGTGAGTTGTTGCAGCACGGCCAGCAGATCGGGATCCGGTGCCGCTGCTTTCGGGTTGCTCACGAAGTCCACCAGTGTTCCGTCGTAGTCCAACAGCAGGACCCGGCGTCGGGCGTTTTTGTAGCGTTCCAGGAGCTGTTCCCGGGCGGGGCCGGTCAGGGTTCGGGCGCGTTGGGGGGCCAGGGCCTGCTCGGTGTGTTGCAGGGCCTGGAGGAAGTCGCCCGCCCACTGGTGGACGTCGTAGCGCCGGAGCCGTTCCTGGAGGGCGGCCATGCGGGTTTTCTGCTCGTCCTCGGGCATGGTGAGGGCGCGCTCGATGGCCTCCGCGATTTCTTCCGCATGCCAGGGGTTGACCGAGAGAGCCTCGCCCATTTCCCGCGCGGCCCCCGCCAGCTCGCTCAAGATGAGGCAGCCGGTCTGGTCGGTCCGGCAGGCCACGAATTCCTTGGCCACGAGGTTCATGCCGTCGCGGAGCGGGGTGATCAATCCGACGTCGGCCGCCCGGTAACGAACCACCAGCTCCTCGAAGTCCAGCGGGCGGTACTGGTAGATCACCGGCGACCAGTCTTCGCGGGAGAACTGTCCCTGGATGGAGCCGACGAGCTGTTCCAGCTCGCGTTTCATGGCCTGGTAGGCATCCACCCCGGTGCGGGACGGGGCCACGACCAGCATGAAAACCACGCGCCGATGCCACTCGGGGTGCCGGCGGAGGAACAGTTCATAGCCGCGCAGGCGGTTGATCAGCCCCTTGGTGTAGTCGAGGCGATCCACCGAGAAGATGATCTTCTGGTCGGGGAAGGCGGCCCGCAAACGTCGTGCCCGTTCCGCGGTGGTGGCCGAGGCCGCCGCACCTGAGTAACGGGCGTAGTCGATGCCCATCGGGAAGGTGTCCACCTTGACGGTCCACTCCGGCAGGTTGAGCCGGCCCAGATAATGGTCGAGTCCAAGGATCCGCTGGACGCAGCTGAGGAAGTGGCGGGTGTAGTCGTGGGTATGGAAGCCCACCAAGCCGGCTCCCAAGAGTCCTTCCAGGATCTGGGATCGCCAGGCTGTGGGCAACAACCGGAACACCTCGGACGAGGGGAAAGGGATGTGGAGGAAGAACCCGATGGGGAGGTCGGGAAAGCGTTCGCGCAGCAGCCGCGGCAGCAGCATCAGTTGATAGTCGTGAACCCAGACCAGGTCTCCCGGCCGCATCTCCGCACAAACGGCGTCGCAGAAACGCTGGTTCACGCTCCGGTACTCCGCCCAGTACGACTCCTCGAAACGGGCATGGGAAGTGAAGTAGTGGAACAGCGGCCAGATGGTGCGATTGCAGAAGCCCAGATAGAACCGGTCCATCACCTCCGGTTCCCAGAACAGAGGCAGGGCGCGGTATCGGCTGCGGGCTTCCTCCAGGATGGCGGGGCGGTGGGCTTCTGACACGACTCCGCCGGCCCAGCCGATCCACAAGTAGTCGTGCTCAGCCGGGTTTTGCTGGTGCCAACCTTCCACCCAACTGGCCAGGCCCGTGGTGACACCGCCCGGGCTGGGTCGGAACTGGGGTGGGGTGCCGTCCCGCCCGCCGGTGACAGTGAAGGGCAACCGATTGGAAACCAGAATCAGCCTCATAAAAACGTTCGAGCCCGCCGGGCAATGTGCGTTCGGGCGGGCAACCCACATTTATCACGGTGGGCCGGCTGTCCCAAGCTTTTTCGGACCGCGGCGTTGTTGTCCTGTGCGTCCTGCCCGGGCGAGGGTGCGGTGGTGGATCGGCTGCGCAACCGGCCGGTCCCCAAGTTGGAAGGTCCGCCCGCCCTTCTGTGTGGAGGCTCCTGGGAGCTGCCCGGAGGGCAGCGACTCCCGTGAAGTTCTGCAGGGGTGGACGGGACGTGCGCACCGGCCCGGGCCCTGCTCCGACTCAATAACCGCGCCAGAACCGGAGTTCGCGCCTGAGGTTTTCCACCTCCTGGAGGAGGCCAAGGAGGAGTCGGATGGCGGCGGGATTCAGCCCGCACACGCGGTGGAGGTGATCCACCCGCCGGAGGGTCAACAGTCCCTCGTCATTGAAGAACCAGCCTCCCAGTTCGGGGTCGTGAACCGGTGAAACCAAGCCGTACCGGTAGTAGAGGGCGATGCGGCGGCGCGGGATCCGGGTGAGCTGCTCGGCGCGTTCGATGGAATAAAGCAGGTCGGGCTCCGGTTGATAGCACTCCAGGGCCAACGTGGTGGAGGTGAACGACTGCGTGTTCATGGTTGATTTCGAAGAATGGGATGGGGCCGGGAACAAGAGGTTGGGCGAACCGTGCCAACCGGCCGGTTGGCGCATCGGATGGCATCACCAAGGCATGTCCTCGTCCACATAGTTTCGCCGGTAAAAGTGTTTGACCTTCACAATGCTACACAGGAGAGCGCCGAAGACAAACCCGCCGATGTGGGCCCACCAGGCGATGCCCCCGGCCGCCTCAGGGTTGGACAACAAACTGAGCGTGCCGTTGAAGAATTGGAGGATGAACCACCAGCCCAGGAAGATCACGGCCGGCACCACGAAATAGGGCCCAAGAAAGAACGGTGGGATCATCATTTCCACACGGGCACGTGGGAAGAGGCGGAAGTAGGCGCCCATGACGGCGGCGATGGCGCCGCTGGCGCCGATGGTGGGCACGGGCGAAGTGGCGTTGGTGTAGACATGGAGGAGGGCGGCCGCCACCCCGCCGGCCAGGTAAAACCAGAGGAACCGCAGGTGACCGAGGCGGTCCTCCACGTTGTCGCCGAACACCCACAGGGTCCACATGTTGCCGATCAGGTGGGTCCAGCCGCCGTGGAGGAACATGGAGGTCAAAAAGGGCAGGAGTTGTTCCTGCCAGTCGAAGAGGCGGGCGATTTCCGGGATGGTGTACCGGACCGGGACAACGCCGTAGAGAAGGAGGAAATCGCCGAGATGGTGCCCGAGGCTGAGCTCCCAGAGGAACGCAACCGCATTGAGGGCGATGAGCAGCCGGGTCACGATCGGATAGCGGCGGCTGGGGATGTCGTCTCGGAGGGGGAACATGGACGGCTCCTTTGTGTTTGGTTTTTCAGAGGTACGGGGCGAAGAGGCGGGTGACGCCGTCCCGCAACTTCACGAGCAGCGGCCGGCCGTCCACTTCCGCCTTGGTCAGGGCCCGGGCGCCGGCCCGGGCATGGTCGAACAAGCGGGCCAGGCGGGTTCCGAGCCCGGAGTCGTAGCACTCCACGTTGAACTCGAAGTTCAGCCGGAGACTGCGGGCGTCCCAGTTGGCCGAGCCGAAGCAGGCCCATTGTTCGTCCACCAGGAGGAGTTTGCTGTGGTCGAAGGGCGGGGGACGCAGCCAGACGCGGCATCCGTGTTCCAGGACCTGCCAGATGTGGGCCATGCAGGCCCATTGCACAGAGGGATGATCGGACTTTTCCGGCAGGAGGATCTCGACCGAGACATCGCGCAAGGCTGCGGCGTTCAGCGCGGCCACCAGGGCCGGTTCGGGCAGGAAATAGGGTGTCCAGAGGCGGATGGAGCGGGTGGCGGCGTGGATGGCCCCGAGGAAGACCCAGCGCAACCGCTCCAGGTGCTCGTCCGGGCCGGCCTCGATCCCGCGGGCGGGAATGGTCCCGGCGGGTTCCGGGGCGACTTCCCAGGGAGGGCCTTCGAGTCGCTCGCCGGTGGTGAACAGCCAGTCTTCCTGGAACACCGACCACAACTGGGCCACCACCGGTCCCTCCAGGCGGAAGTGCAGGTCTCGCTGGGCCTGGTCCGGTCGGTCCGGACACCAGTAGGGTCGGTGGATGTTCAGTCCGCCGGTGAAACCGATCTGTCCGTCCACGATCAGCAGCTTTCTGTGATTGCGCAGATGCGCCGCGTGGAGACGCGCCGGGACCAGTGGAGGATTGAACACCGCCACGGGCACGCCGGCGCGGAGGAGAGGTTTGTAGGCCGAACCCATGGCGAAGCGGACGTACACGTCATCGATCAGCACCCGCACTTGTACCCCCCGCCGCACCGCGGCCGCGAGGGCTTGGACGAACTCGGTGCCGATGCCGCGGCCGTCGAAGATGTAGCTGGCCAGGGCGATGAAGCGGCGTGCCGAGCGGATGGCCTCCAGCATGGCCGGGAACGCCTCCTGCCCGTTGACCAGGGGCGTCACCGCATTGCAGGGAGTCAACGGTTGGCCGGTGATACGCTCCACCAGCAGGGCCAATCCGCGCAGGCCGTGGGGGACCCCGTATTCGACGGGGTCGGGGCAGGTGCGCGTGGCGGTGGGTGCGGCGGGTGCCTCGCCCAACCGATCCTCGCGCAGGGCGGCGGCCCGGCGCCGGACCCGGTTGATGCCCAGGAGGTAGTAGAGCACCGGACCGGCTGCCGGGATCAGCCAGATGACGATCACCCACAAGGCTGCGGAACGGGCGTCACGCTTGAAGATCACGGCGTGACCGGAGGCCCAGAGTGCACCCGCCAGCGCCAGCGCACTGCCTGGAGCGGAGAGCAGTCCCCACGGCGTGGTTTCCGGCCATGCGAGTCCGATCGTCATGACAGTCTGTACAAGCGCCGGGCGCGCGGCGCCCGCGGGGTGGCGTCCGCGTCCGGTCTTCTTGCGGCCCTTGACCGCGGGTGCCGCGTGCGGCAACCAGCGTGCTTCATGAGCGGCAGCCGGGGCACGAGCGATCGCGTGGGATCCCTTTCAGGACGTGCGCGGTTTTCACCCCGAGGTGCGCGGTTGAAAGCGCGAGATGTCGCGCAACCGTTCCCACAAGCGTCGTTCCTCGGGTGTGAGGCTCGCAGGATCGGGCACCTGGATGTGGATGACGGCATAAAGATCTCCGCGCTCGCCGGAGCTGCCCTTGGGCAGGCCACGGCCGCGGACGCGCAGTTGACGTCCCGACCCGGAACCCGGCGGCACGCGAATGGTGACGGAGCCGTCCGGCAGCGGGATGGCCACCTGACAACCGAGCACGGCCTCCCAAGGGGCCAGGGTCAGGTCGTAGTAGAGATCCGCCCCGCGCACGCGGAAATCGGGGTGGGCCGCCAGGCGGACCCGGAGATAGAGATCGCCCGATGGCCCGCCTGCGCGGCCTTCGCCGCCCTTGCCGGGCACGCGGATTCGCTGGCCCTCCTGTACGCCGGGCGGGATGCGCACCTTGAAGGTGTGGGTTTCGGTCTGACCGGTACGCGGATTGACCCGCTGGAGTGTGACGGTCCGGACCGACCCGTGGAACACCTCGTCCAAGGTGACCAGTATGTCTCCCTCGATGTCGGCGCCCCGGCGGGAGAACATTCGGTCTGCGAAGCCTTCTCCGGCTGCGCCGAGTTCCTCTTCCATCCAGGGTTCGAACCCGTGGAAGCGGCCACCGCCGAAATAGCGCTCGAAGAAGTCGCTGAAGCCTGTTCCACCGAAGTGGAACTCGAAATGCGAGGTGTCGTCGGGGCTGGTCCAGCGGCGCGCTTCCCAGCCCGGCGGCGCGGTGAAGGGTTCGCCGGCACGGCCGCCGTAAGCCCGGAGGGCATCGTACCGGCGCCGTTTCTCCGGGTCGCTCAGGACCTCGTAGGCCTCATTGATCTCCTTGAATTTTTCCTCGGCGGCCTTTTTGTCCGTGGCCACGTCCGGATGGTACTGGCGCGCCAGCTTCCGGAAGGCCTTCTTGATTTCTTCCTCGGAGGCATTTTCCGGCACGCCGAGGATGGCGTAATAGTCCTTGAATTCGACCGGCATGAGTTCAAATGAATGGCTGTGACCGCCGCCCTGGTCCCCGTCGAGCCCGCTGCGCGCTCGGCGGGGAGCGGTCCGGCCTGCGCCCCTCACGATGGCGCAAACGGCCGACCGCTGCAATGTTCCGCACTCGGCCTGTCAATGACGGGAGATTCCCGGTTGCGACGCCCGTGTTCAGAGGGCGGCCAGTTCGAGCAGGGCGTCGCGGATTTTGTCCTGGATCTGCTGAATCAAGGCCCGGCCTTGCGGGGCGGTCAAACCGAGGATCATGGCCACCTCGTCGGGTTCGAACCCCTCGACGAAGTGCAGTTCGAACGCCTCGCGCTCGAGCCGTGGCCAGCGGTTGACCAGCCGGCGCAGTTCGCCCAACAACTCCCGCCGAACCACCCACTGGTCGGGCGGCACGGCGGAGGGATCGGGCACGAGATCCGCCGTGGTCGCCACCGGCGGCTCGATCTCCCGTTCGATGAGATCGAGCGGCTGATCCGGATCGTACCCTTCGGCCAGCAATTGCTCGGGCACCTCGGTTTCCACTTCCAAGGGGACCGTTTCCTTCTGGCGCTTCTGGATTTCTTTTCGTCGCCGATTCAGCTCCTGCCGGGCCAGGAGGAACAGCCACAAGACCCAGCTGATTCCGGCTGGTTTCCTGCCGGGTTGACGCAGGGCGCGCCGGGCCACTTCGTCCACCACGGCGCGCGGATCGATCGCTCCGGCGGGCAGGTCACCCGCCCTGATGTCATGCCAGAGCTGACGGCGAACGAAGCGCAGGAGCCGGTCGTGATGCTCGGCCAGAAGGGCCCGGATGACGTCGCCCAGGTTTTGCGGGCCTTCGCCCTCGGGCTGGGGTTCTGCGGCGAATCCGCTGGCCTTCATCTGATGCAGGGCCGCTCGACGGGCCTTGCGCCTGTAGAAGGTCTCCCGGCGCAGCTCGGCCTTCAGCGACTCCAGCTCGCGCAGCAGGGTCTTCACCGCCGCATCCAGGGCCTGGATGACGTCTCTGCAGGTCTTCTCCGCCCGGAGGATGTTCGAAGGGACACGCAGGGTCAGTCCGGCGGTGTATTCCTCCTTCTTGGGGTTTTTCTCCAGGGCGACCAGCAGATGAACCGTGCCGGGTGGAAACCGACGCAGGTGGCGGGAGAGTTTCTGGATCTTCTGCAGCAGCTTTTTTCGCAACAACTCGTGGCCGTGCAGGTTTTTCGTGACGAGATTCCAGGGAATCGTGAACGGTTGTTTTGTCTCGGTTTTCATGGAATGGGGGTTTCTTGGGATGGATGGCCTCATGACCCCATGGGGGCCACGCGCCGCCACGCGGGCCGCGCGCCCGCGGGCCGCAAGGATTGCACCAGCATCAGCTCGCCCACGTTTTCGGGTGTGATCAGCCCGACGAACCTTCCGGACGCGTCCACGACCGGGAGGGCGGGGCATCCACACTCTTCCATTCTGCGAAACGCCTCCTCGAAGGGCTCGTAGGCGTACACCACGGGCAGGTCGCGCCGCATGACTTCGACAACCGGCACCTGGGGCCCGTGGCGTTTGAGCGCTGCGATGAGGTCGTCGCGGGTGAGAACTCCCAAGACCCGGCCGTCGGCATCGAGGACCGGGAATTCGTGCTGGGAGGTGCGGAGCAGGGCCTCGACCGCATCGTCCAGCACGGCATGGGGTGGCAGGGGTACCAGGTGCGTGACCATGGCCTCGGCCACCGGCAGGCCGGTGCTGATGTCACGGATCTGCGCGGCCGCCGCCTCCTGTTGGGCGCCCAGGAAGACGAAAAAGGCAATGAAGATCAGCATGGGATTGGTGAACAGGCCGATGAATCCGAGGACGAACGCCAGTCCTTGTCCCACCGTGGCCGCGATTTGTGTGGCCCGGCTGTAGGGCAGGGCCATGGCCAGGAGCGCTCGCAACACCCGGCCGCCGTCCATCGGAAAGGCCGGGATCAGGTTGAAGAGCACGAGCATGATGTTGACGGTGGCGAGCTTGGCCAGCAGGGCCGCCCCCGGCACGTTGAGCCGCTCCAGATGCTCCATGGAGAGGCGCTGGCCCAGCAGGAACACCAGCACGGCGGCGATGATCACGTTCACAAGGGGTCCGGCCACTGCCACCACCAGTTCCTGCCAGGGTTTGTCCGGGATCCGCTGGAGTCGGGCCACCCCGCCGATGGGCAGCAGGGTGATGTCCGGCGTGCGGATGCCGAAGGCCATGGCTGCGAAAGCGTGGCCGAACTCGTGGAGAAGGACACAGCCGAACAACGCCAGCATGAAGACCACGCCCCGCACGGCTGCCCCGGGCCCGCCGAGATGATAGTAGCTGAATCCGATCCAGGCCAGGAACAGGAGGAAGGTGATGTGCAGCCGGACCTCGATTCCGGCCACGCGAGCGATGCGAAGGGACCAGCGCATGAGAGAAGATCAGTGGGTTGGGGACGCCCGCTCCCGGCGGACAGGGCCCGGTTGATCGGCCCGGCTCCGCATGGCGTCAACTGTTCCGGAGTCTCGGGAAGGACGAGAGCACTTCCCGCTGGCCTGCCTTGGTCAGGTCCCGGGCCAGGTTGGCCTCCACGCGCGTGCGCAACGTGTGGGGCAGTTCATCCAGGATCAGGTGGTTGATCTCGGAGGGGGCGGCCAGCCAGAGGGGCATTTCCGGATGGGCGCGCATCAGTCTGGCGATGCGGTTGGCGATGTTTTTGACGATGCGGCGCTTGGTTTCGAGTTTCAGGTTGTGAGCGTCGGCCATGGGGGCGCCCCAGTGTTTGTTGCCCGGGGCGGCATGGCGTCCGGCCAGATCCGTGACCTTGTCCACCACACGGTTGGGGTACGTTTCCAGACGGACGTCCTCGAGCCATTCCAACCGCGGGGTCCCGCGCAGCGTGGTTTCCAGCCGCGCCACCTTGAAATGGCCCAAGTCCGTCAACACCACCAATCGAGGCATTTTCATACGTGGGCAGGGTGCGACAACCTCCGGGGGGTTGGCAAGGGCCGCGTGGGCGGCGGTGGCGGCCGGGGCGGAACGGCCGGCCGGTGTTCAGCCGCGCTGTTCGATCGGCACGTAGTGTCGCAGAGTGGGGCCGGTGTAGACCTGCCGGGGCCGGTAAATCTTGGCCTTCGGCGCGAACAGGATTTCGCGGAAGTTGGCGATCCAGCCCGGCATGCGGCCGATGGCGAAGATGACGGGGAACATCTCCTTGGGCAATCCGATGGCGCGCATGATGATCCCGCTGTAGAAGTCCACGTTCGGATAGAGTTTTCGCTCGATGAAGTACGGATCGTTCAGCGCCGCCTCCTCCAGCCGCCGGGCGATGTCCAGCAGGGGATCGTGCAGTTGGAGGGCCTGGAGGAGGTCGTCGCAGGCCTTTTTGATGATCCTGGCACGTGGATCATAGTTTTTGTAGACGCGGTGGCCGAAACCCATCAGGCGGCGCCCGCCCTTTTTGCTTTTGACGGCCTCGATCAGCTCCCGGCCGTCCCCGCCGGAAGCGTGGATTTCCTCCAGCATTTCGATGACGGCCTGGTTTGCCCCGCCGTGCAGGGGGCCCCAGAGGGCGCAGACCCCGGCGGAGGCACTGGCGAACAGGTTGGCCTGACTCGAGGCCACCATGCGCACGGTGGAGGTGGAACAGTTCTGCTCATGATCGGCGTGCAGGAGGAAGATGAGGTCGAGGGCCCGCACGACCTCGGGCCGCATCGGATAGTCCTCGTACACGTCCGAGAACAGCATGTGCAGAAAGTTGGCGGTGTACTTGTACTTGCGCCTGGGATAGATGATGGGCAGGCCGCGGGACTTGCGGTAGGCGAAGGCGGCGATGGTCCGGACCTGCGAGATGAGTCGGGCCGCGTGCACGTCGAACCGTTCACGGTTGGCCGGCCCCATGAGGCCGGGGTAGAAACAACTGCTGGCGTTGATCATGGAGGAGAGGATGGCCATGGGATGGGCCGTGGCCGGGAACCCTTCGAAGTGGTGTTTGAGGTCCTCGTGCAGCTCCTGGTTCTCCGTCAGGAGATCGGAAAACCTCTGGAGTTGCTGGCGGGTGGGCAGTTCGCCGTAGATGAGCAACCAGGCCGTTTCGATGAAGGTGGACTTTTCCGCCAGTTCCTCGATGGGATAGCCGCGATAACGCAGGATCCCCTTTTCGCCGTCGATGTACGTGATGGCGCTGGCGCAGGAGCCGGTGTTGGCGTAGCCGTCGTCGAGGGTGATGTAGCCGGTCATTTCACGGAGCCGGCTGATATCGATGGCCTTTTCGCCCTCCGATCCGATGACGATGGGCAGTTCATACACCCGGCCCTCCAGTTCCAGTCGGGCCACCTGTGCGCCTGGTATGGTTTCCGTGCCGTTGGACATAAGTATGATTTCGTTTTGGCCGACCTGTCGGGTCCGGCGGTTGCGCGCGGGGGGACCGGAACTTGTCACCGGTTTCCCCGGCGGGGCGGCCCCGGCGGGCACTCTCGTTTCGGAACGCTCCCCGGTGCTCCGCTGGCCGCGATGTCGGCGGCGGGTCGGGGCCGTGGTACAGGTGTTCCCCGTGGGATCCGGCACCGGCCGCGGGCCGCCTGCAACGGGGCCCCAGAGTAGGCCGCGCGGTTGCGATGTCAAACGGCTGTTGGAGGATACCGGCGGGCGCGGCGGACGGGCGATCGGGGCAGAACCCGGACGAACCGGCGGACGCCGAGGCGGCCGTGCGTGAGGGCGGGCGCGGGTGGTTTACGGATACACTCTGCGCCCGGCCACGATGGTCATGACGACCTGTCCCTTGAGCGGCCAACCGTAGAACGGGCTGTTGCGCGATTTGCTGCGCGTGTCCTCAGGGGTGAACACCCATTCGCGATCCGGGTCGAACACGGTGATGTCCGCGTCCGCGCCGGGACGCAACGTGCCCTTGTCGAGTCGCAACACGCGTGCCGGTCCCACGGTGAAGCGCGCGATCAGGTCCGGCAGACTCATCCGGCCGCTGTGGTAGAGTTGCATGAGCGCCAGGGGCAGGGCCGTTTCGAGCCCGGTGATGCCGAACGGGGCATAGTCGAACTCGACCTCTTTTTCGAAGCTGCAGTGGGGTGCGTGGTCGGTGGCCAGGACCTCGATGGTTCCGTCGGCGATGCCCTCGAGGATGGCCTCGCGATCCCGTGCCGAGCGGACCGGGGGGTTCATTTTGAAACGGGTGTCGTAGGCCGGCCAGTGGGGCAGGTCGGTTCGTCCGGCCAGCCCCCAGACGCCGGCCCCGTCGTGTGCCCAGAACTTTTCGCTGCCGGCCAGCGCGGCGTCGGTGAGGACGAAATGATGGGGGCAGGCCTCGGCGGAGACGGGCACGCCGCGGCGGCGGGCCTCCCGGATCAGGGCCACGCTGCCGGCGGCGCTGAGGTGCTGGCAGTGGACATGGCATCCGGTGAGTTCGGCCAGCAGGATGTTGCGGGCCACGATGAGGGTTTCACCCACGGAGGGCCAGCCGCGCAGGCCCAGGAGGACGCTCCAGAGCCCTTCATGGGCCACGCCGTCGTTGACCAGGGAGTAGTCCTGACAATGGTCGAGCACCGGCAGATCGAACATGCGCGCGTATTCGAGGGCCCGGCGCATGAGCTCGTGGTTTTGGACGCAGTGGCCGTCGTCGGTGATGGCCACCACGCCGGCCCGTTTGAGCGCGCCGATGGGCGCCAGTTCTTCGCCGGCCAGGCTTTTGGTGATGGCACCGGCCACGAACAGGTGGACATGCGCCTGCTCGGCGGCCCGTTGTTTGATCCAGGCCACCGTGCCGGCGTTGTCCACGGCCGGCGAGGTGTTGGGCATGCAGACGACGGAAGTGAACCCGCCCCGGGCGGCCGCGGCCGTGCCTGTGGCGATGGTTTCCTTGGCGGTCTGGCCCGGATCACGCAGGTGGACGTGGATGTCAATCCAACCCGGGCTGACCACGCAGCCGTGCACGTCCACCCGCTCGGCATCCGGCGGGCAGAGGGCGGCGGCTTCGTTTCCGATGGCCCTGATTTTGCCCTCCTGAATCAGCACGTCGGCCGGACCGTCCCTGCCCTCGGCCGGGTCCACCACCCGTCCCCCGGTCAACAACCACGCCTTCATCCGGCTCCCGAGCCTAGGGTTGCCCCGTTGACAAAGCAAGCGTCGGGGTTACGATGACGGCGGTAACTGGATGCGGGCGTAGTTCAGTGGTAGAACGGGAGCCTTCCAAGCTCCATGCGAGGGTTCGATTCCCTTCGCCCGCTCCATTCTTCTTTTCGTCCGTCCCGGCTGGCATGTGCGCCGGCCGGCGCGGCCCCGGACGGCCGCGCAGGCCGGGCTCAGATCTGCACGTCGGGTTCCTGCCTCGTGTGTTCGCCCTTGCTCATCACCCGGATGTTGGCGTCTTTCTGGACGACCAGGGAGCGCGGCGGCACGCTGGTGGTCAGGAAGACGTTGGCGCCGATGGTGCTGCCGGCGCCCACCACCGTGTCGCCGCCCATGATGGTGGCCCCGGCGTAGATGGTGACGTGATCTTCGATCGTCGGGTGGCGTTTTTGTCCCCTCAGGGCCTGGCCGGCGGCCAGTGAGCGCGCGACCAGGCCGACGCCCTGGTACATCTTGACGTGGTTGCCGATGATGGCGGTTTCGCCCACGACCGTGCCGGTGCAGTGGTCCACGAAGAAGTGGGTGCCGATCTGGGCGCCGGGGTGGAGGTCCATGCCGCTGCGGCTGTGGGCCCATTCGGTCATCATGCGCGGGATCAGCGGCACCTTGGCCAGGTAGAGTTCGTGCGCCAGCCTTTGCACGGCGATGGTCTCCACGAAGGGGTAGGCCAGGATGACCTCTTCCCGGCTCAGGGCTGCCGGGTCACCGTTGTAGGCGGCTTCGATGTCCGTTTGCAGGATTTCGCGCAACCGCGGGAGGCTCTCCAGCAGTCCCAGGGTGATGGACCGGGCGGCGGGGCGCAGGCTCTTTTTCGGGTATTCGGGCGGTGGCAGGTAGACCAGGCTGCGGTGGATCTCGCGTTCCAGCGCCGTGGCCACGCTGCGGAGCCGCCTGGCGGTGACGGCACGGACCTCATCCGTCCGCAGCGGTCGTTCTTCGAAGAATCCCGGAAACAGCAGACACAACAATTCCTGGGTGATGCGGACGATGACCCGTTTGGATGGCAGGTTCTGGCCGTCCAGGTGGTTGATGGCACCCACCTCCTTGTAAGAGGTGAGCAGTTTGTCCGTCAGTTGTGCGATGCTGTTTTCCACGGGCGCAGTATCTGGCGGGGCGGCTGTTCCTGGCAAGATGCGCATCGGCCGTGCGGAAGAGAGGACGAGGGCCGCCGCTCACCGCCCTGCATGGGCCCTGCCGGGGGTTCGGGGAGGCCGACCGGGGCGGGGCCGGCGAAGGTTGCGCGGGGATGAGGGCCGATTAATGTAAACGGCATGCCGATCTACGAGTTTCATTGCGAGGATTGCCAGCGCGACAGCGAGGTGCTGGTACGGTCCACGGACTGGACCGGCACGAAGTGTCCGCACTGCGGGTCCACGAGGTTGACCAAGCAGTTTTCGGTGTTTGCGTCCGGTTCCGGCAGTGGCGCAGGGGAGGACGCGTGCTGTTCTACCTCGAGCCGTCCGCGCGGGGGCGGTTGCGGCTGCGGCTGCGGTTGCGGTCACTGACCGGGCAGCCCGGCCCTTACCCGGGCACGGGCAATCCGGTCTTTTGGGCCGGTCATGTGTCGGTTGGCTGTCCGGGCCCGTGGAAGGCAATGGCGGGCTGGGGCGGCCGGTGGCGGGGGGAGATTTCAGTTGTCGGGCAGGGGGGTGAGTGTGCCGGACTCGACCCTCCATCGCCGCAGGCGGGGTGCCAGTTCGCGTGGCCAGTTCTCCTCGGTCGCGGTCATGAAGACCTGCGAACGCGCCTGATGGGCCCGTTCCAGCAGGGGCAGGAAGGCTGCGCGGCGTGACCGGTCCAGCTCGCCCATGACGTCGTCCAACAGCAGGACCGGCGGAACGCCATGGACCTCGGTGAGGTATTCGGCCTGTGCCATTTTGAGCGCCAGGGCGAGGGACCGTTTCTGTCCTTCGCTGGCGAAAGCCGCGGCCGGCCGGTCTGCGAGCAGGATATCCAGGTCGTCGAGATGCGGGCCCACCAGCGTGACCTTGCGAGCCAGTTCGCGCGGCCGGACGCGTGCCAGTTCGGAGGCCAGGTCGCTGTTGACGGTGGATTGGTACCGGAGCCGGACCTCTTCGGCGCCGCCAGCGATGCGGTGGTAGGCCTCTTGCACCCGTTCGGCTACGCGCGGGACGAGGCGCCTACGCCGGTCCAGCAGGATCTGGCCGGCGGTCACCAGTTCCCGGGTGAACCCCTCGAGGGCGGTGGCGTCCACGGCAGCCTGTTTGAGCAATGCGTTTCGGGCGCGGAGGGCTCGCCAGTAACGCTGCCACCAGGCCAGGTAGTCCGGTTCGGTCTGGGTGAGCAGCAGATCCAGGAAGCGGCGGCGGTGCCGGGCGGTTCCTTTGATCAGGAACAGGTCCTCGGTGCAGAAGACCGTCACCCGGAAGGTCCCCAGGAAATCGGCCAACCGCCGGACCGGCTGGCCGTCGAGGGTGATTTGACGTTCCCGGCGCGACCAGTAGATGCGGATCTCGTGGGTCACGTCGCTCACCACCCCGGCGGCCACCAGATAACCGGATTGACCGAATCGGACCAGGTCTGGGTTCCCCACTCCGCGAAACGAGCGGAGTGTGGCCAGTAGATAGATGGCTTCGAGGATGTTGGTTTTACCCTGTGCATTCCGGCCCAGCAGCAGGTGAAAGCCCGGCTCGAACGTGGCGTCCAACCGGGCGTAATTCCGAAAATTCCGCAGCCGCAGGCGGGCCAGATGCACATGCCCAGTCTGAAAACGGCCCTGCTGTCAGACCAGACTTTTTCACCTGACCGGACGGCGGCGGGATTGCGGTTTTTCTCCACCAGTCAGGGCCACCGGAATGGGATGGACCTGCGAGGTCGGCATGGGAACGGTTTTCCTCCGGCGGACCCAGGGTGGGAACAAAGGAGTGGTGTCCTTTGACGGCTCGATCTGGTTGGGACAGAGTTGCCGCAACAAGGAGAGACAAGATGACCACTAGAAGACAGGAACGGGTGCGGGGAATGCTCGCGCGCCGGAGGACCGGATTCGGGTTTTCTTTGGCGTTTTGTTTCGGAGTCCTGGCTGCGGAACCGGACATTCGAACCTTCCATGGGATGTGCGAGGCCTCGGCGGTGGAGGGTCTGGACGCGACCACGTTCGTCGTGGCCAACGACGAGGACAATCGGCTGCGTGTATATGACTGGACGCGGCCGGGACCGCCCGTGCGGGTGGTGAACCTGAACCCGCACTTGCCTGCCGGGCACGGGAAAGGAGAGCTCGACCTCGAAGGCGTGGCGCGGGTGGGTCAGGAGTTGTACTGGGTCACTTCCCATGGGAGGAACGCGGCGGGCGAGCCGGCACCCCGCCGGCAGGCGCTCTTGCGGACGCCGCTCTCGTGGTTTCTGGGTGGTGACCAGCCGGGTGGCAGGGTGGAGGTGTGCCCCGGCCTGCTCGATGCACTTTTGGCCGATCCACGGTATGCGCGGTTGGGATTGGCGGGTGCCGCGACGCGCGCGCCCAAGGCCCCGGGCGGGTTCAACATCGAGGCGTTGGCGGCGGGTGCGGATGGCTCGCTCTGGATCGGTCTGCGCAACCCGTTGTTCGAGGGGCGGGCATTGTTGGTCCCGCTCTTGAACCCCGACGGGGCCGTGCGCGGTATGCCACCGCGGTTCGGCGATCCGGTGTTTTTGGACCTGAACGGTCGCGGATTGCGCGGTGCGGTGGAGTGGGCCGGGGGTTATCTGTTGCTGGCCGGCTCAACGGACGGGGGAGGATCGCCTGCGTTGTACTTTTGGAGCGGTCGTGAATCAGACCCGCCGCGTTTGCTGGCCGGGTATGATTTTGCCGGGTTGAACCCCGAAGGCCTGACCATCTGGCCGGGGATGAATCCGCCCAGGCTGTGGGTGGTGAGCGACGACGGGACGGAGCAGGTTGCGGGGGAAGACTGCAAAGACGCGCCGGCACGCGAGCGCCGGTTTCGGGTCCTGAGTCTTCCGGCGCCGGGGCTCTAACACTTGGGGCTTGTCACGGGAAAGGGCAGGACCGTCGGAGGGGAAGCAACGGCGGAATGTGTTCACTGTGGCCAACGATAGAGCCTGACGTCGGCCGGGCGATGCCGTTCCCGTGGTGCCGCCACGTACAAGGTGCCGGTCCGGCCATCGTAGGCTGCGGTGGTACGTCGGGAGACCAAGGGCAGGGTGCCGCGGAGGGTGTGGCGGCCGTCCTCTCCCGCCTGCCAGACACGGGCCTCGCCTGCGTCCGTGCCGGCCACCAGGCGGCGCCGCGCGGGATCCACGAACAACCACCGTACGCTGCCGTTTGTGGGCAGGCGCAGCACTTCCCGAATCTTTTGTGTGTCCCACACGAGGATCCCGGTGGGTGACTCACATGCGACGTACAGTCGCGCGCCTTCCTCGTCCAGGGCCAGCAGGCCGGGCCCGCTGACGCCCTCGAGCTTCCAAAGTGCGGACATCTCGCGTGTCAAGCGGTCCACCATGGCCAGTGCGTTGGATCGGGGCAGACTCACGAAGATGCGCGAGCCCACCCGTTCGAGGACCAGGTCGGCCGCCCGGTCCGGCAGGAGAATCGAAAGGGTGTGAACCCCGGTGTCGGCGTGGATGACTGCCAGGGCACCCTCCCCGTAAGCGGCGTAGATTCGAAACGAGGACAAATCCCGGCGAATCCGCACGACATCAGGCAGGCGGCCGATGGTTTTCAGGGGCCGCTCCGTTTCCACGTCCAGGATCTTGATCTGACCGCCCGAGGCATCCGTGCCCACGTAGAGGAGTTTGGGCCGTTCCTCGTACCACAACGCCCGCGGGCGCGGTACCGACAATTGACGCGGCGCCGAACCTCCGGGCACGTCCCACACGGCCACGCTGTCTTGATCCGGCAGCGCAACGAAAAGACGGGCTCCGGCCGTGTCCACCGCCACCTCACCCACCTCGGTCGTTCGGGCGGGCAACGACAGGGTTCCCACCTCTTCGAGCTCCGCCGGCCGGGGAGCCGTCTGACCCCATGCGTTCACAGCCCACAGGGCCAGGACTGCTGTTGCGCTCAACGATCGGAGAGTCTTCACAAGCCAAACTTAACCGCCTTTTCCGGGGCCGTCATCCCCGAAGTGTGCGGTTCCCCGCTCCCGGCGATCGTCCGGGGTTACCGTGCCGCCACCGTTTCCAAGGCGCGTTGCAAGAGGGGGGCGGTTGCTTCGATGGTGTAGGTGGATTCGACCTTGGCCCGTGCCTGACGCGCCAGTGCCCGGGCTTCGGCCGGGTTCTGCAACAGGCGCATGATGGCGCGGCCCAGGGCGACCGGGTCGCCCCTGGGCACCACCAGACCGGTGCGCTCGTGCTCGACGATTTGTCGCGGCCCCTCGCTGTCGGTCACCACCAAGGGAACCTCATGGGCCATGGCCTCCAGCATGACCCGCGCAAACGCCTCGTGGTGGGAGGTGAGGCAAAACACGCCCAGCGAATGAAAAAACGCGGCTTTGTCGTCCACCCAGCCCGGGAACGTAACGTCGGTTTCGAGTCCCCATTCGCGGGTCCATCGCTGCAGCGGCTCACGCAGTTCGCCGTCGCCTGCGAGGACGGCCTGGAAGGGCACCCCCTGATCTTTGAGCCAGCGCAGGGCGCGCAGGAACACGTCGAGACCCTTGACCGGGTGAAAACGGCCCATGGCCCCGACCCGGGCGGGCAGGGGGCCTTCCACACGGCGGGCAGGGAGCCGGGGCAACATGCTGGGGATGGTGAAGATCCGCTCCTCCGGAACGCCGGCACGCACCAGGGCGGTTCGCTGGTCCGGCAGGATGGCGATGAACCCGTCGCATCGCAGCAGGCGTTGGAACCGGTAGTTGGGCAGGCGGGCGATGACCGGCCAGCGACCGCGGGCCGCCCGCAGCAGGAGCCGTCCCGCGCGGTTTCCATGGACCAGGATCACATCCGGGTTCCACCGCCGCAGGATGCGGCGGACCCGCCACACGGTCAGCGGGTCCCATCGGGTCCAGGTGCGGACCGGCAGCAGGGGCACCTCGAGGCGCCGGACGTCATCCAGCACCGCTGCGCGTGGGTCGAGCAGGGAAGCCACCTCGTGCCCGGCCGCCCGCAGGGCCTCGTGATAAACCACGAAGCTCTCCTCCAGTCCGCCCCTTCCCAGGCCCAGCATGGCATTGACGACCCGCATGTTCAGGTTTGCTGCAGCGTAGGGGAGCGCATCGCCCGCTTGCAACCTCGTGCAACCGGCCCCGGCCAGGACACGTGCCACGCCGGTTCCCGCGACCTTGGCCGGTGCAAGCAGGTTCGCCCCAACCCGGGTGAAATGAACTGGCTTTCCCATCCGGACCGACGGTAAGAAATGCGGCCATGGAAGAGCGCCCCGACCAGTCCCGGCCCTGCTCGCGCAGGGATTTCCTTCGAGCCACCCTGGCCGCCACCGCCGCCGGATGGATCGTCCCTCGTTCCCATCTGTCGGCAGGTGCGGCGGAGCGGCCGCGCCTGAAGCTTGGATTCGACAACTTCGCCGTACGCGCCATGGGGTGGAAGGCGCCGCAACTGCTGGACTACGCGGCGAAGTTGAAGGTGGACTCGCTGTTCATCAGCGATCTCGACGCCTTTGAAAGTCACGACTCCCCGTATCTGCGGGAGCTGCGTGCCCGCGCGCGGGATCTGGGGATCGAATTGTATCTGGGTACCTGGAGCATCTGTCCCAGCTCGCGCGTCTTTCGCGATCGGTGGGGAACGGCCGAGGAACACCTGGCCCTGGGCATCCGCATGGCACGGGATCTGGGCTCGCCGGTCCTGCGGGTGGTGTTGGGCACTCTGGAAGACCGGCGCACGCCCGGCGGCATCGAGGCCCGGATGGCCGATACCGTCCGGGTGCTGCAGAGCTGCCGGAGCCGTGCGCTCGATGCCGGCATTCGCATCGCGGTGGAGAATCATGCGGGCGACATGCAGGCACGTGAACTGGCCGATTTGGTGGAGGCCGCCGGGACGGACTACGTGGGCGTGAACTTCGACTCGGGCAATGCGTGCTGGACGCTCGAGGATCCGCTCCGCAGCTTCGAGGTGCTGGGGCGCCACACCGTGTGCACCAGCCTGCGCGACGCAATGGTGTGGGAATCGGAAAAAGGGGCCAAGGTCCAATGGACCGCCATGGGAGAGGGATGTCTGGATCTGAAGACGTTCTTTGAGCGGTTTGCACAAACCTGCCCCGAGGTGCCGGTACACATCGAAACCATTTCAGGCTTCGCGCGAGAGTTTCCCTACCTGGAGGCCGACTTTTGGGACGCCTATCCGAAGGCGCGCGCGTCCGATTTTGCCGCGTTCCTGGCCCTGGCCAAACGCGGCAGGCCCCTGCCGACACGGCGGTTCGCCCGACCCGATGAGGAACAGGCCTATCAGCGAGAGGAGCTGGAACGCAGTCTCCGGTATTGCCGTGAGGTGCTCGGGATGGGCCGGCGGTCTTGACATTTGACCGGACTGACCCGCCTGGCCGCCCGGCTCGGATGCCCGCCCAGGTCTTGCGGCTGCGGTCGGGAAGGCCGACCGGACACGCCTATCGCTTCGAAAGACCTTCGAGCAACTCGTCCACGGCCTGCACCACCTCTTCCACGGGGAGCGACCGGATGCCGCGCGGTGACCGGACCAGTCGGACCTGCTCGCCCTGCGGTCGCCAGACCGCCTCGGGTGTGTCGGGCCACAGGACCACCACCGGCAATCCGACAGCGGCAGCCAGGTGTGTGATGCCGGAGTCGTGTCCCACGAATGCCGCGCAGCCCTTCAGCCGCCGCGCCAGTTCGGTCAGCGGGCGACTCTGGCACACCTCGCGGCGTGCCGGCGGCGCCGCGGCGGCCAGGTGTTGGAGCCGCTCCCCCTCGGCCTCGCCGCCCACCAGGAGGAAGCGGCGTGGCGTGGCGTGGAGCAGGTACTGGAAAAGATCGGCCCAACGGGCCTGCGGCCAGTTCTTGCGTTCGCTGCCGCTGCCTGGATGAAGGGCCACCGGGGCGTCGGGACCCGGCTCGGGATCGGGCAGGTGGAGGCGCGGTACGGGATCGGCATCGAAAATGGCCAGCCGCTCCAGCGGTTGGAGGAAGACCCGTGTGGCGTGGATGCCGGCCGAGTCGTCCGGCCGGTGCGGGCCGGCGATGAACTGGGCCGGCGAGCAACGCCGGACGTTGCTTTCGAAGATCCGGTCGGGATCGTACAGGTAGGACAGGATGAGATCGAACTCGGAGAAGTAGTCGCACCAGTTCTCGGCCAGCGGCCCGTTCCGCGCGAAGAAGCCGGCCAATGCCCGTGCCTCGATGGGCCGGACGGCGTCCACCCAGCCACCGGCGAGGGCCAGTTGGGCAATATGCGGGTACCCCAGGACCTCCAGATGAGCCCGCGGAAAATGCTGCCGCAGCGCCGCAATGGCCGGCAGGGTCAGGATGAAATCCCCGATTGCTCCGCCTCGAATGACGAGGATCTTGCCCTGTGCACCGTTCACGTGCGTGCGTCTCGTTGGGTCACAGTCCGCGATAGGCGGTTTCTGCCAGGACCATCAGCAGGAGGCCGACGGCCAGCAACCCGATGCTGACGATTCGGAAACGGGTGGTCCCGGCGGTGCACCAGCCGATTCCATCCCGCAACCGAAAGGGCGAGATGGTGAGCCACATCCCGGCCAGTACGAGCGCATAGGCCAGGGTCTGATTGACCAGGACCCAGGGGGTTTCGCTCAGGTGGGGCCGGCCGGTGTCCACCATGCATTTTGCCAGCAGCAGCCACACCACGGCCAGGCCGCGGGCGCCGAGGTAATCCTTGACAAACAGGCAGGTGCCCACCCCCACCGCGCCGAACGCCAGCATCAGATGCGGCTTGATGGGCGCAAAATCGGCGATGTTTTCCTGCGCGACGTAGTACAGGAACCAACCGGTGGCCAGCAGCATCAGGAGCGTCCCCCAGCCCACAGACCGCGGAAACCGCTGCCAGGCCCGGGCCGCCTGTTGCGGTCGAGCCAGGCTCCACCCGCCCAGCAGGGCCAGAAGCAGCCCCAGTCCCAGTGACAACCATGCCAGTTTCATGAGTCGCCCGAGTTCCAAGCCCGTCGAGCATGCCGCATCCCGGCGCCGATGCAAGCTGCAAGCTCCTGCAGGCTGCACGTCAACGGTGTCGAACCGTCGCCCGAGCGTTGCGGGCGCTTGGGGATCCCCGGACCTGCAGGCGCCCTTCTGCCGCCAAAGCCGCCCAGTCGAACAGGGGCCGCCCCGTCGGCACCGGCCCGGTGCAAGCAGCAAGCAGTGGCTCGGCGTGCGCAGCGGCAACGTGGGCTTTTCGATGTGGCGGAGCGGGTGCGATCGGACGGCGGGCGGGGGGGTGAGTCGCTCCGGCGGGGATCTCAGCGCTCTTGCCGGGCGGAGTCTTCGCGCGGCAGGAGGTAGGACAGCAGGTCGGCCAGGTCGGCCGGGGTGAGCACCTGGTCCCAGCCCTCGGGCATGGCGGAGCGATCGAGCGAACTGAGGGAACGCAGGTTGGACCTCGTGACGGTGAGCGTCTCGCCGTCGGTGGTTCGGATCCAGATGCCGGCGGGGTTTTCCGAAACCACCGCGCCCAGCAGGTAGCCGCGGTCGGTTGTGTCCACCCAGCGCAACATGGCCCGGGTGGAGACGTGTCGGTTCGGCTGGAGGACGCGGTTCAGGAGGTGGTCCCGCCCGCGCATTGCGGCGGCTTCCAAGTCCGGGCCGAAAGCCTCGCCCGAACCTTGGAACCGATGACAGGCTGCGCAGTGTTGTTGGAACAGGAGCCGACCGCGGGTGGCGATTCCCTGGGAGGGCAGGTTGGTCCGGACGGATTCGAGGCGCTCCACCCGGTTGGTGTCCAGGGCGGGGCCGAAGAGTTTCTCGACCCGGCTGTGCACGGCGAGGGATGGATAACGGCGGAGCGCATCCACTTCCCAGGGGCGGAAGAGGGTGATCGGCAGCCGGCCGCTGCCGAGGGCGTCCAAGAGGACCAGGACGGACTCGGGCCGCTCCAGCCACACCCTCCAGGTGACGGGCCGGGCGGAGGGTGCCAGTCCGGGCCAGGCCTGTACAGCCAGCCTGGCCGCATCGGTGCCCTCGTAGCGGCCCAGCGTAAGGAGCGCGGCGGCCTGGAGCGGGGCGGGTTCGGCCGGCAGGAGGCGCGCGGCCAACACCTCATGGGTCAGGGCATAGGGGAGCGCCGAGAGGAGTTGGACAGCCTCCAGCCGGAGGGGGATCGGCAGGCTGCGATCGTCGGCGATCAACAGGGCGCGTTGCCAGGCGGCGTCGAACACGTTGGAAGCGGCGTGGCGGGCCAGGGTGTCGCCGCGTTCCTGGAGTCCGTCGTTGAGTGCGCGGAGCAGGCCCAGCCCGAGCGCCAGGTCCTCGCTCTGCTGGACGAATTGGAGGGCTTGTTGGATGCCCGGCGCGTATGCCAAGCGAGCCAGCAGCTGCGCCAACTCCAGGAGGAAAAGGCGGCCGCCGGGATGGCGGGTCAGCACCGGATCCAGCGCGGCCAGTGCCATGCAATCGCCCGGCTCACGCGACAGCGCCAGCAGGACAGCCGCCCGGGTGTACGGACTGTCCGGCTGTCGGCGCACGATGTCCATCAGAGGCAGTTCGCGGTGTGGCACCACATACCGCGCCAGCAACAGGGCCAGTTCGTAGCGCACACGGGGCGAGGGATCGGAGCTGAGCCGGCGCAGCGGGACCCAGAGGTTTTCCGGCACGCGCGAGCCGGTTTGGCCCATGACGGAGAGCCATCGCACGGCTTGAAGGCGGACGCCCGGGTTGGTGTCTTGCAGGGCGCGGCTGAGGATCGCGGGGTGCAGGGCGTTCAAACCGGCCAGTGCCTGGAGGGCATGTTCACGGGCCAGCGGGCTGCGGGCCACCACGACCATGTTACTCAGCAGGGGGACGGCGGAGCGATCCTGTCGCTGATAAACGATCCGGGCGGCGGTTTCGCGCTGCCAGACATTCGGGTGGGCCAGCGCGCGCAGCACCTCCACCAGGCCGGCGTCCTCCAGCCGGGGGGCGGGCGGGTTTTGGAATTTTTCCGGGACGATCCGAAAGATCCGCCCCCGATCGGCGCCGCGCCGCAAACGGGCCCGGTCTTGCGCGTCGCCGGAAAGTTTCGCCGGGTCGTCCAGCGATTCGCGGTGCAGGTCCACCACGTACAGGGCGCCTTCGGGTCCCACACCCAGGTGCATCGGCCGGAACCATGGATTCGTGCAGACGAGGAATTCCACACGGTCGGCGGGCGGACGGACTGCCTGGCGTTCGGGTCCCGCGCCCACCAATTTGTAGCGGCGGATGATCCCGGCGCGCGCGTCGGCCACGAAGACATCGTTGCTGTAGGCGGGTGGAAACAGGGCGCCGCGATACACCGTCAGGGCCGTGATGTCCGAAAGCCAGTGCCGGACCGGACCGGCCTCGGACTTGCGGCCCTGACGGGCCTCGGTGTGGCGGGGGATCAACAGCGGTTGATCAGCGAGGGGACCGGTCAGGTCGTGGAGCGGCGGCGGCAGGACGTAACCGCGCGCCAGATCCGCGTGCACGGCCCGCCAAAGTTCTTCCAGCAGCGGGCGCTCCGGTTGGGCCACCAGCTTGCACCCTTCTGCGTCAAAGGCCACGGCGCTGGATCCGTGGGCACTCTCGACGGCGGCCACACCCGAGAGCGGATCGAGTGCAAGATCGTGTTCGTCCAGCCCGGCGCTCAAGGGATCCTGCGAAGGGTCCGGCAGAAAGGTCAACCCGAGGTTCCTGGCGGCGGCGTGCAGGCGATTGTCCCAGCCCCAGGCCCAACCCCGGATCACCATGCCGCCCGGAACCGAGCGGTCCGGCCTTGCCGGCCCGGTGTAAACGACTTCCCGGGTGTCGGCCCGGCCGTCGTGGTTCGTGTCCTGACAGGAGATCACTTGGTGACCGGCCGCCACGAGCACGCCGTCGCGCCAGCAGAAGACCGCCGAAGGCGCCGGAAGATCGTCGGCGAAGTCGTGACTGACGTCCATCCGGCCGTCAGCGTCGGTGTCGGTGAGCAGGCGGACCCGGCCGAGGTGCGGGGGTGCCTGATCGGTTTCGGGGAACGCGCGGTGTTCGGCCACGAACATGCGGCCGTTACCGTCGAACGCGAGGGCCACCGGATCGAAGACCAGCGGCTCGGCGGCCACCAGTTGGATGCGGAAGCCCGGTGCCAGCCGGAACTCGGCCTCGATTTCGGCGGCGTTGGTCGGTTGGGCGGCGGCCGTTCGGGCGGCAAGCGCGAGCACCAGGGAGGCGGTTCCGAGAACCCTCCCAGCCGGCGGGGAGGTACCGGAGCTGTGCCCGGATCGCTGGCGGGGCCCCCGCGCGATGGTCCTGTGGAAGGTGCGGGGAATCATGACGGCTGAAGGAAACGGTCGCCAGCGGAGCCGGGGTGTGTCAGCGGGCAAACCCGCGCTGTTTCAGCCACGCTGCGCACGCCACCGTCCACGGATGGCGGCGGGCCGGATCCCACTCGCGGCTGCCCAGGCCCATGCCGTGCGGACCTTTCTCAAACAGGTGCAGTTCGAAGGGCACGCCGGCCTGGCGCAGCGCGCGGGCGAAGGCGAGGCTGTTCTCGGGCGGGACGGCGTGGTCTTCAACCGTGTGCCAGAGAAAACAGGGCGGGGTGTTGCTGGTGACGTTGCGGTCGTTGGAAAGGGCCCGTGCGGCCTCCTCGGTCGCGTCCTGTCCGAGCAGATTGTCACGGGAACCGCGGTGGGCATGCGGGCCGGTCAACAGAATCACCGGATAACACAGGATGCCCAGGTCGGGGCGCGAGCTCTGGCGTTCGACCGGATCGGCGGCGTTCGGCTGGCCCTGGTCGAAATGGGTCAGGAGGGTGGAGGCCAGGTGTCCGCCGGCGGACGAGCCCATGATGCCCACCCGCTGCGGATCGAGATGGTACTCGGCGGCGTGGGCGCGGACCCAGCGGAGGGCCCGGGCGGCATCCTGAAGCATGGCCGGGTGATGGTACCCGTCCGATCCGAGCCGGTATTTGAGCACAAACCCGGCGATGCCGAGTTCGTTGAGCCAGCGGGCGTAATGACTCCCCTCATGGTCGGCGAGGCGGGCATAACCGCCGCCGGGACAGATCACGATGGCCGCTCCCGTGGCGTGCCCGGGGTCGGGCAGCCAGGGCGTCAGCGTGGGAACATCCTGCGGTGCGTTTCCCCGCGCGCCTGGTGCGCCTTCCGGCCACAGCGGGATGGGTTCAACCGTTTGCGCCAACGCGGAGGTGACCGCGGCCAACAACCAGAGGCACAGGATCGACTTCATACGAGCCGAATGTAGGAGGCGGAACGACTCCCAGCAACGCAGGAACCGGGACCGGGGGCAGGACAGCCGCTGCGCGGATTCCCCACTTGGCGGATCGGGGGAACTGCAAAAGGAACGCGCGGAGGGAAGCCTGGTGTCCCTCCGCGCATTCGCGTGGCGTGGGATGGGCGGTTCGGTTTACGGAGAAATCCGGAAACGCGGCACCGGATTCGGATCGGGCGGCGGCATGGGGATGGGATCATCCACGAAACTGCCGGCCAGATCGTCTGTCGTGACCGTCACAGGCTCCCTGTCAACGGCCGGTCTCGTGGCCAAGCCATTGGACGCGCCGCCCTGTTTCCACCGCTTCAGAGCCGTGATCAGCTCAGCGGAACAGCGAGCGTACGATCCGCCGTGCTCGAGGCTTTGCTGGGCCTCCGCCCGCCGACCGGCGAGTGCCAGTTCGAGGACTCTCGCGGCTTCCTTGTGGAACTCGGCGTGCAGAGATCGGACCTGTTGCCAGTGCTCGGTCTGACGAAGTTCGGCCGGTGCGCTGTAAAGCCATTTGCCAAACTCGCACTGGTTGTCCTTGGCGACCTGGGCAGGATCGAAATCAGACCGGCCGGTTCGGATGGCCTCCGCCAGACGTTGCTTCCACGCGTTGTGTGCGGCCATGGCCCTGGTGACTTGGCGATTCAGATCGTTCTCCCCACCGTTGTGCGTGGGGCAGGTGGGTGCGGCAGCCGTTGTGCGCCCGGAGAGAGAGGGATGCACAGGCTGGTCTTCCGTCTCCCGGGTCGGAGTGGAGGCCGGCAGGGACCGGAGGCCGGAGGCGCCGACCATGGCCTGCAGTTGGACCACGGCTTCCCGGAGTGCATCGGCCTGGGATTGGAGCTCCCGCGCGGCCGCGGCGCTTTGTTCGGCGGCGGCGGCGTTGGCCTGGGTGACCTTGTCCATTTGGCTGACGGCGGCATTGATTTGGCCGATGCCCTGACTTTGTTCTTGGGAGGCGGCGGCGATTTCGGCCACCAGTTCGTCTACGTGCCGTGCTTTGGTGAGGATGTCCTGCAGATGCTGGGCCACGCGCTGGCTGATGTCGGCGCCGGCTCGGCTTTTGGCCACGGAGTTTTCGATTTTCTCTGCGGTTTCGCGGGCGGCAGCGGCGGCGCGTTGGGCCAGGGCGCGGACCTCGTCGGCCACGACGGCGAAGCCCATGCCGGCTTCGCCGGCGCGGGCGGCTTCGACGGCGGCGTTGAGGGCCAGCAGGTTGGTTTGGAAGGCGATTTCGTCGATGGTTTTGATGATTTTGGAGATTTCGGCGCTGGCGGTTTGGATGTCGTCCATGGCGCGGGTCAGTTGGGACATTTCGGACTGGCCGGCTTCGACGGCGGTGCGGGTTTGGGAGGCCAACTGACGGGCCTGTTGGGCGTTGGCGGCGTTGCGCTGGGTCATGGCGGTCAGTTCTTCCAGCGAGGCGCTGGTCTCTTCCAACGAAGCCGCCTGCTCACTGGCCCCCTGCGCCAAGGACTGACTCGAGCTCGAAACGTGATCGGCCGCCACGGCGGTGGCCTCACTGGCCAGGTGCAGATTTTGCGCTAGGGCCTTCAACTGGCCGGCCAGGCGATTCTTGAGCCGCCAGGCCAGAGCAGCAACACCCACAACGAGCACGGCCATGATGGTCAGGCTCCAGAGGGCAGTCTGTCGTGCGGCACGGGATTGCGCGGTAATCCGGGCCTCGATCGCGGCCTGCAAGCGCCCCATTTGAGAGTCCACTTCCTTCAAAAGGGCTTCGTAGTTCGGGGTGTAGTCGGTGAGGAAGATCTCGTAGGCACCGCCGTTGTTGCCCCGCAGAAGGGGGTCCAGAACCCGCTTTTGCGCAGTTTCAAACCCTTGAAGCGCTTCGCGAAGTGCGGGGTTGGCGGAGCCGGTGTCGCTCGAGCCGGTCATGGTGTTCACCTGCTCGGCCACTGCGGCAGCGACTTTCTGAAGGGATTCCAATCCCTGTTCCAGTCGGTCGAGATCTTTTTCGCGCAGCAACGCCTGCAAGAGTGAATGTTCGCGGGCCAGATCGGCGATGAGCTGCTGGCCGCGCTGCATTTCTGTCATGGCGGTCTGACTAAGGGATCGCGATTGGTGCAGGAGATGCTGGATGGTGACGAAAAAAACGGCTGTGCCGAGCACGGTCACACTCAAAGCTAGACCGATCAGGGTGAGCAACTGCCTGGGAATGCTGGATTGACGGGCCATGGTCACTTCTCAAAGAGGCACGGTTTTCAATGGGGGGCGAATGACTGTTCAGGAGCGGGGGCCGGGAGGCGGCTGGGAGCCGCCTCCCGGGCCGGCGATGGCATCTAGGAGCCGAGCTTGTTGAGGCTCAGGCCGACCACCAGGGAGCCGATGGGTTTGCCTCCGTCCAGGACCGGCACGGCCACCTGTACCTGTTGCAGGCCGGTGGACTCATCCACTTCCGGCTCCCCCTGCCAGGTTTTCCCGCTCATGGGAACCTCGTGTTTGTCCTTGCCTTTGTGGCTCCAGTTGGAGGGCTTGCTCAGGAACGCCACCTTGGTGCCGTCGGCGCCAGAGATGAAGGCCTCGGTGACGGTGTCATCCTTTTTGGCCTTCAGTCGTTCGGTCGCGGCATGCTTGGTGAAGGAACGCACGAACGGATCCAGCACCGGCAGGGTTTTCCACTTTTCCTGGGTCATCGCTTTGGCCTCCGGCGAGGGATTAGCGTTGTGTTCGCGTACCGCCTGAACGATGACCTCATCCGCGGCCCAGGTCTGGATCTGCTTGATTTTGGCGTCGATCTTGGCCTGGATCTCGGGAGTGATTCCCTGGGCTTGGAGGAGCGCCGCGGTCCCCACAAGAGCCCCCGTGGAGACCAACCAACGAGCGATGCGGTTCGTAGCTTTCATGGTCATAGGTTCCCCAGTATGGTTTCGGTTGTGAACAGTTCTGCTTTAGCTCTCAGAACACCGCCGTGACCTGGACGTAGGCCCAGTCGGCGTCGGCGGCGCCACCAACGGACTGTTTCGACTGGTCAATGTAATCGCCAGCAAAGAAGTGGCTGTAGCCGGCGCGCAGGTTCAGCCATTTGTTGGCTGACCAAACCACTTCCAGGTCAAGTTCGGATCCGAGGTAGTTGTCATAGGACGGGTTGCGGCCGTAACCCAGGCCGTTGCGGCCGGCGCCCGATTGCGGATAGAAGAAGTCGGCAGTGTCTGCCAGCCAGAAGAGGTGATAGTCCAGGCTGACGGTGAGGGTGGCTGCCGGATGGAGCCGGAGTCGGGCCATGAGATTGTGGATGTTGCGCCAGCCTACCACGTCCAGGATCCCGTAGAGCTTGTGGTTAGTCGGAAACAAGTTGTCCAAGGTTTGGCTCTTGTCATCGTTGGGGTCGCTGTCCCCGGTGGAGAAGTTGTACTCGAAACCGAGACGCGGCCTGCCCCAGAAGTGCTTCCAGGTGTAACCTGCGGCAATGCTGGTGGCCCAGGCGTCCTGCTGGAGCTGGCGGCCGCCCTGGGTGACGTTGCCGAACTGGTGGAGCGCTTCGACCGCATAGTCCCAGTTGCCGAGTGAGTTCCTGGGCGAGGTCGCCCGGAACCCGACGGTGTAGATGTCCCGGGACCCTATGTTGCCGCGATTCGGGGCATCTGTGTTGCGACCCAAAAAGTAGAGCTCAAGGTCCTGCCAGGGAAAGAGCTTGTATACCCCGCCATACAAGCCCCAGAAATGGTCTTTCTCATTGGACTGATTGAATTTGCCATCTGCCGGGACTACCACCCGACTGACGAAGGTGTCAGCCCACAACGGATTGTGTTGAAAGCGCAGACGCACTGTATCGAAGGAACGGGGTACGTTGCCCCAGTCTGACCGACCGATGAGTCGCTCATCCGCGTACACGAATTCCATGCGTCCTACCTGCAGCTGCACGGGAAAAGACCGTAAATCACCGAGGGATACATAGGCCTGCTGAAGGTCCAGGCGGTCTTCCTCGGGACGACCGGCTCGGTCTTCCCCAGAGCTATTGCTATTTCGCAGCTGTGCATAGACCTGGAGCCAGGAATGTCTGTAGCCCACGTGTAGTTTTTCGCGGGTGAGGATGTAGGTGTCGTCGTTGTCCACCCCTGACTTCTGGAAATGCCGATTGGCAGAGGCCGGGGAGGAGTTGTGGAAGGTTTCCACGCGCGTGCGGAACTCGCCGCCGAGATCCCAGGCGTTCCAAGCCGGTGACTGTTCGCGCAGCCATTGGTTGAGCAGAGTTGTGGATTTGGCGGCGGACCCCTGGCCGAATACTGTCAGGGGCAGCAACAGGCCCACACAAGCCGGCCAGAAAGCCTGTGCAGAACATTGCCGGCTCGATGTCCGCTCCGCAGGGGGGGTCTGCGTTGTGCCGTTCGTACTATGTGTGTGTCGCTTCATGGCTCAGTGGGTTCGTTTCTCGATCCTGGTGGACCGATGCATTGCCTTGGTTGGTTTTCACGCGAGAGAGGTCAGGCAGTGCGCCCGACCAGGGCCGGCTCGGGATCAGACCGTTGAGCCGGAGAGTTGACTCCGAGGCTTCCACCGGGTGTGTGGGTTTCGTGGTTCTGCCGGTGGGAGCGCTGGGAAAGGGAGGCTCTCGGTTCCTGGAACGGGGAGGTATCCGAGCAGTTGCCCACCAAGAGGAGCAAGGCCTGGACCGCCTGCCGGAGGGAGGCTGCCTGGGCATTCAGTTCCTGGGCCGCCGCGGCGCTTTGTTCGGCGGCGGCGGCGTTGGCCTGGGTGACCTTGTCCATTTGGCTGACGGCGGCATTGATTTGGCCGATGCCCTGACTTTGTTCTTGGGAGGCGGCGGCGATTTCGGCCACCAGTTCGTCTACGTGCCGTGCTTTGGTGAGGATGTCCTGCAGATGCTGGGCCACGCGCTGGCTGATGTCGGCGCCGGCTCGGCTTTTGGCCACGGAGTTTTCGATTTTCTCTGCGGTTTCGCGGGCGGCAGCGGCGGCGCGTTGGGCCAGGGCGCGGACCTCGTCGGCCACGACGGCGAAGCCCATGCCGGCTTCGCCGGCGCGGGCGGCTTCGACGGCGGCGTTGAGGGCCAGCAGGTTGGTTTGGAAGGCGATTTCGTCGATGGTTTTGATGATTTTGGAGATTTCGGCGCTGGCGGTTTGGATGTCGTCCATGGCGCGGGTCAGTTGGGACATTTCGGACTGGCCGGCTTCGACGGCGGTGCGGGTTTGGGAGGCCAACTGACGGGCCTGTTGGGCGTTGGCGGCGTTGCGCTGGGTCATGGCGGTCAGTTCTTCCAGCGAGGCGCTGGTCTCTTCCAACGAAGCCGCCTGCTCACTGGCCCCCTGCGCCAAGGACTGACTGGTGGAGGTGACCTGCGCGGCTGCGGAGGCGACCTGGGTCGCGCTTTCCTGCAACACACCGACCATCGGCGCGGTCAGGCGGAGCACCTTCCGGTGCGTGTACAAACCCAGTCCTGCGGCGGCTCCCAAAGTCAGTAACGCGAAAACCGACGCCGCCAACAAACCTTGACGACTGGCCCTTTGGTGGTCTTGAGCCGCAGTGATCATATCCTGGGTGGCCATGTCGACAATCGCTCGAACCGAAGCGAGATAGGCATCCAGTTGGGGACGCACGTTGCGGGCCTTGAATGTGAAGGCTTCGTCCCGGCCGCTGTTGCGACTAACCTCCAGGAGCTGTTTGCGCGCTGCCACATAGGAGTTTCGTTTTTCCATCACTTCTGTGAGGAGTCGTTTGTCCTGATCGGTCTTTACGAGTGCATTCAGCCGGGCTGCGGCGTCCGCCGCCCGAGCGGTCAGCGCCTCGATTTGCTGTTCGATCTGCTGTTTCGAAGCGACATCGGATGTCAGCAGGTGGGTGATGACGAGTTCTTCGATTTCGAATGTCAGGCGATAAAGTTGGTTGGCCTCCTCGTTGACTGGTATGGCATGTTCGGCCAAGTTGGTGCCCTGTTGATGGATGCTGAGCAGAGTCAGGGCGACGATGCCTGAGAACACAAGAACAATGGAAACAACCGTTGCGAACGCAACGGCCAGGCGTTTGCCCAGAGTGAGCGTCCCGTAGGGTGCGTGTTTGTGGAGGTTCGTTTTCATGGTCAGGTCAGTGTTGTTGTTTGGCATCATAGCCGTTCAGGCAATGCCCGGGTGTGCGGGGGATCTCAGGATTACAACGTGTTGGGCATCTGTTGAACCAGCTCACTGAGCACGACCCGCCGTGTGTCCAGGAGCGTCACCACCCGTTTGTCAGATTTAGCCATGGCCAGCAGGCCGTCGGTCAGCAGGCCGATGCCGAATTCGGGCGGGGGTTCCAGGTCGCGGGCATGGATCTGGACCACGGCCTCCACGGCGTCCACGATCAGGCCCATGAGAACCGGTTGTCCGGCCGTGGTGCTGACCTGGACGACGATGATGCAGGTGAGGTCGGTGACCTCCGTTTCCGGCATGCCGAAGCGCAGCCGCAGATCGCTGATGGGAATGATCTTGCCCCGCAGGTTGATGACGCCTTTGACGTGCGGCGGCATCTGCGGCACGGGGGTGATGTCCGTGTGCCGGATGATTTCCCGCACGTCGAGCACGGGGATGGCGTACCATTCGTTGGCTAGGCGGAAGGTCAGATACTTGCCGGCCAGGCTTTCGAGTTTGGGTTCCCTGGATTCGTGTGTGGCGATGCTCATGTTGGTAACGGACTTGATGGTTGAACGATTTCAGTTCCAGGCGCGTGCTGCGGCGGCCGCGTGCGGCCGGACCAGCGCGTCCACGTTGAGAATGAGTCCCACACGGCCATCGCCGAGGACGGCGCCGCCGGCGAGCATGGGATTTTCGCGGAGGGCGGCGCCCAGGCTTTTGATGACCACTTCCTGCTTGCCCAGCAGTTGGTCCACCAGCAGGCAACTGGTGTGTGGCCCGGACTCGACCACAACCACGATGCCCCGCGTGGGGTCGGTGCATCCGGAGGGTTCACCGAACAGGGCGTGGAGCCGGACCAGGGGCGTGAGACGGCCGCGGACGTTGATCATTTCGCCGCGTTGCTGGATGGTGGCGATCATGTCGGGCCGCGGTCGCAAGGACTCGCGCACGGTCAGGGTGGGGATGATGTAGCGTTTTTCACCCACGCTGACGATGAGGCCGTCTATGATGGCCAGGGTCAGGGGGAGGTAGATGGTGAATGTGGTGCCCTGTCCGGGCCGGGTTTGGATTTCGATTTTGCCCCGCAGTTTTTCGATGTTTTTTCGCACGACGTCCATGCCCACGCCGCGCCCGGAGATCTCGGTGACCTGCTCGGCCGTGGAGAACCCGGGCGCAAAGATCAGTTCGTACGCCTCCTTGTCGGTCAGGGTTTCATCGGGCTTGAGCAGGCCTTTGGCCCGTGCCTTTTCGATGAGCTTTTCCTTGTTCAGCCCGCGGCCGTCGTCCTCGATCTGGATGACGATGTTGCCACCCTGATGGAAGGCCCGGAGATGGATCGTGCCGTGGGCAGGCTTGCCTGCGGCAGTGCGGACGTCCGGAGGTTCGATGCCGTGGTCCACGGCGTTGCGGATCATGTGAACCAGGGGATCGTACAGGGCTTCGACGATGTTGCGGTCCAGTTCGGTGTCCTCGCCGCTGAGGAGGAGCTGGACCTGTTTGTTTTGTTTGGTGGCCAGGTCACGGACCAGGCGATGCATTTTTTGGAAGGTGGCCCGGATGGGGACCATGCGGAGGGACATGGCGGTGCGCTGCAGTTCGCTGGTGATACGTCGCAGTTGGGCCAGATTGCGTGCCAGGGTGCGCGAGGCCATGGTCTGGAGCTGGGGATCCTGGACCACCATGGATTCTGCGATGACCAGTTCGCCCACCAGGTCGATGAGGGTGTCGAGTTTGACGGTGTCGACCTTGACATAGCCGGTGGCCGAGGCGGTGAGGCCGCCTGTGGGTGGCCGAGCCCCGGCCGGGGTGGGAGCGGGCTGGCGGGCCTGTTCCCGAGCGGTCAGAGCGGGTGGCGATCCGGCCGGGGACGGAACGGGTGCTGGTTCGGGTGCCGGAGCTGCCGCACCGGTCGGACCGGACGGTGCAGAGGCGTCTGTGACCGATTCAGGCCTGCCGGCAGAGGCCGGGGAGGTCGGGACGGTGGCCGCACTGTTTTGCAGAAAGGCGCGAACCCTGCTGATGATGTGGCGGATGGGCACCACGATGGGAGATGCGTGGGCCAGGTCGTCCAGGCGGGCGGTGATCTCCTGCACGTAGGTTTTGAGTGCGTCGCCCCCTTCCAAGATGAGTTCGATGGCGGTGCGGTCGAGGATCCGTTCGCCGCGGCGGGCGGCGTCCAGGAGCGATTCCAGCTCATGGGCCAGTTCCTTGACGGGCTGGAGGTCCAGGAACCCGGCGCCGCCTTTGAAGGTGTGGAAGGCACGGAAGATCGCGTTGAGGGTGTCTCGGTCTTCGGGGTTTTCCTCGAGGACGAGCACGCCCTGTTCGATGTTCTGAAGATGCTCGGCCGACTCGGCGAGGAACTCGCGCAGCAGACCGGCGTCTGCATCGGCCGGCAGTTGCAGGACCGGCTCTTCCACGTCTGCGCCCTCCCAGGCGGCGCCGTTTGCTGAAGGAGTGGGTGCGGTTTGGGTGGGGACTGGTGTCTGGGGCTCCGGCTCGGGCGGGATGGGCCGGGCCTCGGCAGCCTCCGGATTCAGGATCGCATCGAGGCGTTTGGCCCATTGTTGGAACCAGGCCACGCTCTCGGGAGTGAACAGGCCGCCCTGTTCGAAGACCTTGTCGATCTGCCGGGACGCTTCATCGAGGGCGGCGCGCAGGGAGTCGGGTGTGCCGCTTTCGCCGAGTGCCTCGCGAGCTTCCATGAGGAGGCTGTTGAGGGGCAGGAGCCCCTCGTCGGAACCGGGCCGGAGGAAGGCGGCTTCGAAGGCCAGTTTGTGACCCAGTTCGATCCACCTGGGTGGCTGGTCCTGGGGATGGTTCGTGGGTGTGGGAGATGGGGTTTCCATGGCAGACTCAGACGGATCGGCATGCGAACCGCGGGCCCCGGACGGGACCTGCTGCTGGCCGGCCGGATCCGGTGGGGCCCGGCCGGCAAAACCTGCCCGGGGATGGGTGTCCGCCTGGCAGGGTTTGCCGGGGAGGCCGGTTCCGGTTCGGTTGCTTCATACGGGGTCCGTTCATGCACGGGGTGGGTTTGCGGGAGCGTGTGCTCCAACATTCAATCCGCCCATGGGTTGACGACCATGGTGACGAAGACCTCCACGCCCTGACCCCGAAAGGCCATGCGTTCGAGGCCGCCGACAGGCCCGGACAGGGGGGTCACCTCGGAGGCGATGGTGACCTTGGGCGGCTGGATGCGGCAGTCGAGACCGGCGTCGCAGAGGTTGGACTTGAAGTTGCCGGTGACGATGTTGAGCAACTCGCCGATGGTGTCGGAGACGGCATGCGGGTCCTGGAGTTCCTGCGGATCCACACCGAGGACGGCTCCGGCCACGCGCCGTGCCACGGGCAGTGCCATGCGGAGTTCGACCCTTCCTTCGGCCTTGCCGGAAAATCCGATGCTCCCGCAGACGTGCTCGCCCTTGAGGGGCGCCACAGAGCGCGGATGCACGCTTTGGAGCTGGATTCCGGCCATGGTTTTGAAGGTCTTGATGATGGCGGTGGTCAGCGGCACTCCCATGGCCAGCAACAGGACGCAACCGACCCCGGTCCGCATCAGGGCCTCTTCCACGGTTTCGATGGCGAACTCCTCGTCACTGGTCGCCCGCGGGTTGGCCACCCGCAACAGACGGACGGTGAGTTCAGGATCCGCGGTGACCACCCGCGCAATGGCTTCCAGCTCGGCGTCCTGTTTGGCCAGCAGCTGGGTGAGGCGGGTGACGCTGTCCGGGATGGGTTCCAGCCCGTATTTTGCGGCCAGTTCCTTGTAATCGAGCGTAGTCATGCTTCAGGGATCAGGATGCGGGTGCCGGTGTACCGGCCCTGGGTTGCAGGGAAACAATCCGTGTAACCTTGCCGATGAGCTGGTCTTCTTTGAACGGTTTGACCAGGTAGTCGCGCGCGCCCAGGCGGGCGATATGAATGACGTTGTCACGGCCCGACTCCGCCGTCAGCATCACCACGGGAATGTGTTTGAGCTCTGGATTCTCCTTGAGTTTGGTGAGCATGGTTACGCCGTCCATCACGGGCATGGTCACGTCGAGGATGATGAGATCCGGTTTTTCGCGTGCCGCCACCGCTAGGCCCTCCTCGCCGTTGCCGGCCTCTAAAACGGTCGCGTCGTAGGGTCGGAACGCCTTGGCCACGAGCATTCGGATGGTTTTGCTGTCGTCCACGCTGAGGATCTTCAAAGGCATAAGCGTCGTTCTGGGATGCTGGTTGTCAGTTGAGCTTGAGATGGACTTCCACCAGGACGGGTTGATCCGCGGCGCGCAACGGCAGACAGGTCCGTTGCACGTCCGGCATGACCTCGATTTCGTAGGCGTTTCCCCGGATGATGGTGGGGGTACTGACGGCGCAGGGCAGGCCGCGGTCGCACAGTGTGGATTTGAGCCCGCCGGCCAGCATGTTGGTGAGTTCGCCGGTTACGTCGTTGACCGCGGTTTCCTCCAATGGGTCGCCCGGTTCCATGCCGAGCATTTGCCGCGTGATTTGCTCGGCCAGGGCCAGCGGCAGGTGGAGATACACGGCGCCGGTGACCTGTTCGCCTCCGATGCCGACCACGCCGGTGATGCGTTCACTCTGAAAGAGACCGTTGGTGCCCGGGGCGGTTGCGACGTCCAACGAGGCCATGGTGGCAAACACGTCCTTGGCCTGTTGTTGCAGGAAGGCCGTCATGTCGAACTGTTCCAGGATCGGGCTCATAAAGCTCTTGGGTTTCCGGCAGTTTCCGGTGCCGTCGGGGTGGCAGATGTGGCTCCACTGCAGGGCCGCGGAGGTCGGGCCACCGCTTGGAGGATTGCCTCCGGGATTTGCGACAGAGACAGCACGTGATCCACCATGCCGAGCTTGATCGCAGCACGGGGCATGCCAAAAACCACGCAGGTTTCTTCGTTCTGTGCGATAGTGATGCCGCCGGCGCGTTTGATGGCCTGCATTCCTTCCGCGCCGTCGGAGCCCATGCCGGTCAGCAGGACGGCCGTGGCGTGGCGCCCCACGGCTGCTGCGGCAGAACGAAATAGGTGGTCCACCGCAGGCCGCGTGTGATGCAACGGCGGAGCTTGGTCGAGTCGGACGCGCAATTGTCCGGCCGACTGGGTGAGGTACATGTGATAATCGCCGGGGGCCACGAGTGCGGTGCCGGGCCGGACCAGGTCATTTTGTGCCGCTTCCCGCACCGGGAAGGCGCTACACTGGGCAAGACGTTCCGCGAACGCCCGGGAAAAGACGGGTGGAATGTGTTGCACGATGAGGATGGGAGGCAGGCCGGCTGGCAGGCGGCTGAGCACTTCGCGGATGGCTTCGGTGCCGCCGGTGGAAGCGCCGATGAGGATCACCTGCCACGGGTGGATGTGCGCACCCGACGGGGGGGCGAGCCTGGGAGGCCCCGCCGGAGCGGCGCGCAAGGCCGTGCGAGGCAGCCGGAATCGCGCCTGGGCGGCGGCCTTGACCCGTTGGATGAGCTGGGGACCGAGGTTGCCGATGGACCAGGCCGAGGTGGGCTTGCCCAGCACATCCACGGCACCGGCTTCCAGTGCGGCCAGCGCAGCCTGCGATCCGGTCTGGGTCAGGGAACTGACCACGATCACGGGCAGGGGATGATGCTGCTGGAGGATGCGGAGGAAGGTGAGCCCGTCCATGCGCGGCATTTCCAGGTCAAGGGTCAGGACGTCGGGCTTGAGTTGGAGGATCTTTTCGCGGGCGACGTAGGGGTCGGACGCGGCGCCGACGACCTCGATCTCCGGGTCCCGGGCGAGGGCGTCGGCGAGGGCCTTCCGGACCACGGCGGAGTCGTCCACAATGAGGACACGGATGGGCTTGGCAGAGGGGGTCATGGTACCTCCAGGGATGCTTCCACTTTGGCGATATGCCCGGCCAGTTCGGCCACGAGACCTTCCAGCTCTCTGGTTTGCAGTTGCCAGTGCTCGGCTGCGCCGGTGTCCACACATTGCGCCAGGGCGTGCATGCCGGCGTCGGCGCCGACGACGTGGGCGAGGCAGTCGGCCAGATGAATCAGTTCACACAGCGGCGGGTGGCAGGTGCGACACGGCTGATGGTGGGCGGCCACCGCATGGATGAGGGGTCGGGGCAGTTCCCAGCGTTCCAGCAGGGCGGCGCCCACTTCGGCGTGATCGGTTTGGAGGGCCTGACGCTCGGCCTCGATCCACGGCCGGCCTTCCACTTCGAGTGCATGGCGGATGGCGGCACAGGCGGGTCCGTCCATGACCTGGGCCAGGACGAGCTTGCCGATGTCATGGAGCAGGGCGGCCGTGAAGGCGAGGTCGGGCGGCGGCGCCTCATTCGGGCATTTTTCGGCGAGCAACTCGGCGGCGCGGGCGGTCACGACGGAGTGTCGCCACAGGGTGCGAGGTTCGATGGCATAGGGAGGCAGGGCGGCGCTGAGCGCGTCGCCCAGTGCCGCCTGCACGGCCAGTTCGTGGAGTGTTCGGTACCCGAGCAGGAAAAGGGCCTGGTCCACGGAGACCACTTCTTGCGGCAGGCCAAGGGCGGCCGAATTGCACAGGCGGAGGAGCCGGGCGGTCAAGGAGGGATCGTGCTTGAGGCAGCGAAGCACGTCGGTGGCGTCGGCGTCTCCACGACCCAGCAGCCGCATGAGTTGGAGCGCCGCCGGGGAGACGGCGGGCAAGGCCGGGACAGCTTGCAAGACTTTCTGGGCGGTCATAGGCGTCGGGTGGGTTGGCCCGGGCTTTGGATGGTGACCTCGCCCGTGGCGATATTGAGGCGCAGGGTGCGGGAGAGGACGCCGCCGACCTCCCAGGCCGCGACCGCGAGGGAGTGCGCGGCCAGGACCCGCTGGAGGGCCTGGACGTTGCGCTCACCGATGCGGAACACGCCCTTTTCATCCAGCATTTGGGCACCTCCGGCCACTTTGATGCGGGCGTGTCCCGCCACACCGCCGACGCGTGCGAACATTTGGAGGAGACGGACGAAACCGGTATCGACGAAGAGGCACGGGTTCTGGCGCGCGCGAGCCGGGTCGATGGACGAGTCCGGCAACATCACGTGGAGCAGGGCACCGACGCGGGTGACCGGGTCGTAGAGCGTGACGCCGAGGCAGGAGCCGAGGGAGTGGGTGACCAGGTCGGCTCCGGTGTCGTTGGAGGCGGCCGCGTCGGCGACCTTGACCACCACCGTCTTGCGCGGGGGCGCAATGACCCATTGTGTCGAGATGGCCATCAGTCGGAGGACGTTGCAAAGTTTGTGGTTTCATGGGTGACGAGACCGGGCAGGCCCGGCCACCCCGGGCTTCCTCGAATGGGTCGTTCAACCGGGTTCATGTCGGTACACACTGGGTTTCAGCGGTCGCAGGTGCGGGTGCATGCCCAGGAGGCTCTCCGAGTGGCCCACGAAGAGGTAACCGCCGGGGCGGAGTTGTCCGAGCAGGTTCCGGAGCACGGTTTCCTGCACCTTGCGGTCGAAGTAGATCATGACGTTGCGGCAAAAGATCAGGTCCATGGGTGCCGGGAAGGGATAGGGGGTCTCCAGCAGGTTCCAGCGTTGGAAGCGGACGTGGTTTTGGATTTCGGGTTTGACGCGCCAGTAACCTTTCCACGGGCCGATGCCCCGTTGGAAGTAGCGAGAGCGCCATGTGGGCTCGGGCAGGTGCAGATCCTCCTCGGCGTACACGGCGGCGCGGGCCTTCTGGAGGACGCGGTTGCTGATGTCCGTGGCTTCCACGCGCCACCGGAAGCCGGGATGACGCCGCTCGTGTTCGGCCAGGATGAGTGCGATGGAGTAGGGTTCTTCACCCGAGGAACAGGCGGCGCTCCAGCTGACGAACTCCCGTACCGGCCGGTGTGGGCCGGCCCATTCCTTCCCGAGGATCTCACGGGCGAGGAACTCGAAATGCGCGGGTTCGCGAAAGAAGTGCGTGACGTTGGTGGTCAGCAGGTCCAACATGACCCCGCGTTCCTCCTCGGCTTCGGGGCGCCGCAGCAGGGCGCAGTACTCGGGCAGGCCGGTCAGGCCCAGCTGGCGGACACGTTTCAGCAACCGGTGGACCACCAGGGACCGTTTTTCTGGGCCGAGGGTGATGCCCGCCGCATGAAAGACCCAGCGGCGGATGAACTCGAAATCTTCCGCGCTCAACGAGTCACCCGCTGCTGTTGCCACGCTGGTGGATCGCACGCTCTTCATGAACGTTGTCTCGAACAGGCTCGCGTTTTCTTATCGGCAATCTGGTCCCCTTCTTGAGTGGGATTTTGGCAACGGTTGGTGACGAGGGTGCTGCGCTCAGGGGGCGGACAGCCGGCTGGCAGGGGTGGTCGGGGTCCGGCACACGGGGGAAGGGCCGGCTCACCAAAACCGTTGCCCGCGGAGGCCGGATTGCGTATGGTGAGGGCGGGTGCGCGAGTAGCTCAATTGGATAGAGCGTCGGCCTCCGGAGCCGAAGGTTGTGGGTTCGACCCCCGCCTCGCGCACCATGCTGTTTCAGGTTGCCACGGTGGTCTGAGCAGAGGTGGCGGGCAGGGGGTGCAGCGGGCGGTTCTCCGCTTCCCTTCGGATCTGGGCGGGTGTTTTACCCGTCCGCTTTTTCAAGACGGCGCCGAGGTATTCCTGATGATGGAACCCTGCCTCTTCGGCCACTTGCGCGATCGGCAGGTCGGTCTCCCGCAGCAGCTGGCAGGCGCGTTGGATGCGCACCTCGAGGATGGCCTGATGGACGGTGCGGCCCAGGACCGCCCGGAAACGCCGCTGCAAGACGCTGCGGGACAGGCCGGCGGCGCGGGCTACTTCGTCCACACCCAGGCCCTGACAGGCGCGCTCCCGGATGATCTGCAAGGCACGCGCCAACCGGGGGTCGGAGACGGCCAGGACGTCCGTGGACCTGCGGGTGACGACGGCAAGTGGCGGCACCAGCACGGGTTGGGGCGGGGGCGGTTCGCCGGCCATCAAACGATCCAACAAGGCCGCTGCTTCATAGCCCACCCGTTGGTGCGCGGGCCAGACACTGGAAAGAGGGGGGTAAGCGATTTCACAAAGGGCGTCGTCGTTGTCCACACCCACCACGGCAATCTCCTCCGGTACGGCCACGCCCGCCTGGCGGCAGGCCTCGAGGAACCCCAGACCCAGCTGGTCACTGCAGACCATCACGCCTGCCGGTTTGGGAAGGGCACGCAACCACCGGAGAAGCTCCTGTTCCCGTTCCGCCCAGCGGGCGCCGTCCCCCTCCAACCTGGGCCGTTCGTAGACGGAGACGGTGCCGCCCCGGCCGGTCACATACTGGCAGAAGGCGTCTCGCCTGCGCAGCGACCAGTTTTCGCTGCTCAGCCCGTAGAAACCGAAATGGCGAAAGCCACGCTCCAGAAGATGCTCGGCGGCCAGGCGGGCGATGGCGCGGTCGTCCACGTGAACCAGCGGCAGGCCGGCGCCCGGCACCAGGCCCAACACGTCCACTGCCGGCACACCGATCGCGCGCACGGCCTCTGCCAGGGCGGCTGATTGGATCCGCGCGATGATGCCGTCGCCCCTCCATTCGGCCAGCCAACGGGGCGGTCGCGTGTCGAGTCCACGCGGTTCATGAAAGAGCACCCATTGGCCACGTTCTCTCACGTAGCGTGCGATGCCGCGCAAGATGTCGCGGCCGGAGGCGAGGGAGGTTTCCACCAGCAGAAGCACGCGGCGGCCGGGAGAAGGTCCGAGCGTGACCGTGGCCGTCCCGTCCTGCTTGGACGGCCGGCGTTCCGGCTTGGCAGATGAGGTTCTCGGTTTCATTGCAGGCGCGGGCGTTCTCTTCATGAGCATGCCTGTTCCCGATGCGGCCGGTTTCCGGCGGCGGTCCCTGCGCGGTACCCGGACCGGGCCACCGACGCCCTCCCAAGTTGCTTGGTAGCAGCAGGTCGCGTCCAGTTTTTTGACCGGCCTCTTCGGCCGGCCGCCCGGGGCGCTTCCCCTCCCGGCCGCCGGGTTCGGTCCCTGCCGGCCGGGTTGCAAGGATCTGCCGGTAGACGGGTTCCAATCGAATGGGCATTGTCCGGGAAACTCGATGTTGTCATGGTGCAGGCCATGGCGTTGCCGGTGCACAAGACCAAGATTGTGGCCACGATCGGCCCGGCTTCGGCGCGATCGGACGTATTGGAGGCGATGTTGCGGGCGGGCATGGCGGTGGCGCGCCTGAACTTTTCGCACGGAGACCTGGAGGAGAAGGCCGGGAAAGTGGCGATGCTTCGCGCGGCGGCCCGGGCTGCCGGCCGGCGGTTGGCCCTTCTGGCCGATCTGCCCGGCCCGAAACTGCGGATCGGTCAACTGGCGCGGGAACCGATCGAGCTGCAAAGCGGCCAGCCGTTTGTGCTGAGCACGGATGGTCGGGTGGGGGACGAGCATGGGGCCAGCGTGGACTACCCGGCGCTGCCGCGGCTGGTGCGCCCCGGCCAGTGGTTGTTCCTCAACGACGGCCTGGTGCAGATCGAAGTGGTGGAGGTGGCGGGCGACCGGATCATGGGGCGCGTGCGGGTCGGCGGGGAACTCCGGTCGCGAAAGGGGTTGAACGTGCCGGGGCTGGATTTGGGCGGGTCGGCCTTCACAGAGCAGGACCGCGCATGTTTGGAAGCGGCGGCGGGCCTGGGGATCGAGATCGTCAGCCAGTCGTTCGTGCAGCGGGCGGCCGACGTGCGCGCGGTCCGTGCGGCGGCCCGTGCGCTGGATTACGAACCCATGGTGATTGCAAAGATCGAACGGGCCCTGGCGCTGGAACACTTGGACGAGATCCTCGATGAGGCCGACGGCGTGATGGTGGCGCGGGGCGATCTGGGCGTGGAGGTGCCGATCGAACAAATCGCGCTGGTCCAAAAGCGGATCATCCGCGAGGCCAACCGCAGAGGCAAGCCGGTCATTACCGCCACCCAAATGTTGGAATCCATGGTGCACAGCCGCCTGCCCACTCGTGCGGAGGCCACGGACGTGGCCAACGCGATCCTGGACGGCACGGACGCCGTGATGTTGTCGGCCGAATCAGCCGTGGGCCGTCATCCTGTGGAGGCGGTGGCGATGCTCGCGCGGATTGCCGCCGCGGTGGAACCGGTTGCCCCCCGGCCGGCCGGGTCGCCTGCCGACTGTCCGGCGGGGCCCGACGGTGTGCCGGACTTCCGCCAGGTGGTGGCCCGGGCCGTGGCAGAGACCTTCGACTGCACCGGCGCCGTGGCGGTGTTGGTGCCGACCCTGAGCGGGGTCACGGCACGCAGCGTGGCACGCTACCGGTTGCCCGGATGGGTGGTGGCCGTCAGCCCCAACGAGTCCACCTGCCAGCGGCTTTTGCTCAGCCGCGGTGTCTGGCCGGAACACGAACCGGTGCGACCGGCGGATTGGCGCGTGTACGCCCGCAACTGGCTGGACCGTCACGGTCTGCAAGGGCGGACCCTGTTGCTCACCGAGGGCCCTTCACGCGCGCATCCGCATGCCCGTCACAGGATGGAAATTCTGGACCTGGGCTCGAACGGAGCGGCTGGAACGTGAAACGCCGCTGACGGATCCGCCGCCCTGGCGGGGAGAGATCAGCGTGCCAGTTCCTGCCAGAGCCAGGCGCTCATCCGCTGGCCGCGGGCGAAGACCTCCAGGTCGAACTTCTCATTTGGCGAATGAGCATTGTCGTCCGGCAGTGCCAGTCCGAGCAACAAGGTCTCCGCACGCAGGATTTCCTTGAACCGGATCACGATGGGGATGGAACCGCCCTCGCGCATCAGGACCGGTTTCCGGCCGAACGCGCGTTCCAGGGCACTCCGCGCGGCCCGCGCCCACGGATGGGCCGGGTCCAGCCGGTAGGGCGCGCAGCCATGGCCGGGTATGAACTCCATGCGCACCGAGCGCGGGCAGTGTTTGCGGAAAAAGGCACGGACCCGCCGGAGAATGGTCGCTGGTCGCTGTCTGGGTACCAGGCGCATCGTGACCTTCGCACGGGCCCAGGCCGGGATGATGGTCTTGCTGCCCTCGCCCTGGTAGCCGCTGGTCAGGCCGTTGATCTCAAAGGTGGGGCGGGCCATGCGCTGTTCATTGGGGGTGTACCCGGCTTCGCCGAACAGGGCGGGCACACCCAGCAGCTTCCGATAGGCTCGCTCCGAAAAAGGCAGGCGGCGCAGTTGTTGCCTTTCCCCGGCGGTCAGGGGCTCCACCTCGTTGTAAAATCCGGGGATGGTTACCCGACCCCTTGAATCGTGAACCCGGCCCAGCAATTGACACAGCACGACCGCCGGGTTGTGGACCGAGCCGCCGAAGATGCCGGAGTGCAGGTCGCGGTCGGGCCCGTGGATCACCAGTTCGAATGCGGCGATGCCGCGAAGCGCGTAGGTCAGTGCGGGCAGGTCGCGAGCGGGCAGGCCGGTGTCCGAGACGACCACCGCCTCACAGGCCAGTTCCTTCCGATGCCGGTGCAGAAAGGATTCAAGCGACACGCTGCCCACCTCTTCTTCACCCTCGATGAGAAAGGTCAGGTCGCACGGCAGCTCCGTGCCGGTCCGTAGGTAGGCCTCCACGGCCTTCAGATGGGCCCAGTGCTGGCCCTTGTTGTCGCTGGCGCCCCGGCCGTAGAGCGCGCCGGCCCGGATCTGTGGCTGGAACGGCGGTGTGCTCCACAGCTCGAGTGGTTCGGGCGGTTGCACGTCGTAGTGGCCGTACACGAGGAAATGGCGGCGGCCGCGTCGCCGCGGCGTGCGCGCCACCACGATCGGGTGCCCCGGCGTGTCGTGGACGCGCACCTGCAGACCGAGGTCGCGACAGTGTGCAGCCAGCCAATCGGCGCAGCGCTGCATGTCGGCGCGGTGATCGCTCTGGGCGGACACGCTGGGATGGCTCACATACTCGCGGAGTTCTTCCACGAACTGTTGCTGACGGCTCTCCAGGTAGTTCAGTACAACCTGCATGGCGGGGAGTATCCGCAATGCGCCGCGAGGGCCAAGCCGGAACCTCAGGCGCGAACGACACGGCCGCTCAAGTCCAACCGACGCCTCGCCGCGGGTTTTCCGCCGCACTCGCGAGCCTTGCAGGCGAAAACGGTTCCGGACGTGGACCACAGGCCCGTTGCTCGCGCGCGCCTCCTGCTTTCTTGGACTCGTGCATCAGGAACCTGCCCCGGCACGAAAAGGGGGTACGGGCCACCAAGGTTGTGAAGGATCCACGGTGCCGGGAGCAGGTGACCGCTCCGGGGCGGGATGCGAATCCGCCCGATGCACGAAGCCCCCCGCGGCTTCGAAAAAACACCATTACGAAGGGCAGGGCCGCCCTGATGCGCAGTGGCGGGCCCTGTCTCTCGCAGACCGAGGACTTCCTGATGCACTGGCCGGAGACGGGAGACGCTGCCAGGAGCTGCGCATGGTCGGAGGTAGGGACCCACACCGCCGATCCCCGGCACCATCCGTGGAACAACCACGGGCCCCGGTGGGTCATTTCATGGTGCATCTGCCGGACCACACCAAGTACCCAAGCAACATACGCATCTGACAAGATCGGTCAGCTTCCGCCCATCTCCACCGATCTGGCCCTGACTCTGGTCGTATTGACCCGGCGGGTGGGGGATTCGTACGGGAGCGACCGACCTGCGGTCCGGGATGGCGCACACCTCTTGTAGCTGGAGTTATCTGTGAATGATCCGCAGCTGATCCGGTTCATGTCAGCCTCGTACCGGGCAGTCCCTCTGGCCTCGCACCGCCGGCAGAGGGAATGCTCGTCCGAAACTCGGGCTGATGCGGCAGACGATGGCGCTCCTGCCTCGGGGGAGCCGGGAGTTGCGATGGTTTCTGCGACCCAGAACAGTTCGTTGGAGCCGTGTGTTTTGCGGCCGCTGCCATCCGGGGGCCCGAACCTCTTTGCCCGGAGCTGCATCCCGGTTTCATTCGAGGGTTCTGTCGAACGCCCGAGCGACTGCTGGTTCTGGAGCTTCACCTTTTCTACCATGCGATGTGGGGCCCACTTGGGCCGGGGCCCCTGGACCGTGAAGAAACCGGACCTCCCCCGCATGGACGTGGGGGCGTGGACGCCCTCATCACTGCAGATTTTGGTTACAAGCTGTGGGAGGAACGTCTCATCAGCTTTTATCGGGACTTTCATTTCCAGGGCCGCTTTCCGGACTGTTGGCTGTAGCCCCCGCCCGGTTGGTCCGTCCGGCGGATCGAGCATCCGCTCTACTTGGGCCCGGTGGGACGGAAGGCTCTGGAGCTGCTCCACGGTTCACACGCGCCGGCTTGCACGTACCGAGGCTTGAAGAAGGCGGTGATGGAGGCCCGTAGAGGAAAGTCGCCCATCCGGTCCTGAGGTCTCAGCCTCCAATTGGCCTGTCGGGCAGTTCGTCGCGCTTGGCGGCGTCGGGACGCCTCATCCGGGGTGGACAGGTTGGGCGGTGGGAGACAGTGGTGGCGCTGGTGGGTTTCACGGCTTGCGAAGGTCAACCCGCCGGCTGGGTCATGTTACACCGGGCGAAGTCGCAGGCCCTTTTCACATCAGGCGCGGGCCGAAGCGATCCTGGCCCTGCAGCGCCGGCCTCAGGGCCCGGATTTGGGCTTGCACACGAGCCCTTTCGTGGGGATTTTTCTTCGACCCAGCGGAAGGGTGGCTGAGTGGTTTAAGGCACCTGACTCGAAATCAGGCGTAGCCGCAAGGCTACCGTGGGTTCGAATCCCACCCCTTCCGCCAGTTTTCGTTGCCGGACAGGCCCGCCGCACCGGGGTCTGGCGGTGGTCGGACGGACCCGGCCTTCACGGAAGTTTTGGGGACTGCGACGTGGAACGTCCGCCGTGGCCGGGCGCCCCGGGGACAAGCGGTGAAGGCTGGACGACTGGCGGGTGCGGAACGGGCCGGGACCCATGCACGGCCGGATCGAAGGCGGATGCCCTCCTGAGCGTGTTTCTTCCGAACCTTGGCGGTAGCGGGTGGGTCAACTATGATGGCGGCGTGAAGCTGCTTGTCTTCGCACACACGCCGCCCCCGCACCATGGCCAGAGCTACATGGTGGAGTTGATGCTGCGGGGATTCGGTGGCGACTGCCGCCGCCGGCGCCGGTCCGAAGGACCCCACCCGTTGGGAATCGAGTGTTACCATGTCAATGCACGGGTGTCCAAAGACCTCCAGGACATCGGCGAGTTCCGGCCGGGCAAGCTCCTCCTGTTGCTTTTTTATTGCCTGCAGGCGCTGTGGATTCGGTTCCGCTACGGGGTGGAAAACCTCTACTACGTGCCGGCGCCGGGAAAGTACTCGGCGCTGTATCGGGACTGGTTGGTCCTGGGATTGTGCCGGCCGTTTTTCAAGAGAGTGATCCTGCACTGGCACGCCGCCGGGTTGGGAAGATGGCTGGAGACCGTGGGGCGCATGCCGGCCCGGGTCTTGACGTGGCGCGCCTTTCGCAACGCAGACCTGTTCGTGGTGCTGTCGCGCTTCAATCGCGGTGACGTGCAGAAGTTCTGGCCCCGACGGGTTGCGGTGGTGCCCAACGGGATTCCCGATCCCTGCCCGGCGTTCGAACAGGAGGTCCTGCCGCGCCGGCGGGCGCGTCTGGCCGTGCGCCGCGCGCTGGTCGAAGGGGCCCGGCCTGCGGCCGCCGACCAGGCCGCGGCCGGGGCGGACCCCGACGAGGTGAAAATCCTCTTTCTGGGACACTGTCTGAGGGAAAAGGGACTCTTCGATGCGATCGAAGGGGTGGTGGGCCTGCAGCGCCGACTGAAACGGGAGGGCAGTCCCCTTCGGGTCCGGCTCCTCGTGGCCGGCAGCTTTCCCCGTGTGGACGAAGAGGCCGAGTTCCGCGCACTTCAAGCCGATGCCGAGGTCGGGCCGTTGCTGACCTATCTCGGGTTCGTGAGCGGGGAACGCAAGGAACGTGCCCTGCGCGAGGCGGATCTCATGTGCTTTCCCACGTTTTATCCGGCGGAAAGCTTCGGCCTCGTGATCGTGGAGGCGTTGGCCTTCGGACTGCCGGTCGTGACCACCCGCTACCGGAGCATCGCCGAGGTGTTGCCGCCCGACTATCCCGGTGTGGTGCCGAGTCGCAACCCGGCCGCAGTGACCGAGGCGCTGGCGCGTCAAATGTGGGCCGGCGATTTTACCGCGCTCCGGCGGCATTTCCTGGAGCAGTTCACCATGGAAAAACACTTGGAACGGTTGGCGGCTGCGTTTCATCGGCTGGAAAACGGCGATCCGGCCGATCTCACCGAGTTCGCCGTGAACTGGGCCGCGGGGACCCGGCCAGACTGAAGACCGGCGGACGTTCGGCCTCCGTTCGAGTCCCCTCTGGCAGTGACGACCGCCGGGGCGTGACCTTGAAGACGGACATGCACAACGCCACGCCCGCTGCAGACCCACACCCGGTGGGCGCCCACCCCGGGGTGCTTTCGGCCGCCGCCTGACACGGGAGATGTCCGTCGTCGGCGCTGCCATCCCGCGCGACCGCGTGGTGAACTCGACGGTTTTCGGGCCGGTTTGCGGTGCCGAATGGACCTGGTGCGTGAGCCGATCCCGGGCCGTTCCCAGACCGGGCGCAAGTTCGCGCCGGCGAGCCGCCAAATGGCCGTCCGCGGGGTGACCTCATGCGAATGGCCACCCTGCTCGAAAAGTAGGGAATCCGTGGACCTTGGTCTGGGGGCAATCAGGCGTTCCCTGGCGCTGCAGCACGGCTGTAGATCCGCGACTTACTTGTGGCCTGAGCCCGGCGTCGTTGGCCTGCTCCGACACTTCTCGGGTGGCCACTCCAGACGCAATGCCAATCGTGCGAAAACCTCGTGGAACGGTCACGGGGCTTCGCCTGGTTGCGTCTCCCGGCCCGAAGGTGCGAAACGACCGTTCGTGCGCGGACCTCGCAAAGCTGTGCCGGCGCGTCTTTTGCGTCCGTGTTCACACGAAAGGCGGTTTCGAGATCCCGGTTTTGTTTCAGAAGGTTCGGGGAAGTGGCCGAAGCGGTCATGTGGCGGCAGCAGCTCCACTGGTTCGGCGCAGAAGGTTTCTCGAAAGGACCGGAACCGCCACTGAGTTGGTGGAGGGCCGGACGGGGGCTAACAGGTCGTTACCGGGGCGGTGCCCGTCGGCGCGCCATGAGACATCGGCCCCGGCATTGTCCGGGCCCGGGCGGTGGGGCAGCTTGGAGGCTGTGATGCATCTGAGATGGTCTGGCATGCCGTACCCCGGGTGGGATCCACGCACCGGGGCCCGCTCCAAACGTGACGTCAGGACGTGGCGAGTCCTGCTCCTGGTCGGTCTGGCAGCCCTGGCCGGATCGGGTCGGGCAGCCACGAAACCTTTTGGCGTGCAGGTGGTGGAGGAGGGGACCGGCTGGCCGGTGCCGCTGGTGGAACTGCGGACCACGCATCAATTGCGCTGGATCAGCGACAACGGCGGTTGGGTCGCATTGGACGCACCGGAGTTGATGGGCCGGGAAGTTTGGTTGGAAATCCGCACCCCGGGTTACGGAGTTCGACCGGATGGTTTCGGTATGCGCGGTGTGCGGGTCCGGCCGGTGCCCGGGGGCCGGACCACCGTGCGGGTTCGCCGCGAGATCCTGGCGCGCCGGCTCGGCCGCCTCACCGGTGCCGGCCTGTTCGCCGAAAGCCGCAAGCTCGGCATCGGACCGGACGAACCAGAGACGGGTGTGTGGGGATGTGACAGTGTGCAGATCGCCGCCCATGGCGGTCGGCTCTACTGGTTCTGGGGCGACACCACCCTGTCACGGTATCCGCTGGGGATTTTCCACGCCACCGGAGCGACGACCCCATCGGAACCGCTCATGAAGCCGGAGCCGCCGTTGATCGTCCGCTATCGGATGTTCACCAATGCGGAAGGTCAACCGCGTCCGGTGGCGGAGATGCCGGGCGAGGGGCCCACCTGGCTCTCGGGGTTGGTCAGCCTTCCAGACCGGAGCGGCCGGGCACGGCTGGTCTCGGCCTATGCGAAAATCAAACCGCCCTTGGAGGTTTACCAGTGGGGCTTGTGCGTCTGGAACGACGAGGCCCAGCGGTTCGAGCCTCTCAAGGTCGTCTGGACCCGGAAGGGCCCTGGTGAACATCCGCCCCGCGTGCCGGAGGGCCATGCCGTGCAGTGGACGGACGGCGCGGGGCGGCACTGGGTCTTGTTCGGCAATCCCTTTCCGTTCCTGCGCTGTCCGGCCACGTTTGAGACCTGGCAGGACCCCACCACCTGGGAACCGCTGTCTCCGCCCGAATCCTTGGAGTCGGTTCAAGGAGAGCGGGTTCGACCGCACAGTGGCTCGATCGCCTGGCATCCGTGGCGAAGGCGCTGGGTGGCGGTTTTCATGGAAAAGTTCGGGAAACCGTCGCCATTTGGCGAGGTGTGGTACGCAGAGGCACGTTCCCCCCTCGGCCCGTGGGGGAAGGCCGTCAAGGTCCTGACGCACGAGAACTACACCTTCTACAACCCGCGCATCCACGCGGAAACACTCCGCGAGGATTCGCCCGTGCTGCTGTTCGAGGGAACATACAGCCGAGAGTTTGCGAACCGGCCCGAACCGACACCCCGCTACGACTACAACCAGCTGCTTTACCGGCTGGACTTGGACGATCCCGACCTGCAGCCGGCCCGGGTTCCCTGACCGGTCGCAGCTGCGGCCGGTTGCGCCCGGCGAGCCGGACGATCCGGGCTGGGGAGAACCCTTGGGGGAGGCGGCCTGTTTGAGAGGTCCGTACCTCCGGGGATTCGTCAGGACGCGTCACCCAGGGCGGTTCCTCCGGCAGAGACGAGCCTCCTCAGAATGGTGAAGAAAAAGGTGGTGGGTTGGCAGGGACTCGAACCCTGGACCAACGGCTTAAAAGGCCGCTGCTCTACCGACTGAGCTACCAACCCACGGAACATCCGCAGCAACAGCGGAGGCCGAGCTCCTGTATTACCCACACCAATATGAACATGCCCCGAGGCTTGGCAAGCCGGCATGCAGTTCCTGTGGCGATTCGTTGTGCCCCTGATGACCCTGTTCCCTGCGGTGTGGTCCTTGCCGTGGACCATCCAGAGGGCCCGGGGTGGTCCCCGAGGCCCTTGGGGGCGTCAAGCTGCGCGGTTGGGCACTGAACACAGAACGAATGTCCCGTGGACGGGAAGATGCCCATCCCATGTGCTCCGGGAGGCTGGCAGATGGACCATCCGCATCAATCGAACCGTAGCCCGGCCGGAATCATCTGGCCGAAACGCTGCCGCACTGCAGCCAAGGGATGTATTTGAATCAAGGGACTTCGAAACACCGCGGCATACGCCACACCGCCCCGATGCGCGCTGTCGGCCCCGGTCAGCCGCCGCGGGCAAGGGCCCTCGCTTCACCAAGTTCCCATCCAAAAACCAAGAGCCGGGGGAGGTCCCCCGGCTCCGGGGTGATGAGGTTTCCACGCCGTCACCCGCGGCGCTCAGAAGGGTGGTGCGGCCAACTCGGAGGGTCGCTGTTCGCACCGCACCACGGTAAAACCTCTATACCAACCCTTAGCGAACAGCGAAGCCCTTGCGCAGCTCCAAAAGTTTAGACGGTATGGAAGACCTTTTGTTCAATGCTGGAGCCTGCTGGTTGAACGCTTACTCCCCTAGCAACACAACAGGTTGAGGCCGAGGATGTTGGCCTGTGAACGAAGGCTCCCTGACCGCATACAGGTGCCGGGCGGTTTGTCCACGCGCCTGCATCGGAGGGCCCTGGCCCATAAGCCGCCAGCATCCACCTCCGACCGGCCGACCCAAAGCGGGGATGGCATAGGTTTTCCAGAGAACAGATCTGGTTCCGGCCCGTGCGACCGACCGGGTCCAGCAGCTCGTAGGTCTCGGATGCCCGCCCGGCCGGGTCCCAAAGAAAGATGCGTGTTCCCCCGGGTGCCTGAGGGGACCGGGGAAATCCGGTGACTCTTGGGTGCCTGCGCGATTGAACAAGGCCGACCCCAACTACCGAGGAGCATCGCCAGATCGCGCAGGCATGAGTCGTCCCCCGGATCAGACGCCCTTGCTGCACTTACTGCGCGGAGGGCTGCCACGGTTGACCCTCCTCTGCAGGACCTCGGCAAACCCGGAGCGGAGCGGTCGTGGGGCACTCTTTTGAACACAGTTGCAGGAGGTGGAGTCGAGGCCCCACCCAGGGCGCTTCCGGATACTCACCAAATGCAGAGCGCCTTCGGTGGGACAGGCCGAGCGCGAAGCGATGGAACCGATGGCCCTTACGCGGGGTGGGTTGGGCGCGTGGCAAGCCATTGGCGTACCCAATACTCATCCGAGGGGCGGCCGTCGGGGTGTGTAGAGCATGACCTACCCGGACGAATCCCGTAGGTCCAAGGGGTCTGCAACACGGTGGGTTCGAACAGACCCCTGATGCGGGGTGACTCTGACCGCCCAGTCCGAGTATTCGGCTCGTACGGTTCCGCAAAGCCGCCGTTACCATGCCAGGGACGAGGCGCGGCCGCCCCGGGCTCGCTCCTGGTTCCTCAAGGGTCCTCGGGCACACGGTCGCGACAGGGCCGGGCCTCCACGAGACAACAGGTCCGTGGGAATCTCGTTTGTGCATGCCGCGGCACGCCGGTTGTGGGGTCCGCTGAATCGGAATCAGCGCGTGGAGAAAGCCTCGTTTTTCGGCGGTTATCCCGTTGCCACGGTGCACGCTTCCCTGTTCTTCGTTTCTTCAAACGGCAACCGTTTTTGAGGCGATTGCCGGTAGCTCTGGTCCCCTCGAGGACGGCTGCATGCCAGGTTGTCCGCGCGGAAAAGGTTGGCCGTGAGCCCTTGAGGGGATAGTGTCGTGCGCAAAGTGGCGATCGGCCTGCGCGAAATTCCCGCGAAAAATTGTTGACAGAGTGGTCACATGCGCTCACATTTGGGACGTGAACAGAAGTCCCGGGTCAGGTGAAAGCGTGCCGTGCGTGCGAGCCGCACGTGCTTCATAGCGCCTCTCTCCGGCTTCTGTTCCGAGCCTGAACCCATCAGGAGAACCGAACCCTGACGGTACAAATGAAAACCAACCACTCAGCGAACCACTGCATTATGAAACCCATGCGCAGTCTCCTGGCACTCTCTTCCCTGGCCATCGCGAGCCAGGTTGCCGCCCAGACGTGGACGGGCCGAGACGTCGGCACACCTGCTTTGCCCGGCTCTCACACCGGTTCGCCCCCCGGCACCATGACCATCATCGGTGGGGGCAACGACATCTGGAATCAGAGCGATAATTTCTATTTCTTCTACACCACGGTCGAGGGGCATTCGTGGGATGCGAAAGTACGCGTTCACGATCTTCAAGGTCCGGACTGGTGGACCAAATGCGAACTAATGGTGCGTGTGCCCGACGCCAGTGGTCTGCCGCAGGGGCCGGATCCCTTCATTGCGGCCATGACCACTCGGAGCGCAGGGCAGAACCAGGTAGCGCCTCAGTGGCGTGCCACCCGAGGAGGGAATGCCGATTGGAATACGTTCAACCGATCGGTGGCGCCCAGTTACCCCAACACCTGGTTGCGGCTGACCCGCCAGGGCAGCGTGATCACCATGTGGTACGGGACGGACGGGGTGAACTGGACGAAATACGCGGACATTGACACCGCCAGCACGCAGTTTGGGTTCGGCCAGGCCTTCCCGGCCAAGGTGCTTGTGGGAGTGGCGGTCACGGCCCACAATGACGCCGACCCCAACGGTGGCGTGGCCACCGTTTCAGACCTCAGCGTGACCGTCTCTCCGCAGGCTCCTAATCTGCAAGTTCTCACCGACCTGCAGAACCGCACGGTTTATTCCCACACGGCGGTGACGTTGAGTTTTGTAGTGACCAACGCAGCCGTCGCCAATGGTTCTCTGGGCGTGGGTGACTACCAGTGGTACAAGAACGGCCAGCCCATTCCCAACGCAAACGGGCCGACGTACACTTTCGTAGTGGCGCCTGAGGATAACAATGCGCAGTTCATGTGCCGGGTCACAGTCGGAAGCACCTCGGTGAACAGCGCCACGGCCACGTTGACGGTGCAGGCGCCTGTGGAAATTGCCGATCACCTCAAGTGGGAGTATTACCCGGGGGTGAGCCTGGCCGGGATTCGAACGGGTAACCACGGTCCGGCTGCTCAGGTGCGGGCGCTTCAGGCGTTCGATTCCCCGCAGAACTTCGCCGACAACTACGCCAGTCGCGTCAGCGGCATGTTCGTCCCTCCCGTTACGGGCAACTACGTCTTCTGGATTGCTGCCGACGATGATGCTGACCTGTACCTGGGGACCAATGCCAGTCCGGCCAGCAAACGCCTGATCGCCCAACAGGAAGGTTGGTCCGGCCGCAACAACTGGATGACCCACGGGGGTGGTGGTGGACCGCTTGCTTCTACACAGAGGCGATCGGATCTGTGGACGCCGGACAATGGAGCCACTCAACCCTACGCCCTCGGCATCCCGTTGGTGGCCGGGCAGAAGTACTGGATCGAAGCGATCCACCGCGAGGGCGGTGGTGGGGATAACCTGGGGGTTTACTTCCTCACGACCGACAGTGCCGAGTACCTGAGTGGCGGGCCTGTGGATGGCACGCCTTCGAACCTGACCAACGGGTTGATCCGGTTGCTGACCTGGCAGCCGACCACGTTGACGATTGTGGAGCAGCCGCAGTCGGTCACTCAGTGGGAGGGTCTGGATGTGACCTTCCGGGTGCGGGTGCAGACCGATTCGGAGCTGAGCCCGGTGTACCAGTGGCAGCGGAACGGCGTGGACCTGCCGGGGCGGAACTCCGATACACTGAGCTTCGTGGCCTCCATGGCCGACAACGGAGCCAACTATCGTTGTGTCGTCACCATTCCGGGTTCGACGCTCAGTGTAACCAGCGACGCGGCTACGTTGACGGTGCAGCAGTCGGTCTTTGTCACGGGCATTGTTCGCCGGGAGGTCTGGGGACCCGACCGGCCCGGGGTCACCCGGGTCATGGTCGAGCAGGGCACTGCCGGTCCGCCGGACATTCGGGACTTCATCACAGCAATGGACGTGACGGACTGGGCGGACAACTACGTGCAACGGTTGAGCACGTGGTTTGTGCCGCCGGTGACGGGTCGGTATGTGTTCTATCTGTCGTCGGACGATGACAGTGACCTGTTCCTGAGCACGGACGAAAACGAGGCGAACAAACGATTGATCGCCCAACAGAGTTCGTGGAACGGCACGCGGGCCTGGCAATCGGGCAACAATGTGTCGCAACGCAATTCGGACACGTTTGTTGCTCCGGATGGAAGCATGCCGGGTCAGGGTGGGATTCCGTTGGCAGCCGGCCAACGTTATTACATCGAAGTGGTGCAGCGCGAAGGCGGTGGTGGCGACAACGTGGCGGTCTACTACACGCTATACGGCGAACCGGCACCCGCGGACGGCACGCCGTCCAACCTGCGGGGCAATGTGGTGACGCTGAAGCTGCCGGCCCCGACCTCGCTGAGCATCACGCAGCAGCCGCAGAGCGTGACGGTGCGGGCGTGGCATCCGGCGGTGTTCACGATCGGGATTCAAACCGATGCGCTGTATCCGGCCACCTACCAGTGGCGGCGCAACGGTCAGCCGATTGCCAACGCGACTACGACGGTTTACTCGTTCGTGGCTTCGACCAATGACAACGGTGCGCAGATTGACTGTGTGGTGACGTTGTCGCAGTACGGCTCGGTGACCAGTCAGGTGGCGACGGTGACGGTGGCCACCGACACCGTGTTCGTGCCTGGGAAGGTCAAGGAAGAGTTCTTCCCGGGTGCCTCGTTTGATGCGGTGTTGTACGGGAACGTAGGGTATCCCTCGCAGGTCAACGAGTGGACCATCTTTGAGTCGGGGACGAACATTGCCGACAACTACACCCGTCGGGTGAGCGGGCTCTTCGTTCCGCCGCAGACGGGCCAGTACGTGTTCTTCATCAGTTCTGATGACGAGAGTCGGTTGTTCATCAGCACCAACAGCGATCAGCCCAACATGAAGGTCTGGGTGGCGCATCAGCCGGCGTGGAACAATGCGCGGATGTGGATCGCTGGAAGCAATCCGACGCAGCGGCGGTCGGACCAGTTCTCGCCCGACGGTGGTACCACCTTCCCGTACGCCATGGGCATCCATCTGGAAGCCGGCAAGCGCTACTACATCGAGGCCCTCCATCGGGAGGGTGGCGGGGGTGACAACCTGGCCGTGACGTACAAGCTGGTCAGCGAGAACGATCCGATGGACGGAGATGCGCCGCGGTTGACCGGGGAGGTGATCGGGTACATGGCTGCGCCTGCGCCGGTGGAGCCGCCGGTGTTGACGGTGGCGCGGCAGGGTAACAGTGTGGTGATCTCGTGGAGTCCTGCTGGTGGGCGGTTGGAGAGCAGTCCGGTAGTGGGTCCGGGAGCGATCTGGACGACCGAGACGACGGACAATCCGGCGGTGATCCCGATCACGGGCACGGCGAAGTACTTCCGCGTGGTGCGGTGAGGCCGGCGCGTGGGAGGGGCTGATCGGGCCCGTTTGAGGATCGAGAAAGGCTGCGGGGCCGGGTGCGCCACCCAGGTGCACCCGGCCCCGGTTGTTCGGGATTTGCCCTTTTCCAAACGGCCCCAAACAAAAGGCGGAGGATTCTGCCCGTGAGCCGTGCCGTCCGGATGGAGGGGTGCATTCCTTTGTGCATGCAAGGAGGTGCAGCTTTGCCATGGCCCACTTGCGGATGGCAAGGATGATGGCCCGCACGATCGAGGGTGCCCTTCCCGGGGGGCCGGGCTCCCACGCTCCGAAGCCGCCCCGAGGGCTCAGAGCGTCAGAGGCCTCTTTCAGGGGCTCGGTCCCCGTCAAACCACGGGTTTACGGTCGTGCCGGTGCGGAGGATGGGGACAATGGCCGGCAGGTTGCTGATTGTTGGTACCGGTTGGGCTTGGTTGGACGGCAGGCATCGCTCTCCCGAGACCTGGCACGGTGCGCGAACCACAGTTCGTCAGGCGTGCGGCCCGGGACTGGCGAATGCCGCAGCCCCCTGCCCATGGCCGTGCACGGAAGGTAAGGTTTTCACCCATGGAATCGGGCAGCGGACGGTGCGTGAGGTTCGACCGGATTGAAAGGCTTTGCGAGGGGCCAACCGGATAAGCCCCTCCGCTGCCCCGGATGCACCGGTGGAGGGCCTGCGTGCTCTCCAACCCTGTCGGCTTTGCACGTTGGTGAAGCCTCCGCGGGCCCAATGGAGCGGGGCGCTCCCACCCCTTGCGGAACACGGCCTTGCCCGCGCTTTCTTTGGGCCTTGGTCAAGACCTTGAAGCACTGCGGATCGGAAGGTGCGGATTTCCTTGATTGCCACGAGCGGGGGGCGTTCCTTCGCAGGCACAGCCTTGTGCCCCCGGGTGCCAGGGGCGCGGTCTCGTGGTTCGGCGCGCGAAATCGTGTGCGCCGTTCTTGAGGCTTTTGCAGGCGGGTTTCCCGGGCTCGACCGGTCGGGGCTGCCACCTCAGATCCCGGCCCACGGAAGCGTGAAGCGGAAGAGGGCCCCGCCAAGCGGACTGCAACCGGCCGAGATCGCTCCGCCGTGATCCTCCACAATCCGTTTGCAAATGGAGAGCCCCAGGCCGGTGCCCTGTCGTTTTCCGTGGGTGACAAAGGGTTCGAAGAGCCGATCGCGGATCTCGGGTGCGACGCCGGGGCCGTTGTCGTGCACTTCGGTGACGACACATCGCCCGGCGTCGGAGAGACGCACCTCGATTTGCCCACCCTGAGGAAGCATGTCACATGCATTCTGCACGAGGTTTTGCAGGACGCGCCGGAGTCGCCGGGGTTGGATGCGAACCCGTCCACGGGGCCAGTTGGCGGTCGTCCACCGAAGGCAGGCTCCTCGCAGCGCGACCTCGGCCCGCAATTCGTCAAGGACCGGAGCCAGAAAATCGGCGTACACCATGGGGACCATGGTTTCCGTGCCGCTGCCCCCTTCGGTGAACAAAAGGATTTCCTGGATGGAATCGGTGATGCGTTCCACCTGACGCCGGATGCGCTGCAGGGCCTCCTCTCTGCGGGCGGGATCGGCGTGGGGAGCCAGGCCGAGTTCGGCGGCCAGTTGGAGGACGTTGAGGGGGCCCTTCAAATCGTGAATGATGGTGCGGGCGAAACGTCCCACGAGTGCCAGTCGTTCCATCTGCAGGGTCTGCTCCAGATGCACGCGGTTGAACTCCCGCAGCCGCCGGCTCAGTTCGCGGAGCAGGCGCAGGGCGAACTCGGGATGTTCATGCATCAACTCCAGGACCGCCTCGCGGGGCACGAACCAGACGACGGCGTCGGTACAGGTCGTAACAGCCGCTGATCGGGGTCCTTCCTCGACCACTGCCATCTCGCCGAAAATGGCCTCCGGCCCGAGCATGGCCAGCACCCGGCCCGGCCCGGTACCGTGGGAACAACCGATCTGCACCGTGCCCTCCTCCAACACGTACAAACCGTCGCCGGGCTCGCCCTCCCGTACGATGGGTGTGCCGGCAGGCACGTGCAGACGGCGCGCTGCGGCCTCCAGTTTGGCCAGCGCGCTTTCAGGCAGACCGGCAAAGAGGGGATGTACCCGCCAGTCGGACATTGTGGTGGATTGTATCCCCGAGAGCATCCGCGTAAAGGGCCTTTGAGCTTTTGGCTGAAACGGTTCCCAAGTGCCGTCCGGGGCGTGGATCTCAACGGCGCGCACTTGAGGAAGCAGAAAAGGCGCATTGTGGTTTCCTCCGGGAAGCTTGGGTGCGAGGGCCCGGACAGGGAGGAGTCTTTTACCCGTGTCGGCCAGGACGAGCGTCCGTGGCGGTTTGCCGTTGCTACCACGGTTTTGGCAACAGGGCCGACTCGGCAGCCGCCCGTGCCTGTCCATCCCTTTGCCACCCCGGTTCCGGGTTCCGGGGTCGGGATGGCGGTGAAAAGCGCTTGGGATCGCAAGGCGGGGTGCGGAAGTGCCTCGACTGCAGCGGAATCGCAACGCATGACTTTTCAGACTGTCTGTCGGGATCGGGGCTTGGTCAGCCTTGGGGAGTGGGCTTGGGGACTCAGGACGCCCGCGGTCATCACGAAAGTGTTTGACGCAGGTCAAGGATGGAAGGGTCAGGTCGCTTATGATGCGGATTAGCCATGAAAACTCGGCAGACCATCGCGGGGTTGCTCGTGGGTGTCTGGATGGGGAGTGCCGCGTCGGCCACAGAAGGTGGCGCGCCGATGTCGGATCTGACATTGGGCCGGCGTTTGTACGAACAGCATTGTGCGCCGTGCCACGGGGTGAATGGCGACGGCCAAGGTCCGGCGGCGGTTTGGCTGTATCCGAAACCGCGAAACTTCAGCGCCGGCGTGTTCAAGATACAAAGCACGCCTCCGGGGACTCTGCCGTCGGACGAGGACCTCTTTCGTTCGATCACGCGCGGTCTGCCGGGCAGTGCCATGCCCGGATTCGGTTACCTGAGTGAGACGCAACGCTGGGCTCTTGTCGGTTACGTGAAGTACCTGACGGCTTACACGAACGCCGGGGGACGACGGATCAACCGGTTCGAGGAACAGGCGGCTGCGGGTGTTGTGTCACGGCCGATTGAAGTGCCGCCGGAACCGCCCGTGACGGTGCAGTCGCTTGCCCTGGGACGCGAGGTGTACACGCGGATGCAGTGTTATCTTTGCCATGGCGAGACCGGCGCCGGCGACGGCCCGCAGGTTCCGCTGTTGAAGGACAGTTTCGGCCTGCCCGCCCGGCCGCGCGATTTCAACACGGAACGGTTCCGGGGTGGGTCCAGCGGCCGGGATCTTTACCTCCGCATTCGAATCGGGCTGGCGGGAACGCCGATGGTTCCGTACGGGGATGACGTTATGACCCCGGAGGAACGGTGGGCGTTGGTGCATTACATCCGCTCCCTGCGCCGCACCGACGTTGCGGTCAACGACCTGCTGCAACCTGAAGACAACCGGATTCCCGTGCAGCGGGTGAGACGACTCCCCACGGATCCATTGGATCCCGCCTGGGAGGAGCTGGAAACGTCCCGAGTCCCCCTGCATCCACTCTGGCCCGAGCCGCAGCAGGTGTATGCGGTGGCGGTGCGGGCCGTCACGGACGGACGGCGGCTGGCCATCTGGCTGCAATGGCGCGATCCGTTGCCGCAAGAGCAGGCGCTGCGGGTGGAAGATTTCCAGGATGCGGCCGCGGTCCAGTTTGCTCTCGGGGCTGAACCGGCCTTTCTCGGCATGGGCGATCGGGATCACCCGGTCAATCTCTGGCATTGGAAGGCGGCCTGGCAGGCTGAACTGGATGCCCGGAGCGGGCCCGATATTGCCCGGGCCCATCCTGCCATGCATGTGGACACCTACTTTCAGCCGGAACGCCACTTTGTAACCGCCCGTGACGCGGGCAATTTCGTGGCGCTTGCTCACCGAACCCCGGTTGAGGACGCCAATGCACGCGGCTTCGGGTCGTTCCAATCGCAGCCACCCTCCGGCCAGAACGTCCAGGGGCGGGGGGTCTGGATGGACGAGAGCTGGACGGTGGTGTTCATCCGGGATCTGAAGAGCCGGGAATCCGATGACGTGCAGTTTGTTCGCGGTCGGCCTGTGCCGGTGGCCTTTGCGGTCTGGAACGGTGAACAGGGCGACCGCAATGGACGGAAGATGATCAGTTACTGGTACCAACTGGTTTGGCCGGAACAACAGGCCCGGACAACCGGGCGGGGTCGTGGATCCTGACGGGCGGGAAAGGAAGGGTGATATGAGTGACAAACTTTCGCGTCGGGCGTTTCTGCAGCGGAGCGGGCTGGCCGGAGCGGGCCTCTGGGCGGCGCAATTCCTTCCGTTGCGCTATCTGCAGGCGCAACCCTTGGAGGATGTCGCCAACCCGCTGGCACAGTATCCCAACCGGGACTGGGAGAAACTGTACCGGGACCAGTACGCGTATGATTACGCCTTTTCCTGGGTGTGCGCCCCGAACGACACCCACAACTGCCGGGTGACGGCGCACGTGCGCAACGGGGTGATCGTCCGGATCGGCGAGCAGTTCGATGTCCAGACGTATTCGGACCTTTACGGCAACCGGGCGACGGCCAACTGGGGTAACCGGCACTGCGCCAAGGGCTACACCTTCCATCGCATCCTCTATGGACCCTACCGGCTCAAACACCCGATCGTCCGGCGTGGGTGGCGACAGTGGGCCGACGACGGCTTCCCGCTGCTGACGCCGGAACTGCGTGCGAAATACAAGTTCGACTCGCGGGGTACCGACCGGTTCGAACGCATCAGTTGGGAGGAGGCCTTTGATTACATTGCGCGCGCCCTGGTGGCCATTGCCCGCCGTTACAGTGGTGAGGAGGGCGCCCGGTTGCTGGCCCGGCAGGGTTATCCGCCCGAAATGATCGAGGAGATGGGCGGCGCCGGCACCCGCACCATCAAGATGCGCGGCGGCATGGGGTTGCTGGGCGTCCTGGGCAAATACGGGATGTACCGGCTTTGCAACTCACTGGCCCTGCTCGACGTTCATGTGCGCGGCGTCCCGCCCGAGGAGGCCAGGGCGGGCCGGAACTGGTCGAACTACACCTGGCACGGCGACCAGGCCCCGGGGCATCCGTGGGTGCACGGGCTCCAGAACTCCGAGTGCGATTTCAACGACCTGCGGAATTCGCGCCTCATCATCATGAACGGCAAGAACCTGGTGGAGAACAAAATGGCCGATGCCCACTGGTTCATCGAGTGCATGGAGCGGGGCGCCAAAATCGTTGTGATCAGCCCCGAATACGGAGCGCCCTCCACCAAGGCCGATTACTGGATTCCCATACGCCCGGCCACTGACGCGGCTCTCTGGCTGGGCGTCACCCGTTTGATGATCGAGCGGGGCTGGTACGACGAGACCTTCATCAAACGGTACAGTGATTTCCCGCTGCTGGTTCGGATGGACAATGGACGTCGGTTGCGTGCGGCGGAGGTGTTTCCGGGATACGAATCCCGATTGCCCGACGACAGTCCCAGCAAACGCATCCAGGGCCTGACGGACGAGCAACACCGGCGTCTGGGCGACTTCGTGGTGCGTGACGCCCGCACCGGGGAATTGAAGGCGCTCACACGGGACATGGTGGGTGACCGGCTGGTCCAGGCCGGCGTGGATCCGCAACTGGACTGGCAGGGACGCATCCGGCTGGTGGACGGCACGGAGGTGGACGTGGCGACCACCTGGCGGCTCTACCAGGTCCACCTGCGGGATTACGACCTCGATACCGTCGCCGAAATCACCCAGGCGCCCAAGCATCTCATCGAACAGCTGGCGCACGACATCGCAACCATTGCACCCTGCGCCATTCATCAGGGGGAGGGCATCAACCACTGGTTCCACGCCACGGAGGCGAATCGGGCCGCCTATCTTCCGCTCATCCTGACGGGAAACATCGGCAAGCCCGGGGCGGGCTGTCATTCCTGGGCCGGCAACTACAAGGCCGCACTGTTCCAGGGCAGTCCGTGGACAGGTCCCGGTTTCAAGGGCTGGGTGGCGGAGGATCCATTCCACCCGAACCTGGATCCCCACGCACACGGGCGCGAGGTCAGGGTGCACGCCTACACGAAGGACGAGGAACCCGCCTATTGGAACCACGGCGACCGTCCCTTGATCGTGGAGACGCCCAAGGCTGGCCGGAAATGCTTCACCGGCAGGACCCACATGCCCACGCCCACCAAGGCGATCTTCACTACCAACGTGAACCTCATCAACAATGCCAAGTGGGCCTACGGCGTCATCCGCAACGTAAATCCGAACGTCGAACTGATTGTCACGATCGACACCCAGATGACGGCCTCGGTGGAGTATTCAGACTTCGGTCTGCCGGCCAACTCGTGGGTGGAGTTTCAGGACCTGGAAGTGACCGCCAGTTGCTCCAACCCGTTCCTCCAGATTTGGAATGGTGGCATCAAGCCGCTGTATGATTCCAAGGATGACCTGGCGATCCTGGCGGGAATCGCCGCCGCGCTGGGCCGGGTGACCGGTGACCGGCGCTTTTACGACTATTTCAAATTCGAACACGAAGGGCGCCGGCGGGTGTATTTGCAACGGTTGTTGGACACGTGCACGACAACGGCGGGCTACAAGGTGGAGGACATCCTGGCCGGCAAGTACGGTCCGCCCGGCGGCGCCCTCATGCTGTTCCGCACCTATCCGCGTGTCCCGTTCCATGAACAGGTTCATGAAAGCCTGCCGTTTTACACGGACACGGGTCGTCTGAACAGCTACACCGACGATCCGACCGCCCTGGCCTGCGGGGAAAACTTTATCGTGCACCGGGAGGGGCCGGAGGCCACGCCCTACCTGCCCAACGTGATCGTCAGCTCGAATCCGCTGGTGCGGCCCGAGGACTACGGGATCCCCCTGGATGCGGAGGGTTGGGACGAACGGACGGTGCGGAACGTCAAGCTCCCGTGGGCCGAGGTCAAGAAGACCCGCAACTTCCTGTGGGAGCGTGGGTACCGGTTCTACTGCCTGACGCCGAAGTCCCGGCACAGCGTGCATTCCTCCTGGGCGAATGTGGACTGGCACCTGATCTGGAACTCGAACTTTGGCGATCCGTACCGCGTGGACAAGCGCCTTCCGAACGTCAGCGAGCATCAGCTCCACATGAACCCACAGGCGGCGCGCGACCTGGGGATCCGCGACGGCGACTATGTCTACGTGGATGCCAACCCGATGGACCGGCCCTATCTGGGTGCCACGCCCAGCGATCCGTTCTACCGCGTGAGCCGGTTGATGCTGCGGGTGACCTACAATGCCGCGTATCCCTATCACGTGGTCATGATGAAGCACGGATCCTTCATCGCCACGGAGAAGACGGTGCGGGCCCAGCAGACGCGCAGGGACGGCTTGTCGCTGACCGAGGACGGCTACATCTCGAACTTCCGTTTCGGATCCCAGCAATCGGTCACGCGCAACTGGCACATGCCCATGCACCAGACCGACACCCTGTTCCACAAGAGCAAGGTGTTCATGGGCTTCATCTTCGGCGGTGAAGCGGACAATCACGCCGTCAACACGGTGCCCAAGGAATGCCTGGTGCGCATCACCAAGGCCGAGGACGGCGGACTGGGCGGCCGGGGGCCTTGGAAGCCGGCCTTGAACGGCATGGCCCCGGACGCGGAGAACGAGGTGATGAAGAAGTACCTGGCCGGCGGGTTCGTCGGCCAGGGTGGCGGTGCCGGCAGTGGCGGATACGAATGAACGACCGCCCGGCCCGCCTGACCGCACAGCGAGCACCGACAGAAAGGAAACCAGCCATGCCGTGGGAGGAATGGGACGCGGAGGATCCGTACGAGCTCATGGGAGTTCTGTTGCCGACGACGGAGGATACGTCATGGGCGATGGCCGAGACCTTCATCGAGGAGTTTCTGCGGCTCGGTTACGGGGCGCATCAGATACTGGCGCTCTTTCGCAACCCGTATTATCGCGGGCCGCACAGCGTGTGGCGCCGCCACGGAGACGACAGTGTCAAGGAACTCATTGAACGGGTCTTCGCCCGATGGGGACGGGCGGCGGATGGAATGCCGCCCCGGCAGGGCCCGGAAACCGGTTTCCCGGGACAGGTGCGAGCGGCCGGCAACGGCCCGGAGGAAGAAGGATCGGGAGCGGTGAGCGTCGAGGGGCAGAAGGGCGAGTTATGAGCACGGTGTACAACTGGCAATTGGGCCGGGGGATGGCATATCCTTACCCGGCGGCGTATCCGCGGGAGCAGTTTGCGTTCGTGTTCAATCTGAACCGCTGCATCGGCTGTCAGACCTGCACGATGGCGTGCAAGTCCACGTGGACCTTTTCGCGCGGCCAGGAGTACATGTGGTGGAACAATGTCGAGACGAAGCCATACGGCGGCTACCCGCATCACTGGGACGTGAAGACGCTGGCGCTGCTGGAGAAGGCGAATCCGGGCGGCCAGGTGTGGGGCGGCGTGCCGGAGCCGGTCCGGGCGCCGTACGGCCGCTTTGACGGCAAGACCATATTCGAAGCCGCGCAGGATCTGATGGGTCCTGAGGGTGCGAATCGCGCATTGGGTTATCTCCCCCCGGACGAGGAATGGTCGGCTCCGAATCGGTACGAGGACCATCCGGTGGCGGCGGAGAAGGGTGCGCCGGATCGGTACTTTCAGGACGGCCAGCGACTGCCCGAGCATCGAACCTGGTTCTTTTACCTGGCGCGGATTTGCAATCACTGCACGTACCCGGCGTGTCTGGCTGCCTGTCCGCGCAATGCGATCTACAAGCGGCCCGAGGACGGGATCGTTCTGATTGATCAGGAGCGGTGCCGGGGCTACCGCAAGTGCATGGAGGCCTGTCCGTACAAGAAGGCGATGTACCGGTCCAACACGCGGACCAGCGAAAAGTGCATCGGCTGTTATCCGCGGCTGGAGGGCCGGGATCCGGCCGGCGGCGGGTTACCCATGCAGACGCGCTGCATGGCGGCGTGCATCGGTCACATTCGACTCCAGGGTTTTGTGGAGTTGGAGCCGGACGGGACCTGGAAAGAGGATCGTTACAATCCCCTGTATTATCTGGTTCATGTCGCGCGTGTGGCGCTTCCGCTGTACCCGCAGTTCGGCACCGAACCGAACGGTTATTACATCCCGCCCCGTTGGGTGCCGCGACCCTATCTGCGGCAGATGTTCGGTCCGGGGGTGGATGAGGCGATCGAGCGTTACATGGTGCCCGACCGTGAGCTGTTGGCGGTGCTGCAGTTGTTCGGGAAAGACCCCCGCGTCTGCCATCGCTACGAGATTCGCGAGGGGCCGAAAGTGTACGAGACCGAAATCCGCGGGCGGAAGTTCGTGCTCTACAACGACACCATCATCGGGTACGCCAAAGACGGCACCAAGATCATCGAAACGACGGTGCAGGAACCGTTTCATCGGCGACCGGAACAACATGCCAACTCGATCTGAATTTCGACCCGGCGGCGACTGGGGAGCCCGGCCTGCCGGTCCCCAACGGTCGGTCTTCCCCAACTATCAGCCGGCGGAGGACGGCACGATGGCCGACCCGGGGCAGGGCACGCCTCCCGGCTCCGGGCCGGCGGAGGCCGAGGTCCGGGAACGGACGGACCTGGCGCTGGCGCGGAGTTTCGTTTATCGGGTGCTGGCGGCGGCCTTGGCAGATCCCCGACCGGACACGTGGGCCTGGTTGAGCGACGCCGGGGTGGAGACCGCGTTTGCCAGGGCCTGGTCCCTGGCCGGGTGCCGCTCGCAGGAGCCCGTGCGGTTCGACCCGGAGGGTTTCGCGAGGTATCGGGAGGCCTATGAGGCGGCGTTTGGCCACGCGGCCCGCGGCATCTGTCCGATCAACGAGATCGAGTACGGACTGCTCCATGCGGATCCGTTGTATCATCCGCATCGGCTGGCCGATCTGGCGGGGTTTTATCGGGCGTTTGGGATGGAGCTGGCCGGGGACGCCGACGAGCGGCCCGATCACGCGAGCGTGGAACTGGAATTTCTCTGCGTGCTGGCTGCCAAGGAGGCGTGGTTCTGGCGGCAGGGTGCGCCGGAGGAGCCCTTGCAGCTCTGCCGGGACGCGCAGCGGAAGTTCCTGCGCGAACATGCGGCACAATGGTTGCCGGCCTTTGCCCGGAGGCTGGAACAGTTCACAACCGAGCCGATGCTTCGTGGCGTGGCCCGGTGTACGCACAGGTTCGTTGCGGAGGAATGCCGGCGTTTTCAGATCGCACCGGGTTCGGATGAACTGGGCCTGCGTCCGGTGAACGAGGCCCTCGAGCGCCTGTGTGCCAGTTGCGGCCTGGCGGCGATGCCGCCGGGTGCGGGCGCACCGCCAACCTGAGGCCATGGAAATCCTGTACGAAACGGCGTTCCTGGAGAGTGCGGTCTTTCTGTACACCCGCCGGGCCGCGGGGCGCGTGCCGGCGGCTCAGATCGCTCGATACCATGCCGAGCGGGAGATGGCTTATCGGATCCTGGATCCGGATGCGCGGGAGCGGCGGTTTCACGAGCTGCATCTGGAATGGTTCCGGGAATGGGGTTTGGAAGACCGGTGGCGTCGGATATTCGAGGAGATGCTCGGGGACGCCGAACTGGGGCGGCTGGCGGTTGCCCGACCGCGGGCGGGGGTGGAACCGGGCGTGGAACTGTACGTGGGCCCGGGCGGCGGCAGGAGCGCCGTCCTGGTGCTGGCTCCGGAGAAACTGGCCGGGGGGGAGGGGTTGGAAGCGTTCCTGCGGCACGAATTTCTGCATTTGCGTGACATGTTGGATCCGGCGTTCGGTTACGAGCCGGATCTTCTGACATCGGGGGTGCCGGTGGGGCTCGAAAGGCTGGTGCGGGAGCGTTACCGGTTGTTGTGGGATTTGAGCATAGATGGCCGGCTCGCTGCGGCGGGTCATCCGGTGGCCACCTCCCGCGAGGCATACGCGGATGCACTGGGGCGGGGGTTTGGTTTCTGGCCTGCCGAACGGCGTGCCGAGGTTTTGAACCGCCTGTGGGGTGGGAAGCGTCCTTCCCATGCCGAGCTGGTCCGGTGGGCGAACGATCCGCGAGGGGTGCGGGCGGAGAAGAAGCCCGCGCCCGGCGGCACCTGTCCGTTGTGCGGATTTCCATCCTTCGAGTGGGTGCCGGAGGAGCGGGCACGGGCCTTGGAATCCGTGATTCGAGCCGAGGTCTCCTGGTGGGAAGCCGGGCTGGGCCTGTGCGGCCGCTGCGCGGAACTCTACGAGGTCCGCACGCGGCAGTGGCGCTGGCAGGGGGCGGCTTGACACTCGGGGGCTGCCCGACATGTTCGGTGGAGCATGACCAGGATCCGACATCTGTTCATTTCGCCGGGGCACAACTATTTCGGTCATCACGGACAGCCGCCGGGAGAGCATCCGATTCTGGAGGTGGACGCCGTCGAGTGCGTGGCAGGGCGCGGCCTGCGGGGAGACCGGTTCTTCGATTTCAAGGACGATTACAAGGGGCAGATCACGTTTTTTGCGTGGGAAACCCTCGAGGCCATGAAACGCGAACTCGGGCTGCGGGAGGCCAGCCCCTCGGCCACGCGCCGCAACGTGATCACGGAGGGACTGGACCTGAACGGGCTCATCGGCCGGGAATTCGAGTTGCAGGGGGTGCGGTTCTTCGGTGTGGAGGAGTGCCGGCCCTGCTACTGGATGAACCGCGCCTTTGGAGATGAACGGGTGGAGATGTGGTTGCGCGGTCGGGGAGGGTTGCGGGCTCGCATCCTCACGGATGGCTGGTTGCGGCGCGACTCCGCGGGGGCGGAGCTTGGAGCTGGCAAATGACGGGGCGATCTCCTTTCAGTGCAGTGGTCCTGGCGGGCGGCTCATCCTCCCGGATGGGCTGCGACAAGGCCAACCTGCCGTGGCAGGGTGGGACCCTGTTGGAACGGCAGGTGACCCTGGTGCAGTCACTGCGACCGGCGGAGGTGTTTGTTTCGGTGCGTGAGGGGGCGCGTTACGGGGGGGTGAAGGTCCCGCTGTTGTGGGACCGGTTTCCGGATTCCGGGCCGTTGGCCGGCATCGAGCGCGGGTTGGAAGCGGCCTCGACGGGCCTGCTGCTGGTGGTGGCGGTGGATCTGCCGGCGTTGACGGTGGAGTTTTTGGACAGGCTGTTGGGGCACTGCAACGAACGGACCGGTGCGGTTCCTGTCTGGCAGGGGCAGTGGGAACCGCTGGTGGCGGTGTATCCCAAGCGGTGCCATGCACTGGCGGTGGACCTTTTGGTGCGATGCCGGCCTGCCGCGCGGCTGTTTGCCGAACGCTGCTGGAATGAGGGTGCCATTCGCCGGTGGACGGTGAGCGAGGCGGAGGGTGTCTGTCTCCGCAACTGCAACACGCCGGAGGAATGGCGGGCCGCGCAGGATGGGCCACGCACGCCGGCCGGCCAGACTTGAGGTCGCCCGGTGGGCGCAGGGAACCGCGCCGGGACGGTCGGGCCGGGTTGTCAGCGGCCCTGTCGTTTTTTGCGGAGGGCACGCTGGAGCTGGTTCCAAGGGAGGGTGTTGATGACGTCGGATGGTTTGAGCCAGCCCTTACGTGCCACGCCCACGCCGAGTTTCAGGTAGGCGGCGTGCTCGCGGCGGTGTGCGTCGGGGCCGAGGACGCATCGGACACCCTTGCGCAAGGCGGCCGGCCAGTGGCGCCAATCCATGTCGAAGCGGCGCGGGTTGCAGTTGAGTTCGATCCAGGTGCCCGTTTCCGCACAGGCTTCGATGACGGCGTCGAGGTTGACGGGATAAGGATCACGTTCGAGGAGGAGCCGGCCGGTGGGATGGCCGAGTGCGTGGACGAAACGGTTCTGGGCGGCTCGGACAAGTCGTTTGGTGTTTTCGGCCTCGTTGTTGGCCGGGACATGGAGACTGGCGATGACGAAATCCAGTTCGGCCAGGAGATCGTCGTCGAAGTCGAGTCGGTCACGCAGGATGTCCACCTCCGTGCCTGCCAGGAGGCGGAAGTCGGCTTCCTCGTCTTCGAGTCTGCGGTTGAGGTCGCGGATAGCCCGGATCTGCTGGCGGAGGCGCCCAGGGTCGAGTCCGTTGGCCTGAAAGGAGGAGCGGGAGTGGTCAGTGACGGCCCAGTAGGCCAGACCGAGCGAGCGGGCCAGTTGAACGGTTTCCTCAAGGGTCATGTGGCCGTCGCTCCAGGTGGTGTGGTTGTGGAGCGACCCCTTCAGATCGGTCCATTCCAGCAGGCGCGGGATGGGTCCCTTTTCGGCCGCCTCGAATTCGCCGAGGTCTTCGCGGAGCTCCGGAGGGATGTAGTGCAGGCCGAGTTGTTGGAAGACTTCGGCTTCGTCCCGGCAGGGGATGAGCAATTTGGGATCCCGGGTCTCTTCCTGGGATCGGAACAGGCCGTATTCGTTGAGGCGCAGGCCGCGTTCGATGGCCCGCTGGCGCATGACGATGTTGTGTTGCTTGCTCCCCGTGAAGTACATCTGGGCGAAGGGGAACTCGCGATCGGCCACCACGCGCAGGTCGGCCTGGAGCCCGCCTTCGAGCAGGACACTGGCCTTGGTATCGCCCTTGGCGAGGACCTTGGTCACGCCGGGTTGACGGGTGAAATCCTCCAGTACGCGTCTGGGATTCTTGCTGGATGCCAGCAGATCGAGGTCGCCGATGACCTCCTTGCTGCGGCGCAGGCTCCCGGCGGGGCTGGAGCGGATCACGTCGGGGTGTTGCCGGAGGAACTCCAGCAGGGGTTCGGCGGCGGACCACGCCTCGATGAGCAGATGTTGGGAGGCGAACTGGCGCCGTCTTTGTATGCCCTCCAACAGGTTGGCCTGGGTTTTTTCGCCGAAGCCGGGCAGGGTGGCGACCTTGCCTTCGCGGCAGGCCCTTTCCAGGGCCTCGACGGATTCGATCCCAAGTTTTTCGCGGAGGGTGAGGATGCGTTTGGGCCCCAGGCCCGGGATGTCGAGCAACTCGATCAGACCGGGAGGGATGGAAGCCTTGAGTTCCTCGTAATAGGGGAGGCGGCCGGTGGTGACGAGTTCGGTGATTTTTTCGCGCAGGCTTTCGCCGATGCCCTTGACCTGGTCCAGACGGCCCTCGGCCACGACCTTTTCGATCGGCTCGTCGAGGCTTTCGATGGCGCGGGCGGCATTGAGGTAGGCGCGGGTTTTGAACGGGTTTTCACCCTTCAGTTTGAGCAGGGTGCCGATCTCGGTCAGGATGGCCGCCACTTGTTCCTTGTTCATCAAAAACCATGATGGGTCGAGGGAAGGTACGGGCAAGGGCAAACCCGCGGGATGCGTTCTCTGGCGTGCAGGCCCCGGGGGTACCGGCTCAGTGGTTCGCGCCGGGGCCGGCCGGATCCAACCACCGCCGGGTCAGCCCGGCGTATGCGTCAATGCGACGGTCGCGCAGGAACGGCCAATGGGTGCGGGTAATGTCGAGGGCTTCCAGGTCCAGGTCTGCCAGGAGGATTTCCTCGCGATCGGACGAGGCCTTGGCCAGCAGTTCACCGGACGGGCCGGCGACGAAGCTCTGGCCCCAAAATTCCAAGCCGTCGCCGGGGGTTTCCGGGAGGCGTTCGTGGCCCACCCGGTTGGCGGCGGCCACGTAACAGCCATTGGCGACGGCATGGCTGCGCTGGATGATTTCCCAGGCGGCGTGTTGTTTCTCGCCATGTTCGGCTTTTTCGGATGGATGCCAGCCGATGGCGGTGGGATAGAACAGGATTTCTGCCCCCTGGAGCGCCGTCAGTCGTGCGGCTTCCGGATACCACTGGTCCCAGCAGATGAGCACACCCACGCGGGCGTAACGGGTGGCGAAGCAGCGGAAGCCGAGGTCGCCCGGGGTGAAGTAGAACTTCTCGTAGTAAAGCGGATCGTCCGGGATGTGCATTTTGCGGTAGAGCCCCGCGAGGGAACCGTCGGCGTCGATGACGGCGGCGGTGTTGTGGTAGAGGCCGGGGGCGCGGCGTTCGAACAGGGAGGCGATCAACACCACATGCAGCTCGCGCGCCAGGCGTTGGAAGGCGCGTGTGGTGGGGCCGGGTATGGGTTCGGCGAGGCGGAAAAAGTCGTGGTTCTCGCACTGGCAGAAATAGAGGGAGCGAAAGAGCTCCTGGGTGCAGATGATGCGGGCACCCTGACGGGCGGCCTGCCGGATGGCGCGCAATGTACGGCGGAGGTTGTCGTCGGGATCCGGTGTGGCCCGGGCCTGAATGAGCCCGATGCGCACGCGGCGCGGACGCGGGGAGATGTGTTTGGCAGCCATGCGAAAGCCTTCAGTGGGGTCGGGAAAGGTGTTCGGCCCGGAGCATGAGTCCGGTGCTCTTCTCCATCAGGGGCGAAGGGCCGGCTGTGGCGCCGGAGCCGTCGAACAATTCGCGGATGTAGCGTCCCAGGGTTTCGTTGGTGGGGCCGTATCCGGCGTGATAGATGTAGTGTTCGAGATCGTACAGCAGTTCGTCGGCGGAGGCATAGCGCTTGTGAAGATCCCGAGCGAGGGCCTTGTGAAGGATGGCATTGAGCCGGTCGTCAATGCGCTCGTCGAGGGTCCGGAAGTCCGGGATGGGCAGTTGCAGGACGCGCTGGCGGGACTCCTCGGGTGTGGCGGCCTTGAAGATGTTGTAGCCGAGCAGCAGATGCGCGAGGACGACCCCGGCCGAGAAAAGGTCGGAGCGTTTGTCGGTCTTTTGGAAGCTGGCCTGCTCGGGACTCATGAAATCGGCCTTCCCGGCGATGACCTCGCCCTCCTGATCGGTGAGGTAACCGCGGGCTTTGGCAATGCCGAAGTCGGTGAGTTTGACGTCGCCTTCGAAGGCGATGAGGATGTTTTTGAAGCTGACGTCGCGGTGCACGATGCCGAGGGGACGGCCGTCGCGGTCGGTTTTGGCATGGGCATAGGCCAGGCCGCGTGCGACGCGGCTGACGATGAAGACGGCCAGTTCACGGGGCAGGCGCCGTGCGCGCTGGACGTGTTGCTGGGTGAATTGTTCGAGATTGACCCCGCGGATGAGTTCCATGGCGATGAAATACACGCCATGGGCCTCGCCGAGGTGATAGGTCTGGACGATGTTGGTGTGGATGAGGTCGGCGACCAGCTTGGCCTCGCCGATGAAGTTGGCGATGAACTCCGGCTGGCGGGCGTACTGCTGGCGGATGACCTTGATGGCCACCCGTTTGACGAAGCCGTGGGCGCCGTGTTGTTCGGCCTCGTAGACGATGCCCATCCCGCCCTCGGCGATCTTGCGCACGATTTCGTAGCGGCAATCCGCGTGGATGGTGAACAATGCCACGCGGGGATGGTGGCCCAGAGTCCGGATCAGTCAAGCGCTTCGGCCCCGGCCGTGTCGTGAAAACGGGCGTGGATGCGGGGAGGAGAAGGAGCACCGCAGCCGACTTGTGAAGAGCCGGGAGGATGGCCCAGACTGGGGGCCGCCCGTTCAGAAAGGATGAAAGTGGACGCCAGAAATGCAACAGGGGGGCCGGGCAGGGAAGAGCGCCTGCCCCTGGAACAGGTGCGCGTGTGGCCCCTGGCCGAGCGGCGGAGTCTCAGCCGGCTGTCCGACATTCTGGTCTCGCCGGATCAGGCGCCCGGCCCCGTGCCGGCGGAGGTGGACGCGGCCGTGTTGGAGGCCGCGGAGAAGATTCGACACGCGCGCGAGCGGGACGCGTCGGTTCTGCTGATCTACGGGGCGCATCTGGTCAAGAACGGTCTGATGGACGTGGTGATCCGGCTGATGGAGGCCGGTTGGGTGACCCATCTGGCCACGAACGGTGCGGGCACGATCCATGACTGGGAGCTGGCGTTCCTGGGCCGGACCGAGGAGAGCGTGCGGGCGCATGTGGTGGAGGGTTGTTTTGGCACCTGGGACGAGACGGGGCGTTACCTGCATTTGGCGCTGTTGGCGGGGGCCCTCAGGGGCGAGGGTTGGGGGCGGAGTCTGGGGCGGTTCGTGGCCGAGGAGGGTTTGGAGCTGCCCGCGCCGGAGGATCTGGAGCGGAGCATCCGGGAAGAGCCCCGGCATCCCCTGACGGCGGCGCGGGCGGATCTGCTGCAGACGATGGTGCGCCACGGTCTGAGCGGCGGGCGTGTGCAGGTGTCGCATCCTTTCAAGGCCCACTCCCTGGTGGCGCGGGCGTTCGAGCGGGGTGTGCCCTTCACGGTGCACCCGGGCATCGGTTATGACATCGTGGCCACGCATCCGTGGTTCAACGGCGCGGTGCTGGGCCGGGCGGGCGGCTGGGATTTCGCGGCCTTCGGCGCCTCGGTGGAGCGGTTGGACGGCGGTGTGGTGTTGTCGGTGGGGTCGGCGGTGATGGGCCCGCAGGTGTTCGAGAAGAGTCTGAGCTGCGTGAACAACCTGCGGCGGCAGGCGGGCCGGCCGAGGGTCAGCGGTCACACGATTTTTGTGGTGGATCTGCAGGAAGGCGGAGCCTGGGACTGGACGCGGGGGGAACCGCCGAAGGACAATCCGGCCTATTACCTCCGGTTTTGCAAGAGTTACGCCCGAATGGGTGGCACGATGCGATATGTGCAATGTGACAACCGGCTCTTCCTGACGTCGCTCTGGCAGCGGTTGAAACGGAGGATCCCATGAAGCGGGTAAAGCAGACGCGCCCGGGCGCAACGGGCGGAGGTCCCGTGCAGACGTTGTCGGTGGACCGGCTGCGGGAGTTGTGCCGGCGGTACGGCAGGCTGCGGATTGCGGTGGTGGGGGATTTTGCCCTGGACCGGTACCTTGAGATTGACCCGCGGCAGAAGGAGCGTTCGTTGGAGACGGGCCTTCCGGTGTACAACGTGGTGCGGGTGCGGGCGCAGCCGGGTGCGGCGGGCACGGTGGTGAACAACCTGGTGGCGGCGGGTGTGGGCCGGGTTTGGCCGGTGGGATTTCACGGTGCAGACGGGGAGGGATACGAATTGCGGCGGTCGCTGGCGAGTCTGTCCGGCGTGCAACTGGACGCCCTGTTGGAGACATCTGAACGCCGGACCTTCACCTACACGAAACCGTTGCTGGTGGAGCCCGGCCGCCCGCCCCGGGAATTGAATCGGCTGGACATGAAGAACATGTCGCCCACGCCGCGCGGGTTGCGCGTGGCGTTGGCGGAGCGGGTGAGGGAGCTGGCACCGCGGGTGGATGCCGTCATCGTGCTGAACCAGGTGGATCGCCACGGCACGGGCGTGGTGGGGCCGGAGGTTTTGCAGGCGTTGGAAGCGGCGGTGTCGGACGAACCGGAGCTGTTGGTGCTGGCGGACAGCCGGACCGGATTGCGCGGGTTTCCGCGGGTGATGTGGAAGATGAACCTGCGGGAACTGGGCCTGTTGTCGGGGGCGCACCGGCCGGTCCGCGCACGCCGTGCGGGGGCGGAGGCGCTTCGACTGGCGGAGCGGAACGGGCAGCCCGTGGTGGTCACGCTGGGTGCGGACGGCTTGTTGGGGGCTTGGCCGACAGGCGAATTGTGGACCGTGCCCGCTGTACCGGTGGAAGGGCCGGTGGATGTGGTGGGCGCGGGCGACGCGGTCAGTGCGCATCTGGTGGCCGCGCTGGCGGCCGGGGCGCTGCCACAGGAGGCGTTGGAGATGGCGAATCTGGCGGCTGCTGTGGTGGTGCGCAAACTGGGGACGACGGGGACCGCCACGCCGCGGGAGCTCGAACGGCTGCTGCGCCGGTGCGAGGGACGCGCCCGGGATTGAAGCCTGTCCGTCTTCTGCCATCTTGTGCGCGCGGATGAGGCTGGTTGTGGAACATCGCTACGGGGGGATTCTGATCCCCGTGTTTGCCATTCGGACTTCGGACGACCTCGGCATCGGTGACACGGCCGGGGTTCGTGCGCTGTTGGACTGGTGCGAAGCGCACGGTCTGCAGATCCTGCAGACGCTGCCCATTCATGAATTGGGCGAGGATTTCAGCCCCTACAACGCGATCAGCGCCCGCGCGCTGGAGTACGGCACCCTGGATCTGCGGCCCGGCACGGTTCCGGACCTGGACCCCGTGACCTGGGAGGCGGTGCTGAGGGAGGTGGACATCGAGGGGTTGCGGTCCGGGCCGGTGGATTATGAGGCGGTGCGGGCGTTGAAGCTCCGTTTGTTGGAGGAGGCGTACGCCAGTTTTTGCCGGAGGGAGTGGGAACCGGAGACGGCACGCGCCCGGGCGTTCCGCAGGTTCTGTGAGGAAGAGGCGGACTGGTTGGAAGACTATGCGTGGTTCCGCGTGCTGATGGAGGAGAACGACGGCTCGGCTTCCTGGGAGGACTGGCCGGCCGAGCACAGGAGCCCCGACCGGGCGCGCCAGTGGCTGGAGACGCTGCCCGGGGCCAGGCGACAGGCCCTGGCGGACCGGCACCGATTCTTCTGCTATGTGCAATGGCTGGCGCACCAGCAGTGGCTGGGCGTGCGCCAGGACGCGGAGAGAAGAGGCGTGGCCCTGATGGGGGACCTGCCGTACGGCGTGGCACGGGCCAGCGCGGACGTCTGGGCGAAGCAACACCTGTTCGACCTGGAATGGTCGGGCGGCGCCCCGCCGGAGACCACCTTCCGGAGCGATCCGTTCGTGGAAAAATGGGGACAGAACTGGGGCGTACCGAACTATCGCTGGGAAGAGCACCGGCGGGAGGATTATGCCTGGTGGCGGGAGCGCGTCCGGCATCTAACACGGTACTTTCACGCCTATCGGGTGGATCATGTGCTGGGCTTTTTTCGGATCTACTCGTTTCCGTGGGTGCCGGAGCGGAACAGGGAGTTTGTGGATTTGACGCCGGAGGAGGCCGCGCGACGCACCGGCGGGCGGTTGCCGCGGTTTTTGCCGTTTCCGGACGACACGCCCGAGCATCGGGCCGCCAATCAGGCGCACGGTGAGGCACTGTTGCGGATGCTGCAGGAGGCTTCGGGCGAGGCCACCATCGTGGCGGAGGACCTGGGTTGGGTTCCCGAGTACGTCCCGGAATCGCTGCGGCGGCTGGGCATTCCGGGGTTTCGGATTCCGATGTTCTGCCGGGAACCGGACGGCCGCTACACGGACCCCAAGCGGTACCCGCGGTTGTCGCTGGTGCAACCGGCCACGCACGATCATCCGCCTCTGGCAGCGCGGTGGTTGGAGTTGTGGGCAGCGGCGGACAACGGGGACGCAGGGGCGCGCAGGGAGCTGGAGTATCTGATGGAATTTGCCGGCCTGCCCGGCGTGCCGCCGCCCCGGGCGTACACGCCGCATGTGCAGGAGGGGTTGTTGCGCGCAGTGTTTGGTGCGGCGTCGTATCTGGCGGTGGTTTTGTTGGATGACGTGCTGGCGCTGGCCACGCGGTACAATCGCCCGGGGACCAGGTCGGAGGAGAACTGGACGGCGCGATTGCCGTGGACGGTGGAGGCGCTGGGGCGGGATCCTGTGGCCGTGGCGCACGGCCGCAGGCTGCAGCGGTTGCTGGCGGAGACGGGTCGGTTGGGGGCGCCCGTTGTTGCGGGTCAGGCGGTTTGAGGCCGCGGTCCCCGGTGGGAGAGGAGGACACCGTGCAGGAGGGGGGTCAAGGCCGTTCCGGAGAGGCTGGGTCGGGTGAAACCTGCGGGTATCCGGCGCCGCGCGAAGCGCATGTGGACACGGCATCCGCCCCCGCCCAAGGCGGGGCGGAGAGAATTCCCGCCGGGCTGCGTCACGCCTATCTGTTCGCCTGGTTCAACGCGCTTTCGTATCAGGTCGTGCTGGGCAGTCCCATGATCCTCTACGCGAAAGCGCTGGGGGCCAGCGCAACGGTGTTGGGGGTGATTGCCGGAATGATGCCCCTGCTGGTGATTCTGCAGATCCCTGCCGCGGCGCACATCCCACGGGTGGGTTACCGGCGCTTTGTCGTCAGCGGTTGGGGGATCCGCGTGTTGTTCATCTTCGGGATGGCTCTGGTGCCCTTGCTGGGAGGGGTGTTGGATGCGCGGAATCAGCTGGCGCTGCTGTTGTTTCTGCTGTTCGGGTTCAACCTCTCGCGCGGGATCTCGAGTTGCGCCTGGCTGCCGTGGATCACTGCACTGGTACCGGCCGGACTCCGGGGTCGGTATCTGGCCCGGGATGCCGCCCTTCAGAACCTGGCGGGCATGGTCACGCTGTGGGTTGCGGCCCTGTTGTTGGGTGGGGAGGGGAGGCCCTGGCAATTTGCCACGTTGTTCGCGTTCAGCGCGGTGATGGGCGGACTGAGTCTGGTGTTTTTGAAGCGGATGCCGGACGTGCCGCCGGCGTGTGAAGCGTCCGGTGGACGCGGTCCGGTGCCCTGGCTGGCGATGCTGCGGCATCCACCTTTTGCACGGCTTTTGCAGGCGGTGGTGGCTTGGTCGGTGGCCTACGGCGGGATGACAGCCTTTACCGTGGCGTTTTTGAAGGTGTCTCTCGGTTACACGGAGGGGCACGTGCTGTGGGCGACTTCGGCGGCCTTTGCGGGGGGCTTGAGCAGTTTGTGGTTTCTGGGGTCGCGACTGGACCACCTGGGCAGCCGGCCTGTGATCCAGTTTTGCGGTCTGGGATGGCTGGCGGTGGTGACGGGCTGGATGCTGATGGCCGGCCGATGGCGGGAGCCTTCCCCCGGCTGGGTCCTGGCGTTGCAATTCCTGATGGGTCTGTTGGCGGCGCTGGTTCAGATGGCGCACACGCGCCTGGCCATGGCGGTCATACCACCCATGGGCCGGAACCACTTTTTCGCGTTGTACTCGGTGGCGAGCAATGTGACGCTCGGTCTGGCGCCGATTGGATGGGGCCTGTGGATCGATGCGGTGGGGGAACGGACCTGGCGATGGCTGGGCCTGGAATGGAACCGGTTCAGTCTCTTTTATGCGGCGGTGGGACTGGCATTCGGTGTTTTCGTGCTGCTGGCGCGGCGTTTGGTGGAGCCCAGGGCGGCCAGCATGGAGGCGTTGCTGCGGGAGGTCTTGATCGAGTCCCCGCAGCGGTTCTGGCTTCGTTTCTGGCCGCGGACCTGACGAATTTCCTGCCGGAGGGCGGGGAACAACATTGGTGCCGGTGGTGGGACTCGAACCCACACGACTTTTTACGGTCCCAGGATTTTAAGTCCTGTGCGTCTGCCATTCCGCCACACCGGCACGCGCGGGCAAGGCATGAGAACAATAGCCCGCTGCCGTCGGGACCGAAAGGGCGGAAAAGGGCCCGGCCGGCCGGCAGCGCCATGGTTGCCCTGTTGTGCAGAGGCGCCGGAGTTTGCCCGGCGGGATGTTGTCTGCTGTGGTTCAGGGCCATCCGGGCCGTAACGGAGTGGGCCGGAAATGCACCACGGCCCCGCCACCGGACGGTAGCTGGAGGGAAAGCCGCTCGCCCGACGCGGGCCCGGTGCGAATCTGGAGGTGTTGGCGGTCGGGGTCGTCGGTGTAGAGGGTGCATTCGGCGGGGCCGGTGATGAAGCTGCTGGGGTCGAGTGGTATGGTGACGGCCTGCCGGGTGCAGTTCAGCAGACCCACGTACCACTCGCCACGGTGGCGTCTGGCCAGGGCGACGATCCGGCCGATGCGGGACGGCGGCAGGACGCGTGTTTCGTCCCAGACCGTGGGGACCCGGCGGAAGAAGGACAGGGCCGGGCTTTCGAGGTAGGCCTCCGGATGATCCGGCCAGCACAGGAGCGGTGAACTGAAGATGATCGTGGTGGCGAGTTGGAATCCGAGGGTGGTGTCCTTGCGGAGCGAGGGCCGGATGTATCCCGGCAGGAAATCCGCAGGACCGACCACCAAACGCGTGAAGGGCAGGGCACCGTAATGTTCGAGGGGCAGATTGCTCCAGAGCTGGTATTCCTGTTCGCGAATCCCTTCGCGCGTGAGTTCGTGTGGCCAGGTGCGGTTGAGACCGGTCGGCTTGGGAATGCCGTGGAAGCTGATCAACAGCCGGTACCGGGCGGCATGACGGCGCAGGTCCTCGACCACGCGGACGGTTTCGATGCTTTCGGAATCGAAAAAGTCAATCTTCACCCCTTTGACGCCGGCCTCGGCGCAGCGGCGGAAGAAGGTCTCGCGGTCTTCGGGCCGGGTGAGGCCCGGTCCGTCGTCGCGGCCTTCGGGGTAACCGTGCCAGACGAGGATTCCGACGTTGCGCTCGGCGGCGTAGCGGCACAGTTCGGCCATGCGGTCCCAGAGGTCGACGTCGGGTTCGATCCAACCCCACCGCTCGGTCTGCCAGCCGCCGTCCACGAGGAGGTATTCGCATCCCAAAGCAGCGGCGGTATCCACAAACCATTTTTGCCGGGCCCAGCGGGCGCCGCCGTTGCCGAAGACCATCCATGTACAGGGGGCACGGCCGGGTCGGATCCAGTCGGTGCGGGCTCCCTGTGGAAACCGTTCCGGGTCGGGCGGGTCACAGAGTGCCGGGATGACGTCGCTGTTGACGAGTGGGTCGAGATTGGTGGTGACCAGGACCACGCGCCAAGGGGAGGCGATGGGCCCGTGCGCGGGCCAGCCCTGCGGGTCGTGCGGGAAGATGGCGCGAAGTCGGTCCGGGCCGTCGCTCTCCAGGGCCAGCCCGCTGTAGTCCAAGAGACGCGCCTCGCTGATCAGGAGGGTGATTCCGTTGGTCAGGACGGCTGTAACCGGCAGGCCCATGCGGAGTGCGCCTGATGCGGGGAGAGTGTTTGCCGGCAGGCTTTGGAAGATTCCCTCGTGGTTGGCGAGGTTGGTTTGGAACCAGAGCACCGCTCCGGGCGGGAGGTGCCATGCGGTTGTTTCTCCCCGGATGTGCCGCGGGGAATCAGCGGCGGGAACCAGATGGCGAAATGCCGCCGCGTCGCGGAAGAGTCGGACTTCCAGGGTCCAGGCGGGGCCCAACCCGGAACGGACGGGGATTTCGTAGGCGTAACAGTCGTTGGTGGCGCGGTTTTTCCCGCCCAGCCAGTCGAACTCCTCGTAGTGACGGGCCCGATGAACGGGGCCGAAGGCCGGGTACTGGCCGAGATCGTGGTCGTCGAGGAGCAGGCCGGTGGGTGCGGGCAGAAGTGCTTCCCGGCCGTGGGCGCGGACCCGGTAGAGCAGCTGGCCTTGCGGGTTGGTGGTCAGGTGAAAGGTGACGACCTGATGGGGGTCGGTCAGCACCAGTTCGCCTTCACCGGTTGGGGCGGAGCGGGCTTCGGGCGTCAAAACCAACCGGAGGCTGATGCAGAGGCAGGCTCCCGTTTGGAAGCGGCTCCATTTACGGCTGAGGACGGCGGTCGGCATGGAGAGCAGGATGCAACCCGGCCCGGGAAAAGCAAAGGGGGGACTGAACCCGGCAGCCGACGCGCAGTCGGGTCTGAGGCACGCCGGGCGATCCACTGCGGACCTGACCGGGAGGTTTCTTTCTCTGCGCTTCCGGTGGAGGCGGCGAGCCGGCGTCCGGTCGTCTCCGCCGTTGCCACAACGGCGGGACATTGGAGCCCTGACCGGGTGAGGCACAACCGGCATGCAGGAGGGCGCGGCTTTTCCGGGAGGTCGGCGTCGGTGAGGGCCGATGCTGCCGGACACCGGCAGGCCGGGCGGTGCCGGTCAATCCGGATCGGATGGGTGCCCTGATTCGGCCGGGGATTCGCCCGTGCTGACGGGTGCCTCCGTGGGTTCCATGAGCACGACGCATTCACCGCGGAGCGGGCGCTCGCTGCATTGTTGGAGGATCTCACGGGCGGTGCCACGAATGAATTGTTCGAACTTCTTGGTGAGCTCGCGGGCGATGACGATGCGACGATCCGGATGGAGTTCGGCGCATTCCTCGAGGAGGCGCTGGATCCGGTGGGGCGATTCGTACAGGACAAGTGTGCCTGGGATGGTACGGAGCTGTTCCAACCGGCGCCTGCGGGCCCCGGATTTGTGGGGCAGGAATCCCACGAAATGGAATTCGGCCGTGGGCAATCCGCTGGCGGTGAGTGCGGCGACCAGTGCGCAGGGACCGGGCACCGGCTCGACGCGGAGACCCGCATCCCACACGGCGCGGACGATTCGTTCGCCCGGGTCGCTGATGCCGGGCGAGCCGGCGTCGGTCACCAGGGCCACGGTGGCGCCCTGGCGAAGCCGGGAGAGAAGTTGGGCGGCGCGGGCGACCTCGTTGTGGGCGTGGCAGCTCACCACGGGTTTTTCGATCTGGAAATGGCGTAGGAGTTGAAAGGTGCGACGCGTGTCCTCGGCGGCCACGAGGTCGCACTGGCGCAGGACGCGGAGTGCGCGGAGGGTGATGTCCTCGAGGTTGCCGATGGGTGTGGCGACGAGGTAGAGCGTGCCGGGAATCAGGCCTGGTGCGGGAGCCTCGCTCATGGTCGGGCCACTGACGGATCCCCCGGCCGTGGTCGGATGCCGCGGCCGGCGCGGACGGGGTGGGACAAACGACCCGGCACGGGCCGGGTGGTGGAACGGATCGGGCTCACGTGGACGGGACCGGTGAGGTGGCGGCCGGGCCGGCTGGGGCGGGGAAGGCCGGCTCGGTTTGTGGGGCGCGGGTGCGGCGTTCCTGTTTGTCGCGGTAGATGCGTTCCTCCTCGTCGAATTCGCGTTCGGCGCGGTGCACGCCGGGCAGGCGGCGCCGTTCCTCCGCGGACAGGCGCGCGGCCTCCTCGGGGTCCATCAGGACGATGGGCCGCATGAGGACCATCAGTTCGCTGCGGTCGCGTGAGCGGTCGTTGCTGCGGAAGAGGTAGCCCAGCAGGGGAATGTCTTTGAGGATGGGCACGCCGGCATGGGACTCGGTGCCGGAGGAGCGGATGTAACCGCCCAGGAGGATGCTTTCGCCGTTGCGGACGGCGACCTCGGCCGAGAGGGTGCGGCTGCGGGTCTTGGGGACCTTGCCGCCGCCGGCGATTTCCACCTCGTCGCCCAGTTCGTCAATGGCCTGGTCAATCTGCATGAGGACCAGACCGTCGGCGTTGATGAAGGGGGTGACGGAGAGTTGGATGCCGACGCGGAGTTGCTGGTAACTGGCGGCCGGGCCGGTGCCGAAGCCGCCGTAGTAGGTGCTGGTGATGTAGGGTACCGTTTCGCCGACGAAGAAGGAGGCGGGCTTGGCGTGGGAGGTCAGGATGCGCGGTTTCTGAATGACGCGCGCGGTGCCGTCGCTGGCCGCGGCCTGGAGGGTGAGATAGAAGCTGTCGTCAATGCGGGTGAAGTAGCGCAGGCCGGTGCCGAGCAGGTCGGCGGTGAGATTGGTGCCGGTGCCGGAGAAGTTGAAGACCTGGTTGGCGTTGATGCCGCCGGCGCCGAGGATGTTGTTGCCGCCGAGCTGCCGGGTGGTCTGGAGTCCGGAGATGCCGAGGTTCCATTTGTTGTTGAGCGAAACGTCGAGGATGGTGGTTTCGATGAGGACCTGGGGCAGGATGACGTCGAGTTTGGAAATGATGTCCTTGATGGTGGCCATGTCTTCCTTGGTGGCGTAGACGAGCAGTGCGTTCGCGCGTTCGTCGGCGATGATCTTGGTTGCACCGATGATCTGGATCTCGCCGGCGGCCAGAGCGGAGGCTCGGCGCACGATTTGTTGGAGTCGGTCGCTGAAGCTGGCCTGGGGATTGGCGGGTTGCCCGGGTTGGGTGCCCAGGGGTTGGCCGGGCAGACCGGTGGAGCCGGGTCGTTGGAGGCCGGTGGGGGTCGTGGGACGCGCGCCTGTGCTGCGGGTGCCGACGCTGGTGGTGCCGCCGCCGGAGCTGAGACTGTTGAGGGCGGCGGCTATGTCGGAAGCCATGGCATACTTGATGGGAATGACCTCGGACACGTACTCCGAGGGGACGGCCACGTCGATTTCCTTGATCAACTCGAGCATGCGCTTGACGTTCTCGGCGTTGTCGCGCAGCACGAGGATCTGGTTGCTGTCGATGGGCAGGATGCCGTTGGGGACCTTGGCGAAGGGCGTCAGGACCTGTACCAATTCGCTGGGTTTGGCGTACTTGAGCTGGACGATGTGGGTGACGTAAGACCCCAGCTCCGGCAGTTGTTCGGCTTGGGCTCGTTGAATGGGTGCGCCCTCCTGATTGGCCTGTGCGATGGGGACGGCTTTGACGAATTTTTCACCGACCGGGATCATGGCAATGCCGTTCATGGCCAGGACGCTGTCCAGCGCCTGAATGAACTCGCTGCGGGTGAGGTCGGATTCGGTGCGCAGTTTGATGGGCGGCGCGGCGAGGTTGGCCGGACGCAGGATGGTGCGGCCGGTGAGCTTGGCGTAGTACTCGAAGACCTGTTCGATGTCGGCGCCGCCGGCGCCCACCCAGTCGACGGTCCCGGCCGGGATGGTGTCTTCGGCGGGGGCGGCCGGTGGGATGTTGGTGAGTAAGATCCCCGGGTTGCCCGGAGAGGGCAGGCCGGGCCCGGGCGGCGGGAGCGAACCCGGCACGGGCAGTCCGGCCGGGGTGCCCGGTTGACCTGCGGCAGGTGTGGTGCCGGGTCGGGGCAGGGCCGGGGCGGCGGTTTGTGCGGGTATGCGCACGGGCGCGGTGCGGTTGGTGAGCGGCGAGCCGGGGGAGGGCAGCACGGGTGGCGTGCGTGCCGGGGCGGCCGGTTGGGCCGTTGCGGTTGCAACCGCGAGTGTCGAAAGCCAGGTCAGTAAGAGTCGCTTTGCGAGCATAACACAATCCGTCAGGTGGCAGGTTGATTGGCCGGAGGCCGGGCCCCGGGCGCCGGGGGGCGGGGCGCGGAGGGTGTACGGGCCGGAGGGGCAGGCGGCGGGGGACGGTTCGTTTGCACCGTGCCTGTTGGGGCTGCCGGCTGGGGCGGGGTGTCATCGGCCGGGGTGGTGCGGGTGGCCGGCTTCTTCTGGTAACTGGCCACGAGGGTGATGTTCCCTACGAGTCGGTGTCGGGGCGGATCGGGCCGGAGCGACAATCCGCGGATCCGGGTCATGGAACCGGCGGATCCGATCCGGTAGAGGAAATCGAGCAGCGCGCGTTCCTCGGCGAGGACGCTGATGGTCTGGGAGCGTTCGATGAAGAAGGGGTTGTTGGTGCGGGTGGTCATGCGGGAGCTGCCGGTGATGGTGACGCCGCTGAGCGAGGCCTGGCGCTGGATGGTGCTGAGGAATTCGGTGCCCTGATCCTCCTCGGGGAGCGGTTCCTGGCCGGATTCGAGGACGCGAATCCGGGCCTCCCACTTGGGGAGGTCGGCGATGGCTTCCTCGTAGCGACGGAGTTTGAGTCGGGCGGCCTTCAGGTCTTCGCGCACCTCCTGCCAGTCACTGAAGTGCGGCCAGACGAGGAGCATGTTGAGGACCAGGAAGAGGACCAGACCGACGCCGATGACCAGGCGGCGTTCGCCGGGGCGGAGATTGAGTTGGGCGAGGGTTTTGGCCATGGTCAGTCTTCCGGTCGGCTCAGTTCGAGGGTGAAGTTCCAGGAGACCACATTGGCGTTGGGGGTGCGGCGCTGGGTGAACGGTTCGCCCTTTTGCGGGTCGAACATGGGCCGGCCGCGGACCTGGGCTTTTCGGAGGGCGCTGCTGAATTCGATGACAGCCATGACGCGGTCTTCCGGGCAGGTGCCGTTGAGGGTGAGGCGCCGGCCGTCGGCGAAATCGAAGGACTGGAGCGTGGCTCCTTCCGGTAGCAGCTCGGCCACGAGTTTGTAGCAGTCGAGGGCGGCGAAGCGGAGGTCCTGCCGGTCTTGCAGGACCTCGGCGCGGGCCTTGAGTTGGGAGGCGCGCGTGTACTCCGGGGTGAGGGCATCGATGCGGGCCTCGACACGGCTCAACTGGAACTGGAGAACGCCGAGGGCGGCGAAGTAGATGATCACCCCCACCAGATAAAGCCCGAGCACGGCGCCGAGCCCGGTCATCCAGAGCCGGTCCACGAACTGTTGTCGGTATCGCGCGGCGTGTTCGGGTGGCAGCAGGGAAGGCAGCCCGTTGGCTTGCAGGGCGCGGAGAGCGGTGCGACGGGCCAGGTCATCCGGGGGCGGCGGAGGTTGGACGGAGACGGTGGTCTGGAGGGCCTGGTTCAGGACCGGTTCCCATTCCGCGGCTGTGACGGGATCGGCCACGAGATGCCACTCGGGCGGACGGGTCAGCCAGCCGTCCAATTCGCCGGCCCAGGCGGCCTGCAGGAGTTGGCTCCTGACGACGCTGGTGCGGTCGCCGCCGGCCGGCAGTTGAAGGAAACTCAGGTTGTGCAGGACGCCGCCGTACCACCAGGCCACCAGGGCCAAATCGGGTCGGCCGAGGATTCCGGCATGGATCCAAGCGCCGTCGCCGCTGACCGGCACGGCGGCCAGTTGATCGAGGGTGCTCAGCTCGAGGCGATCGGGCAGGTAGCCGGCCGACTCGAGCTGACCCAGGAAGGCTTCGACCGTTTCGCGGGCGACGATGGCGACCACGAGTGTCTGCTGGCCCCCGGGTGCGCCGGGGACGGGGTGATAACTCCAGACGGTCTGCGCGACCGGCAGAGGGGAAAGACGTTCGAGCTGGAGTTCCACCATGGCGCGGGTTTCCTCGGGTGGTGCGGCGGGCAGATGGACAACCCGGAGGAAAACCCGGTCCGGATGCAGCCAGGCGATGTGCAGGCGGGGTCGGCCGAGGGTTCGCCAGTCCTTGGTTCCCCAGTGACGCGGCAGGGGCTGATCGGGCGCCAGCCGCTCGGCCCGGTCGGGTTGAATCCCGGTGCCTTTGACCTCGAAACGCCAGAAACGGCGTCCGTCCGGCCCGATGGCCAGGACGTGACATGCGTGGAGTCGGGTCTGGGTCACGCGCGCGCCCATGCGGGTTGTTTCGGGTTCTCGGCGAGGGCGTCCAGGTGCTGTTCGATCTGGGTGACCCGGAGAACCTCTTCGATCGTGGTGATCCCTTGCTTGACCTTGTTCCAACCGTCGGCGCGGAGGGTGCGCATGCCCAGTTCGATGGCCTTCTGGGCGATGGTGGAGGCCGGGGCCCGGCTCATGACGAGGGACCGGATCGGTTCGCTGACGACCAGCAACTCGTAGATGCCGGTGCGGCCCTGGTAGCCGAGCTGGCGGCATTCCTCGCATCCGGCGCCGTGGTAGAATCTGGCGGTCTCGATGTCCTCGGCCGGAAAGCCGATGCGCTGGAGGTACTCCTTCTCGACCTTTTGCTCGGTTTTGCAGAGCGGGCAGATGGTGCGGACCAGCCGTTGCGCCATGATCGCCTCCACCGAAGAGGCCACCAGGAACGGTTCAATGCCCATGTCAATCAACCGCGTGAACGCGCTGGGTGCATCGTTGGTGTGGAGGGTGGAGAACACCAGGTGACCGGTCAGGGCGGCGCGAATGGCGATCTCGGCCGTCTCCAGGTCACGGATCTCTCCCACCATGATCACGTTGGGGTCCTGGCGGAGGATGTGGCGCAAACCGACCGCGAAGGTCAGGCCGATCTCGGGTCGGACCGCGATCTGGTTGATGCCCTTCAACTCGTATTCGACCGGTTCCTCGATGGTGATGATGCGCTTGTGAACCGAGTTGATGGTGCTGAGGAAGGCGTAGAGTGAGGTGGACTTTCCGGAGCCGGTGGGCCCGGTGACCAGGAAGATGCCGTGCGGCTTGACGATGAGCTCGCGGATGAGGGCTTCGTCCCGCGGGGAGAACCCCAGCTTGTCCAGGCTCAGAAAGATCTTGCCGCGGGTCAGCAACCGCAGGCTCACGCTCTCGCCATAGACGGTGGGTACGGTGGAGACGCGGATGTCAATCTCCTCGCCCTGGATGCGGACGTTGATGCGACCGTCCTGGGGGAGGCGCTTTTCGGCGATGTTCATCCCGCTCATGACCTTGATGCGGGAGATGATGGCCGATTGGAACCGCTTCAGTTGCGGTGGCATGGGAATTTGATGGAGGATGCCATCAATCCGGTTGCGGATGCGCAGTTCGTCCTCCGCCGGCTCGAAGTGGATGTCGGTGGCCCGGTTGCGGTACGCCTCCCAGATGACCTGATTGACGAATTTGATGACGCTGGCCTCCTGGTCGCCCTCGGTGATTTCCTTGTTCTCGCTGACGAGCAGTTCGATGGGTTCCTCCTCGGCCATCTCGTCGAGGGTCTCGGCACCGACGCCGTAGTACTTTTTGAGGGCTTTCTCGATGTCGCCGCGGGTGGCAAGGGCGAACTGGACGGGTTGCCGCGCGTCGAACTGGACGGCGTTGAGCATGGCGGTGTCGAAGGGGTTGCTCACGGCCACCTGCAACAGGCCGTCGTTGCGCTGCACGGGCATGACGGTGTGCTGGAAGGCGACCTTGGTGGAAAGCCCCTTGCGGGCTTCGGGCGGGATGTTGATGCGGCCCAGCTCGAGAAACGGCCAGTCCAGAGCCTGGGCCAGTCGCCGGAGCAACGCCTCCTCGCTGAGGCCGCGTTCCCGGGCTGCGAAGGCGGGAAAGGACTCGTTCGAACCGTTGGCCGCCGCCAAGCGCCAACTCCGGACCAGGTCTTCCACCGTTTCTGGTGGGACCTCCAGCGCCCGGCTCAGGACATTTTGCAAACCGAGGTAACCCATCGGTGACGTTTTCCTACTCGCTGGGGGAAACACCCCTGAGAGCGGAAAGTTGCGCGGAAATCCCGCGTGCTGCCGGGGTGTCTCTGGCCATGACTCCCGCACGGGTGGGTCCCCGTCCGCAGCGGAAGGGGTCCGGGTGGCGAACCGGCACCGGGCGGGCGCGTTGTGAGGAGCGAACGTCCGTCACGGATTCAGGTAATCGGCCGGTTTTCGGCCCCGGATAAAGCGGTCGAAGCCGAACATGGAGGGACGATACTCGCCCACGGGGGTGACGTCAGCGTGTTCGGGCACCGGTTTGCCGGTGAGCCAATAGCAGGCGTTGACGAGCAGGCGGCGGAGATTCTCGTCCTGGAGATCCACCGCTGCGCCGATGGTGGAGGTGAGGGCCCGGGTGACCGCGCCGTTGGGCCAGGTGTAATCGCGGATCCACACCAGTGGCATGAGCGGTTTGTCATAATGGGGCGGGGCATCGGGTCGCATGCCGCGCAGGACCAACCCGTGCATGAGCACGGTGTCGGTGGGTCGGAGATGGCGCACGGCGTACACATCGGTCGGTCCCCAGACAGTTCGCACGCCTCGCAGCACGGGATGATCGGCATGGCGCCCGTCCACGAGGCCGCGGGTGCTTTCCCGACCGTGCTCGCCGTGGTGGGCGACCCAGGTTTCGCCCAGGACCTGCTGGCCGAAACCACCCGGCCAGGTCCGGCTGCGCCAGTCGAAGTGTGCGTAGGGGCTGCCCGGGTTGCGGCTGTACTGGAAGGCATGGGTGGCCGTGCGGAGCGCCACGATGGGTTTGCCCGCATGGAGGTACTCCACGAAATGCCGCATGTCAGCGTCGGGCAGCTCCCGGAAGCGAAACTGCAGGATCACCAGGTCGGCCCGGTCCAGCAGGTGCATGCCCGGGACATTGGTTTGGTTGTTGGGGTCGATCGTTCCGTCGTCCGGGTTTTGGGAGAAGAGGACGGTGGAACGGAACCCGTGTCGTTCGGCCAGCAGGCGCGCCAGCATGGGCAGACCCTCTTCGGACCGGTATTCCTCGTCGCCGGCCAGCAGGACGATGTGGCGCGGTGCGGAATCGCGCCGGTCTCGGGGCTCGAAGGTGATCCAGGGATCTGCGGCCAGGACCGGCAGGGTCAGGACCCACGCGACCAAGAAGATCACGGGTGCCGGTTTCATGAGGCGGCCTTGGACGGTTTGCGGGAGCGGAGCCGGCCCCTGCGGATCAGGGCGTATTCGAGGCTGTCGGCCAGGGCCTGGAGACTGGCCTCCACGATGTTCTCGCTGACGCCCACGGTGCCCCATTCTTCGCGGCCGTCGGTGGACTCGATGAGGACCCGGGTCTTGGCCGCGGTGCCGGAGGCGCTGTCGAGGATGCGCACCTTGTAATCGGTGAGGCGCACCCTGCGCAATTCGGGGAAGGAACGCACCAAGGCGGCGCGGAGGGCGCCGTCCAGCGCGTTCACGGGGCCGTCACCCTCGGCCACGGTGTGATGGACGTGGTTGCCCACCCGAACTTTGACCGTGGCTTCACAGATGGATTCCTGCGCATCGCGCCGCATCGAGACGTGGTAGGTCTCGACGGTGAAGAGCAGGGAGGGATTATGCTCCAGGACGCCGCGGATGAGCAGGGCCAGGGAGGCCGGGGCGGCCTCGTACTCGTAGCCCTGATGCTCGCGTTCCTTGACCAGGCGAAGGATTTCGCGGACCTCGGGCGTGTCGGGATTGAGCCGGAAACCCAGTTCCTGGGCCTTCATGAGAATGTTGCTTCGGCCGGCCAGGTCGCTCACCAGTACGGTGCGGCTGTTGCCCACCAGCGCAGGGTCGATGTGCTCGTAACTGGCGGTGAGTTTCTGCACGGCATTGACGTGGGTGCCTCCCTTGTGTGCGAAGGCGGCGGAGCCAACCCAGGGTTGGCGCGGATTGGGCCGGAGATTGGCGATTTCGTCCACGAAATGGGACAGCTCCTTGAGCTTGCGAAGCGAACGCCGGGGCACGGTCCGCAAGCCCATTTTGAAGGTCAGACAGGGAATGACGCTGGTGAGATTGCAATTGCCGGTGCGCTCGCCGTACCCGTTGATCGTGCCCTGTACGTGGACGGCGCCGGCCTCCACGGCGGCCAGCGCGTTGGCCACCCCCAGGCCGATGTCGTCGTGGGTGTGGATGCCCACCGGACAGCGGAGGCTGCGCACCGCCTCCGCGGTGACCTCGGCCACCTCGCGCATCAGCGAGCCGCCGTTGGTGTCGCAGATCACCACCAGATCCGCTCCGGCTTCGGCCGCCGCCTGCAGCGTGGCCATCGCGTAGTCGCGATCGAGTTTGTACCCGTCAATGCAGTGTTCGGCATCGTAGATGACCATCCGGCCGTGGTCCTTGAGGAACCGGACGGTCTCGCGGATCATGGCCAGGTTTTCCTCGGGCCGGCACCGGAGGACCTCCCGCACATGGAGCAGGGAGGTCTTGCCGTAGATGGTGACCACCGGGGTCTCAGCCTCCAGCAGGAGCCGGACCTGTTCGTCCTGGTCCACCGGGATTCCCTTGCGCCGCGTGGAGCCGAAAGCGGCCAGACGCGCGTGCTTCCAGCGCCGGCGCCTCGCCTGGGCGAAGAACTCGATGTCCTTGGGATTGCTGCCGGGCCAGCCGCCCTCGATGTAGTGCACACCGAAGGCGTCCAGCCGCTCGGCAATGCGCAACTTGTCGTGGACGGAAAAGTTGATGCCCTCGCCCTGGCTGCCGTCTCGCAGCGTGGTGTCGTAAATCTCGACCGACCGTTGTTTCATCTTGTCCGCTCGTTTAAAGACATATTGCTACGTCAAAACGGCCCGAAGGGAAAGCCGATTGTCGGGGCGTGGATGGCATGGTTCCGGGCTGCAAGGACGATGGGGCGCAACATTCCGGGATCGGACCGGCTCCCCCACCAAGGGCCGTCCCCCGGGGCGGGCATGGAGCGTGGCGGTCCGGGGCGCCTGCGGCTCTTGACAGCAATGCGGGGGCACGCCCATCTTGTTGTCGGTTCGAAGGTGCCTCGGTAGCTCAGTTGGTAGAGCAGCTGACTCTTAATCAGTAGGTCCCAGGTTCGAGTCCTGGCCGGGGCACCAAATCTTTTTGGTTCCGGATTTTCCCTCCCTCTGTTCGTGAATGTCCGCCTTCGCATGCCAGTTGCCGGGGCTGGGAGCCTGTTTTCTGTGGCGATGTTCCCTCGCCTGATCCCGTGGGCCGGCGTTGTCAGGGGTGGCCGGGGCCGGTTTGAGGTTGCCCTGAAGCGTGTGCCGAAGCGATAACGGCGGCGTGGCGTTGCGCGTGCTCATCTGTCCGGACAAGTTCAAGGGTTCGCTGACGGCCGTGGAGGTGTGCAAAGCCCTGGCCCGTGGCTGGCTTCGGGCACGGCCCCGGGACGTATTGGATCTGCTGCCGGTGAGCGACGGTGGAGACGGCTTCGGGGACGTCTGCCGCCGGTTGGTCGGAGCTCGCACGCGCTCCTTGCAAACGGTGGACGCTGCGGGCTGCCCGTTGCGGGCGCGTTGGTGGTGGTGCCGGACGCGGCGGCTGGCAATCTTGGAATCGGCGGCCGTCATCGGCCTGGCGTTGCTGCCGAAAGGTCGGTTTCATCCTTTCGAGCTGGACACGGCCGGGCTGGGACGGGCTCTGCAGAAGGTGGCGGCGCAGGGTGCCCGCAGGATCCTGGTGGGCCTGGGCGGCAGTGCGACCAACGACGCCGGGTTCGGCCTGGCGCGGGTCTTGGGATGGCGATTCCTCGATTCGGCCGGCAGGGAACTGACCCGGTGGACGGATCTGGATCGGCTCGCGTGCGTGGAGCGGCCTGTGAAAGGGTTCCCCTGGCGGGCCTTGCAGGTCGCGGCGGACGTGACGAATCCGTTGTCGGGTCCGCGGGGGGCCACACGAGTGTACGGCCCGCAGAAGGGCCTGCGGCCCGCAGACCTTGCCCGGGCTGAGCAGTGTCTGCGGCGGTTGGCACGCGTCATGGAAGATCTGACGGGCCGGCCACTGTCCCGGGTGCCGGGCGCAGGTGCGGCTGGTGGACTCGGATTCGGGTTCCTGGCATTCGCCGGTGCCGAGCTGGTGCCGGGATTCGACTGGGTGGCCGAGCGGGCCCGTCTGGAGCAGCGGCTGCGCCGGGCCGACCTGGTGCTGACGGGTGAGGGGTCCATGGATCGGTCCACGGTGATGGGCAAGGGAGTGGGCGAGATCGCCCGGCGCTGCCGTCGGAAGCAAAAACCTTGTCTCGCCTTTGTGGGCAGTTTCCAGCCCTGGGGCGGTCATGCGCGATGGTTCCGGCGGGTCTACGCGCTGCTGGACGTGGTGCCGGAAAAGGTGGCATTCGCCCGCCCGGCCGGGGTGCTGGAGCAACTGGCCGAACAGGCGGCCCGGGAATGGACCACGGAATCCGCCGGGTGAACGGTCCGGCGCGACCTTCCGGGCCGTACCATCGCGGCCGCCCTCAGCTGCGGGTCACTTGAAGGCCCGTGGAGGAGATGCTGAAGTTGACAAATCGCGCGCGCGGGTTCGGCGGCCGCCGGGTGAGCGCCTCCCGGATCCGTGCAGCCGCCGCCGGATCGCGCGCGATCATGAACAGATACCCGCCGCCGCCCGCGCCGGCCAGTTTGGCCGCAGCCAGATTGGGCGCCACGGTGTCGAGGATCGCCCGGACCTGGGGCGGGTTGGTGGCGGGATCGAGGGCTTGGTTGAGGCGCCAGCTCTCGCGGACGGTCTCGCAAAGCCCTTCGAAATCGCATCGTTGTACGGCCAGGGCACCGCGACGCGCGTTCTGACCGATCTCCTCCAGAAGGGCCAGGTGCCTGGGCGAGTTGAGAAACACCGCGCGCACGATTTCGCCGAGGATGTTCCATGCCAGCCGGGTGATGCCGGTGTAGTACAGCAGGCAACAGGCGGAGGTTGCCGGGGACTCGAACAAGTGCTGGGGCAGCCAGTGGATCTGCGGGCTCTGACGCAGGCCGGGGGCGGTCTCGATCAGTTTGATTCCGCGCTCGATGGCCCCGAGTTGGTCCTGCCACCCGCCTCCGGTGCCGAGGAGCTGTTCCAGCACCAGCGTGCGATGGGAGAGCGTCTCACGATCCCAACCCAGACCGCAGAGGTCCGAGAGTGCGGCCAGCAGGGTGGCGGCCAGGATGCTGCTGGTGCCGAGTCCGCTGCCCTTGGGCACGGCGGCGACCAACGACAATTCGATGCCGCCCCCGAACTCCCGAAGTTGTTGTTCGAGGGATTCGAACCCGCCGTGCACATGAAACCGTGGCGAGAAACCGGCCAGCGCCAGAGCGGCGCGTGCCAGCGCGAACGGGCTGCCCGGATCCGCGTGGTTCTCCAGCTCGGCATAGGTCCGCACCCGTTCTTCAGCGCTGAGGTCAATGGACCGAATCACCACCACGGGTTCGGGGATGCACTTGGCAAAAACCTGCAGGGGCGGTTGCCCGTTGAGATCCACCGCGAGGTTCAGAACCCGGCCGCCGTGTTCGAGGCAGTAGGGTGGCGTGTCCGTCCAACCACCGGCCAGGTCCACCCGCACCGGACAGCGCGCCCACACGATCTGATCCTCCTGAATGGAACGAACCGGATGCACGGGAAGGACCCTGGCTTCACGCACCAGCATCTCCCGGAGCCGTTCGAAGGCCTCCTGTTCCCGCCGTTCCCAGCCGGGCTCGCCGCGGTGCCGGGCCCATGCCGCCTGGAACATGGCCTCGCGCGCGGCGTGCAGCGGCGGGTCGTCGGGACCGAAAAGAACAGGGTCGGGTCGCTGTGCGTTCCCGGCAGCCAGCCGGGCCGCCGATTCCAGGTCGAGCCGGTAAAAGACGCTCTCTCGCGCGTGCTTCCGGAGGGCCGTGAGGGCTTCGCGGCGCAGGCAGGCCCGTTGCGCGTAAAGGCGCCTCGGATTGCAACGGCGCAACAGGTCGGCGGCGGACAGGCGCGGTCCGCCGAGCCATTGCCGGGCCCGGCGCTGCGATCCGGGTGAATCGGCCCGCCACAACCATTCGATCAAACCCGGATCGAGATCCGTCTCTCGCAGGAGGGGGAAAAGCGGACATTGGTGGATGTCCATGCCGGCCGGCCACGCCAGCACTCGGGGGGAGATCCCGCGCTCTTCCAGCCATTGAAGAAACGGCCGCCCCAGCCAGAACGTGCCGGGATCGTCCCAAGGGCCCTCAAACAGGTCGGCAAATCCGTACGCCCGGATGCACCAGAGATCGGCGTCCACCGGCACCATGTCCAGGCAGATCCCGGGCGGCAGGGTGAGTTTCCAATCGTTGGCCGGCACGCCTGTGAGCACGTGCTGATGCGCCAGGTGCCAGCGCGGGCCGATGACGCTGTTCTCGATCCACAAGGTGTGTCCCGCCTCGCGGTCCAACGGGAGCCGCACCCGTGCGTTCTGCAGGACCTGGTCCGGATGCCGGTGTTCCTCCCAGTCAACCGGTAGCCGGTTCTGCAGGCTCACCACGGATTCCACCATCTGTGCCGAGGTGCCGAAGGGATGGCACGCCGCGCCGGGCCACTCCACCACGGCGCAGCTCAGGGCGCGAATCTCCGGGTCGTCCAGGCGGGGGTCGGTCCCCAGGGCGGCGGTGAACGCGGCATGGAACGGACAGGGCTCGGCCCGACCGGCGCGGAAGATTCCTCTCGATTCCTCCCAGCCACAGCGGTGCATCAGGATGGAGACGGCCCTGGCGCTCAGCAGCCACACCCCGGTGTCCACTACGAAACGGTGGCTGGACGCAATCTGTCGAATCCGCGCCGCTGATGGCTTTTGCTCGGCAAAGGCCAGGCGCGACGGCTCGCGCCGGTGACAGAACAGCACCCCGAAATGTTGAGCCGTCTCCGGTGGGACCCGGATGCCGAGGACCACGACGTCCGCCTCGGGCAGCGCCGGCAGTCCCTCGGGACCCGGCCGGACCCAAACATCGCCGCGGCAGAGCACCAGACGAACGACATCGGGAGCTGCCCGCAGGAGGCGGTCCCACAGGGGTTCCTGTAGATCCAGCAGCGTCTGGTCGAGTCGTTGTCCCCGGCTCCACCGCAGCACCGGCACGGGCAGGAGGGATTTGCCCACGGGCGCATAGGCGGGCAGGCGCCGGCTCTGTCCGCCCGCGTGGATCACCACGCGCCGGTCTGCCGCGAGCCACGAGGCAAAGGACATGCTCGAGCCGCTGGCGTGCCACGCCGCCGCCAAAAGATGGGCGGTGGCGCCCCCGGAACCGGGCGGCGGTCCGTCGGGATCCGCCGCGGCAAACCATTCCGGGCTCATGCGCCCTTCCAGTTCGGCAAACACCGGCGCCATGGCCGGAGGGAGCGAGATCAGGTACCGCGGTTGCATGAGCATCGGAGAAGAGAGCCCGGCCAGGGCGGGGGACGCCGCGCAAACGAGTCCTCGCTTCCGGCTGGGCAGGTCGGGTTCATCATGGCTGGGACCGCCCGCTCCCGGGGGTCCGGGATCGGGCGGCCGGCGGGAAAAGAGGCGAGCGAATCCATCCCCAGAGTGCGAGCCGGAAAGTGAGGGCCGTCAGCAGGCAGCCCCATCCGTAGCGCACGCTGCGGCGGAAATTGATGGAGGAGGCTTCGGGAAAATACCGCGCCGGACAACTCACCTCGCCGATGGCGAATCCGTGCCAGAGGATCTGGGCCAGCATCTGGTTGTCGAACACGAAATCGTCCGAGTTCACCGTGAAGTCAATGTGCCGCAGGACCTCGGCGGAGAAGGCCCGGTAACCGGTGTGGTACTCGGAGAGTTTGGCACCCAACAGCCAGTTTTCCAGCAGGGTCAGAACGCGGTTGGCCACGTATTTCCAGACGGGCATGCCGCCGCGCAGGGCCTGCCCGCCCAGGATCCGGCTTCCCAGCACGCAATCATAGACGCCGCTGGCGATCATGCTGGCCATGGCCGGGATCAACGCGGGAGTGTACTGATAGTCGGGATGGATCATGATGACGATGTCCGCACCCGCCTCCAGGGCCAGGCGGTAACAGGTCTTTTGGTTGCCACCGTACCCGCGGTTTTGCGGATGGACATGCACGCGCAGGCCTTCCAGGGTGCGCGCGATGGCCACGGTCTCATCCCGGCTTCCATCGTCCACCAGGATGATCTCGTCCACCATTTCCTGGGCACGGACCTCGGCCCAGGTCTGCCGCAGCGTACGAGCCGCGTTGTACGCCGGCATAACCACCACGATTCTGCGCCCCCGGTACATCGTCCTGTCGCGCTGCCAGAAAGCGCGGCCAAGCTGCCGCAGCTCCCGCGGAGTTGAGAAGTCGAAAATCGGCCCGGACGATCTCCAAGAAGCACCAATGGATCGCCCGTTTCCATGCCCCGAGGGGATCCGAGGCGGCTTGACAAACCGGGAACCTCATGATCCAGTGAGTCCTGAAGATGGTCGGGCGGCCCCAGACCACCCTGCGCCGTGCCCTGGCCCTGCTCATGGCGGGGCTGTGGGTGTGGGTGTTTGCCGAGGCGGCCTGGCTGGGTGCGACCGGTCACCACCACAAGGCGACCTCCTCAGGTTCCCCCAGTTGCGGCGTTTGCACGATTGCATTGGGCCTGTTGGAAACCTCTGTTGAGGGCTCGACGGCATGCGAACCGCCTGCGGTGCCCACACAACCGTTGCAGTTCGTTCCTCCCTGCCCGCAGAAGATCTTTCCTGCGCTTCCCCATGGCCGGGCACCCCCGGCCGCCGCGCTTCCCTGAGCCGTTGAAGAGCACGCCCCGGGCGCATGCCGCCCGGGACGGAACACCACCGCCCGAACTGCTGTCGCCCGCCTGAACGCGGCCGATGACCGGCGCGGCGTGGTGAAGCGTATGCGAAACAGTTGCTTGAAATGAACCCCGATTTGTTGGACGCAATGAAAAAGTTTTTCTACACGACCCTATCTGCAGCTTTCATGACCGCGGTTGCCGCGGAGGAAACCGGAACCGCCGGCGGGCCGGATCGGATCCGGCTTTTGGAACAACGCCTGCAACAATTGCAGGGCGAGTTTGATCGGACCCTGGAGGAGCAACGGCGCCAGATCGAGGCGCTTCGGTCGGAACTGGAACACTTGCGCGCCCGGGCCGGGTCGGCGGAACCGGCCGGGCAGGGTGCGGGGCCGGCGGCCGGCCCGGGACAGGCCCCGCGCGATTCAGCCGGTACGCCTGCGGTCCGTTCGGCATCGCCGGCGATGAGCGGTGTTTCGCCCTGGCGCCTGGGAGGGGCCGGCGCGTACGTGGACGTGGGTTTGGTGGGCACCTTTGCGGCGGGCACCTCCACCGCGGATGACATCGAGGGCGGGTTGCAACCGGGTGGACACGATCCCAACCAGCGCGGGTTCACCGTGCAGGGGGTGGAACTCAACCTGACCGGTTCGGTGGACCCGTATTTCTCGGGCAGCGCCAACCTGCTCTACAGCCTGGATGCCTCCGGCGAGTCCCGGTTCGAACTGGAGGAGGCGTGGCTGCAGACATTGCAGTTGCCCGCAGGGTTGCAGGTGCGGGCGGGCCAGTTCTATGCGCCCTTCGGGCGGATCAACGGGCGGCATCCGCACCAGTGGGGATTTGTGGATTCCCCCCTGGTGATCGCACGGCTCCTGGGTCCGGATGGCCTGCGAAATCCCGGGGCGCAGCTCTCATGGATGATGCCCACGACCTTCTATTCCGAGCTTTTCCTGGCCGTTCAGGACAGTCAGGGTGACGGGGCCGCCCCCTTTCGCGCGGGCGGCCACGTGCACGGCGGGGAGGAGGACGGGGCCCTTCCCATGGGGTTCCGCCCATTGGAGAACGATCGGGGGGTCTCGGCCCTGAACGATCTGATGTGGACGCTGCGGTATGCCTGTTCCTGGGACGTCACGGACCAACAAACCGTGTTGGTCGGCCTGAGTGCGGCCCTGGGTCCCAACGCCAGCGGGGCCGGGGGCGCACCGGCCACGCAGATCTACGGGCTGGACCTCTACTGGAAATGGAAATCGCCGCGGGCGCACGCGGGTTTCCCGTTCGTCTCGTTCCAGGCGGAGGCGCTGCTGCGCCGCTATGAACTGGGCGCGTTCGATTGGACCGAGCATGCCGAGCACGATGAGCCTTTCCTGGCCGACGCAGCTTCGGGGACACCGGCGGTCTTGTCGGCCGAGACGGTCACCGACTACGGGTTCTATACCGAGTTGCTGTACGGCTTCCGCCGCGGTTGGGTCGCCGGGTTGCGTTTCGACTACGTGGCAGGCGGGGAGGGCGACTATGAGAAAGGTCCGTGGACATTCGCGGGCGAGCCGGTGGGCCGCGATCTTTTGCGACGGGAACGTTGGCGGATCACACCGAACCTCACCTGGTACCCGAGCGAATACTCGAAGCTGCGGCTCCAGTACAACTATGACCGGCGGGCGGATGTGGGGGAGGACCACTCCGTGTGGTTGCAGGTCGAGCTTTCGCTGGGTGCCCACGCGGCACACCAGTTCTGAGGAAAGGAGGCTCCAGATGAGATTGCGAACCGGTTTTCTGGGCGGTTTGGTTGCTGCCCTGTGTTTGGTTGCGGGGACGACCGAGGCACGGTTGCGGGTGGTGGCCACGACGGCCGACCTCGGGTCGTTGGTGCGGACCGTGGGCGGGGATCGGGTTGACGTGCTCACCCTGGCGCGCCCGACGGAGGACTCGCATTTCGTGGATCCCCGGCCGAGTTATCTCGTACGTCTTTCCCGGGCCGACGCCCTGGTGCACGGCGGGGCGGGACTCGAAGCGGCCTGGCTGACCCCCCTGCTGCAGCGGGCCGGCAACGCGCGCATCCTGCCGGCGGCCCGCGGAAATGTGCGCTGCTGCGAGGGCGTGACCCTGCTTGAGGTGCCCGAACGACTCGACCGTGCCCAGGGCGACGTTCATCCGGCGGGCAACCCGCACTACCTCATGGACCCCGAGAATGCGCGAGTGGTGGTGCATCATCTGGCCGATACGTTTGCCGAGCTGGATCCCGACGGTGCGGAGGTCTACCGGCGCAACGCCCAAGCATTCCTGACCGAGTTGGATCGGCGGCTGCCCGGCTGGTTGGAAAGGCTGCGACCGTATGCAGGGACGCGCCTGGCGGCCTACCACAATTCCTGGCCGTACTTTGCGAGGCGGTTCGGATTGCGGATCGACCTGTTCCTCGAACCCAAGCCGGGCATTCCACCGTCGGCGGCGCATCTGACCCGGGTGATAGCCGAAATGAAGGCCGACAGGGTTCGGGCGATTCTGGTGGAGCCCTACCAGGACCGCCGGGTGGCGGAGCGCGTGGCTGCGGAGACCGGCGCCAAGGTGGTGCCTGTGACGCAATATCCCGGCGGGGTCAAAGACACCGGGGACAGTTACCTGGAACTGATGGATTACCTGGTCCGTTCCGTGGCAGAGGCCCTGGCTGCCGGACCTGAACCCACCCCGCAACTCTGAGCGATCATGGCATCTGCTGGACCTCACTGGACGGAGGTGCTGCAGCTGTTGGGGCCGCCGCTGGCGGCGGCGGTCCTGCTGCCCGGCCTGCTGGTCTATTACGGCCTCCACATCCTGGAGCGCGGGATCATCTTCATTGATCTGGCGCTGGCCCAGGTCGCCACCGTGGGTACGTGCGTGTGCATCCTTTTGGGGCACGAAGCGACCGACGTCCATGCCTATGCGTGGTCCCTGGGTTTCACAGTGGCAGGTGCCTTGTTGTTCACCGTGTTGCGGGAGCCGCGGCATGGTCGGGTGCCGTTGGAGGCGTTGATCGGCATCGTTTACGTGGTTGCCGCGGCTGCGAGTGTGCTGTTGTTGAGCCGGGCACCGCACGGGCGCGAGGAACTTCAAAAAACCCTGGTGGGCGATCTTCTCACCGTGTCGTGGCCGGTGGTCTGGCGTACGGCGGCGTTGTATGCCGCGATGGGCGCTGTGCACTGGATCTGGCGCCGCCAGTTCCTCCGGTTGACCTTCGACCGCACGGCGGCCCTGGCCGCGGGATTGAACGTGCGGATCTGGGACTTCTGGTTTTACCTGCTGTTCGGGCTTTTGGTGACCACTTTTGTTCACCTCGGAGGCGTTTTGTTGGTGTTCTCCTATCTCATCATCCCGGCGGTTTGCGGCCGGTTGTGGAGCGCCTCGCTGGGTGTGGCGCTGGGTGTGGGTTGGGCCGTGGCCGTGGTCGGCGGCATGGGCGGACTGGCCGCCTCCTATCAGCTGGATGTCCCGGGCGGAGCGGCCGTCGTATGTGCCCTCGGGGTGTTGTTGGGCGCTTGTGCGGCGGGCGCGCGGCTCTGGCAGACGCGGCCCCGGACCGCCGGTCCGGTCCGGGGCTCGCTCTGAGCGGCCTCAGGCTTCCGGAAGTTGGAAGGTTTCGCCCACCTTTCGGAGTGCCAGCCGTTCCGGCTCCTCTTCCAGCGCCGTTTCCAGGCGTTCGAGCGGCTCGTGGATCGGTTCGTCGCTGAGGACGAACACCTCGTGATGCATGGGGACGAGGTATTGTGCGCCGGCTGCGTCGGCCATCTGAACGGCCTGTTCGGGCGTGCAATGGTTGCGGATCCAGGGGTTGTAGGCGGCGATGGGCATGATGGCCAGGGCGTAGGGGCCGGTGGAACGGAGTCGGGCAAACGAATCGGTCATGGCGGTGTCGCCGGCAAATACGAGGGCGGTGTCCTCGCGGCGCAGGATGTAACCGTTGTAACCGCGGGGGCGGCCGTCCGGCCAGCGCCGACCCCAGTGTTTGACCTCGAAAGCCTCGATCTGGATTTCGCCGGCCGGGGTCCGCAAGGTGAGCTTCTCGCCCCAACCCAGTTCGGTGATCCGCCTGCCGCCGGCGTCGCGGATGAGATCGGATGTATCCCGTGCGGTCACCACGGGAAGCTCCCGACGCAGGAGGCAGCGGAGGGTGCGGATGTCCAAATGGTCCATGTGCGCGTGGGACAGGAGCAGGAAATCGAGCTCCGGCAGCTCCGGCACCGTGAGCGCCGGAGCGATCAGCCGTTTGGGTCCCAGTGTGCCCACGCGCAGGTCCGGCCCGATCCGGGGAAAGAGCACCGGATCGGTGAGGATGCGGACGCCGTAGAAGTTGAGCAGGAGTGTGGCGTGGCCGAGCAGGGCGAGGGTGACGTGTTGGTCGGACCAGCGGTCGGGTCGGGGTCGGAACGGTGGTGGCGCCATTTCCCGCCCGGTTTCACGCAGAAGCCTGCGCGCCCATCGGGCCGCACGTGCGTGGGAGGAGGAGAGCCACGCGGCCCCGCCGGCCACTCCCGCCAGGGTGAGGCTGCTTGTCCAGAGGAGGAATTTTCGCCGTGTCAGCCGCACCTTGGGAACTTGCCGCACGTCCCGCCCCTGTCAACCGGATCGGCCCGGTGTTGCCGGGCCGGCGAAGGCAGCCGATGCCACGCGCTCAGACGTCGCAGATCTGGATGGCCTTGCGGAGGGAGGCCAGCTTGTCGCGGTTCCTGGGTACGAACTCCTGAGCGACGAATCCCTTGAATCCGGTGGCGACGATCGCCTGCATGATGCGCGGATAGTAGAGCTCCTGGGTTTCATCAATCTCGTTGCGTCCGGGCACGCCGCCGGTGTGGTAATGGTCAATGTACGGGTGGTTTTCCCGGATGGTGTCGCAGATGTCGCCCTCCATGATCTGCATGTGAAAGATGTCGTAGAGAAGCTTGAACCGTTCCGAGCTGATGCGCTTGACCAGTTCGACCCCCCACGCGGTGTGGTCGCACATGTAATCGCGGTGACTGCGTTTGCTGTTGAGCAGCTCCATGCAGAGGGTCACCTTGTATTTCTCTGCCACGGGGAGGATGCGCTTCAATCCGCGCTCGCAGTTTTCCAGGCCCTGTTCGTCATCCAGGCCGGCGCGGTTGCCGGAGAAACAGATGAGCCGTTCGAATCCGGCCTCCGCGGTTTCGCGGATGCGCTGTTCGTAGGCCTGAACCAGCTTGTCATGGTGTTCCACGCGGTTCCAGGCGTGGGTGATGCCGCCCAGACCGTCAATGACCGGGTTGCTCACCATGCTGCAGACCAGCCCGTACTTTTTCAGGACGGGGAAGTCACCGGGCCCAACCAGATCGATTCCTTCGAGCCCCATCTCCTTGCCTGCCCGACAGAGCTCCTCCAGCGGGATGTCGTTGTAACACCACCGACAGGCCGCATGCCGGATGCGGCCCTTGAGTTTGACAGGTCCCGACTCCTGCGCGGCTGCGGAGGGAGAGAAGACCGATCCGGACGCAACCGCTGCGGCCGTGCCGACCAGTGTTTTGAGGGCGGACCGACGTGAAACACGTGCGCTCATGGGCCTATTCTTGCACACGGCAGGGGCTTGTCCACCCGAAAGCAGTCGCCCGGTCCGGGCGCCTCGAGCGGCGCTCCGGACGGCGCCTGCCCGGCCCGGCCTCTCCGGGGCGGTGGTCGAGCCCCGCGCCTGAAGAGGGGACCGGGGGTGTCCGACAGCCGTGCGAACGCACGGGTCTGATCCCTTATTCGCGCACCGGTTGGCCGGAGCGATAGAGGCGCAGCAGTTCGCGGTTGCGTTCCACCAGTTGGGTCTGGCCGAGCTCGGTGGCGCGGGCGATGGCTTTCTCGGCCGCGGCGATGGCGTCGGTGAACCGGCCGGCTTCGGCATACGCGGCTGCCAGGGTGCCCAGGATCACGGGGACCCGCTCCTGCGTGAGTTGCGCGGCGCGTTCGCCGAGTTTCACGGCCAGTGGACCGTCGCGCACGGCGGCGTTGGTGTGGGTGGCCAGGATCCAGGCCAGATTGTTGAGCAGTTCCACGTCGTCCGGCATTTGCGGCAGGGCCCGGCGATAGTGTTCTGCGGCGCGATCCTTGTGGCCCCGGGCAAGCTCCAGGTGCCCCAGATAGGCATGGGCCAGTGGTTGATCCGGCTCCGACTCCAGGACCTGGCGCAGATGTGGCTCGGCCCTTTCGGGCTGGCCCAGCCGGAACCGCAGCACGCCCAGCCGCAGATGGATGTCGGGTGTGTGGGTTTGTCCCTCCCGGGTTTGTCCGGCCAGGGCCTGCTCATATGCCCGGCAGGCGCCCTCCAGATCCCCCTGGAGGGCCAGCACCGCACCGAGCCCCTGCAGTGCGGCGGGTGACCCGGGTTTCAGTTCGAGCACCCGTTGATACGCGGTCCGTGCCTCCTCCAGATGTCCGGCCTGATGATGAGCCCGGGCCAGGGTGAACCACGCGGCCGTGTGCAGGGGCCAGAGTTCGACCGCCCGGGCGGCGGCGTGGATGGCCGTTTCCCACTGGCCCTGTTCAGACGCGGCCACGGCCAGGCCGTGCCAGGCATCCGGGTAGGTGGGGTTGCACCGGATGGCCTCTTCGAACGCTTCACGGGCACGCTGCCAGTCGCGGCGGCGCAGGTGCACGTTGCCCAGGGTGTTGTACGCCTCGGCGTAACGGGGACGGACCGCCAGCGCTTCCTCGCACAGGCGGCGTGCTTCCTCGAGGCGACCCTGTTCAAGCCGCACGTTGGCGAGCTGGGTGAGCGCGAGATAATTTTTCGGCGTGACGCGCAAGGTCTGCTCGGCCAGAGCAGCGGTGTTGCGCCAGTGCGGGAGTTGTCCCCGCGTCAGCAGCGCGCCGGCCCCGATCAGGCCCGCGGCAGCCAGGAGGGCCGGCGCCCGAAGGATCGGGATCCCCGCCACGGCGGAGGCTGCCCACCAGACCGCCGCCCAGATCAGGCCGATGTGCGGCAGGTAGGTGTAGCGATCCGCCATGGCCTGCTCACCCACCTGCACCAGACCGATGACCGGTACCAGCGTCCCCAGAAACCACAGCCAGCCCACCGCCAGCCAGGGGCTCCGACGCCGCCACAGTGCGGCCGCCAGGGTCAAAAGCAGGAGCAGCCCCACGGACTGCCACACGATCGGATCGCCCCAGGAGCGCGGTTCATACGGATAAAACGGGGCGAGATGGATGGGGAACAGTGTCTTCTCCAGATAGGTTGCATACGACACGAATGCCTGGGCCAGGCGCGTGCTCAGCGGCAACACCTCCAGGGGCACGGTTGCGCCGGAAACGGATTGGGCGCGGAGGGTGATGACCGAGCTGGTAGCGGAGAGGAGAAAAAAGGGGATCTTTTCGATCACCAATCGGCTCCAGGACTGCGGCGCGCCCCGGGCGGCCGGTGTGCGCGGATCCGGGTGGATGAGCGCCGGTGTGCGCTGCAACGGCCAGTAATCGAGCAACAGCAGGACGCAGGGGAGGGTGACCAGCATCGGTTTGGCCATCAGACCCAGTGCCAACGACAGCCAGGCCAAAACCATTCGGACCCAGAACCGTGCCCGGCCGGACCCGTTCCCGGATCGGGTTCGGACGGCGCTCGTGTAGGCCCACAGGCAACCGAGGCCGAACGCCAGGCTGAGCACGTCCTTGCGTTCGGAAACCCAGGCGACCGACTCCACTCGCAGCGGATGCCAGGCCCACAGGGCCGCCACCAGCCATGCGAGTCCGGGCCGGCCCGTCAGGTGAGTGAGCCAACCGAACAACAGCGCGGCGCTCAGGGAGTGCCAGACGACATTGACCATATGATGGCGGCCCGGATCGAGACCGAACCACGCACAGTCCAGCATGTGGGAGATCCAGGTGAGCGGGTGCCAGTTGCTGGAGTGCACCCGGGTGAAGGCCCAGCGGAGACTTTCCGGAGTGGGGCCGGCCTGAACGCGCGGATTGTTCGCCACGTAGTCCGGGTCGTCGAGGTTGACGAAGTCGAACGAACGGACCGGGGCGTAGAGGACCAGGGTGCCGATGAAAAGGATCAGGGCAGCGAGCCCAAGCAAGGGAACGCGAAGACCGGCCCGGGCGTTCTTGCGCCTCGTTTCGTGTGGCGACAACTCGATGCGCAGTCGGCTCATGAGCGCGCGGGTCGGTCGCCCGGACGGCATCCGGGCGCTGTCAGGGTAGGATGATCGGAGGTGCGGGCGGGGTCGGACCGTGGGAACGGCATGGCCGGAGGGGGGTCAGGTGCCGGGCCGGCTGGTGAGTGTGATTTGCATGGAGGTGGTGCCTCCGGGCGGTAGCGTGAGCGCGTTGTCGGCCACGTTGCCGGATTCGACGCACACCATCTGCAGGTACTCGTCGTCGCCCAGGTCGGGCATGGTCCGGGCCCGTTCCGGACCGGGATTCCAGATCACCGTGCTGGCGGAACCGGTCTTTTCCACCCGGATGGTCCGCCCCAGCACAGGGTCATGAACCTCCACGGGCCGCGCCGTGTTCACGTAGATCCGGTCCACCTCGCCCCGGATGCGGAGTTGGGGTTCCGCATCCCGCACGCGGTGCCGGCCCGCGGCGGCGTCCAGGTACTCGGTGTCCTGCAGACCGGTGATCCAGATCTGCCGGACGTCGCCCACCGCCAGATAGGTGTGCAGGCAAAGTTCGAACGGGAAAGGGCGATCCGACTGATTGGTAACGCGGATCTCCAGGGTGAGGCTGTCGCGGATGACCAGTTCGCTCTCGACCGCGCAGGCGGGGCAGTCCGGACTTTCCTCCACCTCCGGCATCCGCAGGACCAGCCGGAGCGAACCGTCCAGGCCGGTCGCCAGCTCGCTGAGCGTCCAGTCACGGAGACGCGCAAAGCCGTGCGACGGGTGGCGATCATCTTTTCGGCCGAACCAGGGAAACACCACGGGGATGCCGCCCCGGATGGGAGCGCCGGATTCGAAGCGACTGCACTGGCTGGTGAACAGCAGGGGCGGTTCGCCCTCCTTTTGGAAGTGGGTCACCTGGCCGCCGTGGAGGTAGAGCTCCGCACGGCTCCAGCGGGTGAGGATCTCCAACATGGGCAGTTCCCCGCGCCCGTTCAAAAATGCCACGTGATTCGCCAGGGATGGTGTGGTGCCGTTCATAAACCGCGCACGCCTCATGGTAGGCTGTTGTCTCCACGCCGACACGCAAAAACTGCCGCAATTCTCCGCCTCGACCTTGCCACCAGACCGCCCCTGACGCCAGCATCCGCCCGATGCAGCAGCGCCGGACATGGTGGATGCGCGCCGCCTGGGTGGCAGGTTGGCTGGCCGCCGCAGTGTGGCTGGCGGTGAACATGCACCGCAGCGACAACCTCGCCTACCTCCCTGCCTTCGAAGGACAACCATGGTGGGTGGCGCCGCGCACAGCTTCCGCCGACCCGCATTTCGGCGGCGAGACCGGCCGGCTCTTCCGCGCGCGGTTCGTGCTGGACGCCGAGCCCGAGGAGGTCCGCCTCCTGCTGGCCGTGTTCCGACAGGGCGAGGTCCGGCTCAACGGAACAGCGGTCCCAGGGGGCACTTTGCAGGGCCCTGCTTGGAAACGACCGGCTGCGCTGGACCTCACACGGCTCGTCCGCGGCCGGACAAACGAAATCACCGTGCGGGTGACCAACCCAGCAGGACCGGCGGCGCTCTGGGCGGCGTTGCGAATCCGTTCGACAAGCCCTGCCAGGTTCCTGCAATGGGAGGTGTCCGGCCCGCACGGGCAATGGGAACCGGCCCGCCCGGCCGATGCACCCATGCTGAAGGGGCCTGAAGGGTATTTGCGTTCGTTCACCACACTCCCGGAGCTGGCCCGGCGTGCGGCGGGGTGGGCGCTGGGCCTGGCTTGCGTGCTCTCCGGGCTTACGCTCGGGCTGTGCAAAAGCCGGGCAGGCGCTGTGCGGGCGATCCGCGAATTCCTGCGGGGTCCCGGCGGGGACCGCGCCCTGATGTTCGCCGGGGCGTTGTCGTGGGCCGTCCTGTTTCTCAACAACCTGCCTCAACTCCCGCGAATCTATGGCTTCGATGCCGAGGGCCACGAGGCGTACATCCGGTACATCCAGCAGCGCGGGCAACTGCCCCTGGCGGACGAAGGGTGGCAGATGTACCAGCCCCCGTTGTACTACCTGCTGGGCGCGGCCCTGCTGGGTCTGACGGGCCTGTCGGTGGAGGATGATCTGGCCGTGCTGCTGCTGCGTGCCTTCAACGGTGTGGTGGGCTTTGCCCATGCATGTCTGGTCTTTGCGGTGTTGCGGATGTGCCATCCGGACAAGCGCTGGCCGGCGCGCGTGGGATTCGTGCTGGCGGCGGCTCTGCCGGCGCACCTGGTTGTGGCGCAATATGTGACCAACGAGCCCCTGGCCGCCTTTTGGGTGACCCTGGGCCTGGTCTGCACGCTCCGGGCGCGCCAGCGCGGGGGCCACGCGGGTTGGATGGCCGCTGGCGGCGCCGCACTGGGCCTGGCGATGCTGACCAAGTTCTCCACCCTGCCGGCGGTGCCTGTTGTGCTGGCGGCCGGATGGCCCGCGCCGGCGGACCCGGGCCAGGGACAAGGGCGGAGTGGCACCGTGAGCAACCGCGGTGGGCGGACCTGGCTTGGCATGGCAGGGGCCGTGGTGACGTTCGTCCTGGTCTGTGGCTGGCATTACGCGCGGGTTTGGCTGCATTTCGGCCGGCCGCTGGTCGGCAATTGGGACGTGGGAACGGCCGCGTGGTGGCAGGATCCCGGCCTCCGCACCGCGGCGGATTTCACCCGCGCGGGGGCGGCTTGGATCCATCCCTGGTTCAGCGGGATGGACAGCTTTTGGGACGGACTGTACGCCACTCTGTGGGGGGACGGCCTGATCAGCAGCGCGTCGTGGATGGTGTTTCGCCCGCCTTGGAACGAGGCTTGGATGGCGATGGCCTGGTGGTTGGGAGCCGTGTGGACCGTGCTGGTGGTGGCGGGTGCGGTGGTCGGGTTTGTGATGATGGTGCGTCGGCCGCGGGAGGCGGAGTGGATGGGACCGACCCTGCTGGGCTTGTACGGGCTGGCCCTGATCTACATGTCGGTGCGGGTGCCGTCGTACGCCCAGGTCAAGGCGTTCTACGCGTTGCCGGCGTTGGCCGGTCTGGCGATGGCGCTGGTTCAGGGCTGGCGTGGGGTTGCCGGTGCTTCGCGCACCCGGCACGCCGTGCTGGGAGTGCTGCTGGGGCTGTGGGCCGTGTTCAGCCTGGGGTCCTTCTGGGTGCGCGCCGCCCAGCCTCAGACTGTGCTTGTCCAGGCCCTGTGGGCGCTGGATCGGGGGGACGATGCGCGGGCGTGGTCTCTGTTCCGGCAGGCGGTGCGGCTCGATCCCGACCGTCCGGAGCTGGAACTGGCTCTGGAACGGGCCGTCCGGGCAAGGCCGCTCCACGCCGAGCTCCTGGACCTGTACGCAACGGTGCTGGCATCCAGGGAGAAGTGGGCCGAGGCCGTCGCGTGGCGCAGAACCGCCGTCGAACGCTTCCCCGATCGGCCGGACCTGCGCAACAATCTGGCCTGGCTGCTGGTGACCGTGCCCGTGCCGGAACTGCGGGATCCTGCCGCGGCGGTGCGTCATGCCCGGGAAGCGTGCGCACGCACGGCCTGGCAGGAACCGGTGTGCGTGGGCACACTGGCCGCCGCGCTGGCAGCGGCGGGCCGATTCGAGGAAGCCGTTCAACGGGCCGGGGAGGCAATTGCCCTGGCACGGCACCAGGGGCGTGCCGATCTGGTGGAGCGAAACTCTGCCTATCTCGAAGCCTACCGGGCCGGGCGTCTGCCACGGTTCAACGGTTCCGGGGAAAGGACGGAATGAGAAGGTCCCTGCGTGCGGAAGCGGGTGCCGGCCTTTTTTCCGGCCGGGCGGGCACCGGAGAGACCTCCGAAGGCGGGGTTCAGACGGCGTAGTAAGGGAACGGACGAGCCGATCGTCCGGATTTCGAGTCGGGTGGATCCCTCGGGATCGGGGAGGGCGGCACTGCCCGACGTCTTCTGTGGATGCTCTTTGTGATGTTCATCGCGGGGTGGGGATCTGCCGCGGCGGCCGGGTTGTCCGTGCGGGAACGGATCGAAACTCGCGGCTTTCCCTCTGTGTTCCAGGCGTGGGCACCTGCCGAAGTTCCGGACGAACCACCTGCCCGGACGCTTGCCCGACACGATCTGGTCTGGGGCGGCCCTTGGCTGTTGGGACTGGAATGGGGGCAGGGGATCGGTGAGCCTGCCACCCGGTTCCGGCCCGACACGGTCGAGGCGGCCCGGAAACGCCGGCAAGAGTTGCTCCGGCTCAATCCTCACCTGGTGCTGCTGTGTGAAATCCGGTACCGGGACGCCCCAGCTGTTGCCTTGGCGGGCTCGATCATCGGTGGTGGTTGCGGGACCAGAGGGGTCGGGTGGTGCCGGGTTGGGCAGAGGGCGGGTTTTACCGGTGGGATTTCCGGTTGGAAGCCTTTCGTCGTCACGCCGCCGCGCGTGCCGCCACCGCCACGGCCGCGGGACTTTTCGACGGTATTCTGTTGGACTGGTGGGACGAGGCCGAGCGGTTTTCAGGCCGGCCCCTGCTGCCTGCGCGAACCAACTTGCTGGCACCCATTCGGTCGGCCATCGGACCCGCTCTTTGCAACTGCCCGCGGAGACCTTTTTGAAAGGCCGTCGCCGGTACCCTCTTCCGGAAGCGCGCGACACGGCGGTGGGGTTCGGACGATCCGGAATGGGAACGCCTGCGCGTGGTGGCCGGTGCCGCCTGCCCGGCAGGGCCGGAGGCGCATCGCGCATTTGACCCGTCCGGTGCGGCCCGCCTACACTCCGCCAAACTATGAAGATCCTGGTCTGCGATCCGATTGCGCCCAAGGGGATCGAACTGTTGCGGGCTCGGCCCGAGTTCCGGGTGGAGGTGCTGTCGCGCCGTCACACGGAGGACGAACTGTTGCCATTGGTGGCGGATGCGGTGGCCCTGGTGGTGCGTTCCGAGACCAAGGTGACACGCCGTGTGATCGAGGCGGCCAAAGCCCTCCGTGTGGTGGGGCGGGCCGGTGTGGGCGTGGACAACGTGGACGTGGAGGCGGCCACGCAGCACGGCGTCGTCGTGATGAACACGCCGGGGGGCAACACCATTTCCACCGCCGAACTGACCTGGGCCATGTTGCTGGCCCTGGCCCGCAAGCTCCCGCAGGCCCACGCCAGCATGGTGGCAGGTGAGTGGGATCGGAAGAAATTCTCGGGAATCGAGTTGGCGGGTAAAAAACTGGGGATCCTGGGGCTCGGCCGCGTCGGCAGTGAGGTGGCCAAGCGGGCGCTGGCCTTCGGGATGGAGGTCATCGGATACGACCCCTTCCTCGCTGACACGAGGGTGAAGGCGCTGGGGATCAGGCTGGCGAACGAGGTGGACGAGGTGTACCGCAACGCCGACTTCATCACCGTGCACATGCCGGTGACGGAGCTCACCCGCGGCATGCTCAACGCCTCGGCCTTTGCCCGGATGAAACCGGGCGTGCGCCTGGTGAATTGCGCCCGGGGCGAAATCATCGTGGAGCAGGACCTGCTGGCCGCGCTGGACAGCGGCCAGGTGGCCGGTGCGGCTCTGGACGTGTACGCCACCGAGCCGCTGCCGGCCGACCATCCCTTCCGCAAGCATCCCGCTCTCATCCTCACCCCGCACCTGGGTGCCAGCACCAAAGAGGCCCAGGACAAGTGCGGCGTGGAGGTGGCCGAGGTGATCACCTCCTATCTGCTCACCGGCGAGGTCCGCAACGCGGTGAACCTCCCCTACCTCGACGCCAAGACCTATGAACAGGTCAAGCCCTACCTGGTGCTGGGAGAAAAACTCGGCCGGTTGCTGGGCCAGCTGGCACCCGAACAGGTGGACCGCCTCTACATCACCTACGGGGGGCGGGCCCGCGAACTGCCCAACGTGGATCCCATCACCCGCGCGGTCTTGATGGGATTCCTGTCTCGGACGGGCATGGAGGCGATCAACCCGGTCAATGTGCGCAGCATCGCCGCCACTCTGGGCGTCACCGTGGAGGAAAAACGCTCCAGCGAACCGGTGACCTACAACGAGTGGTTGCACGTCCAGGTCTTCCAGGGCGATCAAAAGGTGATCTCGGCCGGCGGTACCTTCTTCGGCTCTCCGCAGAACCCGCGCATTGTCCGACTCTACAGCATGCCGGTGGAAATCCCCGTCTCCGGGCACATTCTCCTGTTGACCAACCGCGACCGACCGGGCATGGTCGGCCACATCGGCACCCTGATGGGCCGGCACGGGGTCAACATCGCCAGCATGAACCTGCACCGGGACGAGGCCGGGGGACGCGCGCTGACGGTCCTGCACCTGGACAACGCGCCCCCGCCGTCGGTGTTGGAAGAGCTGCAACGCGACCCGGACATCAGCAACGTCCGGCTGGTTCACCTGTAGTTGGTGCCCAAAAAACAAGAGGCAGATCGCATGTCGAAACCGTTTCCTTTGCGGACGCTGAGGTTGACCCTGACCACCGTGCTGCTGGCCGGCCTGGCCTGGGCGCAAACCAACCCCTCCACCAGCAGCGCCGTGGCCGTGATGACCGAGCTGTTCGGCGACGAGGTCATCGCCCGCGGCAAGAGCTTCGAAATCAAACGCAGCCAGTTGGACGCCGCGCTCCTGAGTTTCAAGGCATTGGTGGCCGCCCGCGGTCAGACCCTCCCACCGGCGGCGGACCTGCAGGTGCAACGCGAACTGCTCCAGCAGCTCATCCGCGTCAAGATGCTGGTCGGCCGCGCCACACCCGAGGACAAGGCCGAGGGCAAGCGCGTCGGAGAGCTGCGCTACCAGCAGGTCCTCGAGCGTGCCGGGTCCATGGAAAACCTGGTCCGCCAGCTCAAATCGGTGGGGATCAGCCCGGACCAGCTCAAGGAACGGCTGATCGAGGAGGCCACCGCCGAGGCCGTCATCCGGCGCGAGGTCCACGTGAACGTCACGGACGAGGACGTTCGCAGGTTCTATGACGAGAATCCGGCGCAGTTCGAGCAGCCCGAACGCGTCCGGGTCAGTCACCTGCTGCTGCGCACGGTGGACGCCAACACCCGGGAACCGTTGCCCGAAGAGATTCGTCAGGCCAAGCGCAAGCAGATCGAGGAACTCCTGCAGCGGGCCCGGGCCGGCGAGGATTTCGCAGCCCTGGTGAAGCAGTATTCCGAGGATCCGGGTTCCAAGGACCGCGGAGGCGAGTACGTCTTTGCCCGGGGCCAGATGGTCCCCGAGTTCGAGGTGGCGGCCTGGAGCCTGCAACCGGGCCAGATCAGCGACGTGGTCACCACCCAGTTCGGTTATCACATCATCAAAATGCTCGAACGCCTGCCGGCGCGCCGCGTGCCGTTTGAAGAGGTCAGGGAACAGATCCGCGATTACCTGACCACGCAGGCCATCCAGAAGGTCCTGCCGGATTACGTCCGCAAGATCCGCGCCGAGGAAAAGGTCGAGGTGCTCGTCGAGGAACTCAAACCGGTGGAACAAGCCGACCTGCCCGTCTCGACCAACAGTGCCGCCGGCACTGCGGCCCCGTGAAGCTGCGGCATTGGGAGCCGACCCCGTTGCCCGGTGGGCTCCGGTCCGGTGGGAACATGCAGGCTCAGTCCTGTAACAGTTCCCGCTGCCACCGCATCAGCCGCGGGGCGCAACCCTCCCAGTCGCGCGCCAGCTCCACCAGCACACCTCGCGGCGCGATCAGGGAGGGTTCCAAACCCAGTTCCTGCGCGCGCGCGTTGCGCCGGCGTTCCAGCTCTTCCAGTCGTGCCTGCTCGGTTTCGGTCAGCCGGCGGCCGGTGCCCCGGCGCAGCTCGGGCCATTGCTCCGGCGGCACCGCCAAGCCCCGGGCCACGGCTTCCTTCAGCCCCGCCCGACGCCGCGCGGAGAACTTCTGCGGCAGAAGCGTCAGGTAGTCCTGTCCGTCCACGGCCGCCGCAGCGATGCGGCTCAGGGTCTCGTGGGGCAGGACGAAAAAGGGCGGTCGGTTCGAGGCCCGTGCCTCGGCCTCCCGCCAGTGCCACAGCTCCCGCAACACCGCCAGTCCCCGCCGCGTCAGCAGATGACTGCCCTTGACCCGCCAGACCTGGTCGGGATCCATCTCGGGATCGCAGGTGCATTCCTGGACCAGTCGCCGGCAGGCCTCCTCATGCCAGGCGAGCCTTCCCCGTGCCACCAGCTCCTCGCGAAGTCGGTCGGCCAGCGGCTTCAAATGCCGCGTGTCATTGCGCGCGTAGGCCTCCATGCGCGGTGTCAGCGGCCGCCTGGACCAGTCGGCCTTCTGCATGGATTTGTCCAGCCGCACGCCCAGGAACCGTTCCAACAGCGCGCTGAGGCTGAAATTGCGCTCCCCCAGCAACCGCGCCGCCAGCATCGTGTCGAACACCGCGCTGGGGACGAACCGGCCCGCACGCCACAACAGACGCAGGTCGTAGTCGGCTCCGTGCATGATGAGATCGTGCCCGGCCAGAGCCTCCAGCAACGGCCGCAAATCCAGTCCGGCCAGCGGATCGATCAAGCGGTCGCCCGTGGGCGTGCTGACCTGGATCAGACAAAGCTTCTCCGGGTACGCGTGCAAACTGTCAGCCTCGGTGTCGACCGCAACCCAGGGAGCTGCCCGCAGCACCGGCAGGTAGGCTTCCAACGCTTCCGGCGTGTCAATCACGGCGCGCAATATGGGAAAACCACCCGTGTTTTGCCAAGGGCCTGCCCGGGCCCGGGCCCGCGGGGCGACCTGCCTCCATGCGCATGGGCCGTCCCCGAACGGTCCCGGTGCACCCGCGCAAAACGCCCCACCGGACGGCGCGTTCCCGCAACCGGACCGGCTGCCGAACCAGCCGGCACTTGCAATTCCCGCCAACCCTCAGCATGCTCCCGGTAGCAGGTTCTGCCTCCGCAGAACCCCAAAGGCGCGTCCCAGGGAAGTCGGCCATGAGCACGTTGCCGGAACACGAATTCGATCTGGAAAAACTCTTCCTGCCGGCGTGGGCGACCGAACCGCCCAAGCCCACCATCAGCTCTCGTGCCCGCGAAGAGGCCGGCGAGGAAGAAAGAAAAGGCCGTGGACGTGGACGCGCGCGGGGGCGTGCCGGTGCCCCACCCGGCCCGGGAGCCCGGGGCGCCGAAGCCGCCGCCGGCACCCGGCCGGAAACCCGGAGCCCCCGGGCCGCGGGCACCGCCGCCGGGACCGCAGGTGCAGCCGCCAAACCCAGCCGCGCACCCCTGCCGGATGTGCAGGTCCGGCTCATCCCCGATCCCAAGGGCGTCGATCAGGTGGCCCGGCGCATCCGCAGCACCGGCCGGGCCTTCCCGTTGTTCGACATCGCCAAGCTGTTCCTCGAACGGCCGGAACGCTACAGCGTGGAGCTCAGCGTCAAGAAGAAGTCCGACGGCACCGTGCGCCAACCGTTGTACCTGTGCGCCCTCGATGAAACCCCGTGGTTGTCGGTGGACGAAGTGGTGGCACATGTTTTGGAGAAGTACTTCGACACTTTCTATCAGGCCGAACGCACCCCCACCGACCCGCCGAAGGGCAGGTACACCTTCGTGGCCCAGTGCGGTTACAGCGGTGTCATCCTCGGCCCGCCCAACCACCACGATTACCCCCAACGGTTGCGACAACTCCACGCCGAACGCTTCTCGCACATCCCCTTCGAGACCTACAAGGCCCGCGTCAAGATCGTGCGGGACGAAGCGGTGGTGAAAAAGTGGCTGGAGGAACAGAGCTGGAAAACCGAGTACATCTGCCTGAATGTTCCCGAACCGCTCCGCCTGGGCAGCCGCGACGCCGTGGAACGCCATTTCCGCGAGGTCCACGCCCCCAACATCGTGCGTGAAGTGGAACTGGTCACCCTGAGCGGCACCGCCGCCCAGAACGTCCCCTGCAAACCCCTGGCCCGGCTCATCCGGCACACGCTGGAAGAACAACGCCGGTTCCCCCTGCAGATCGCCACGGCCCTGAGCCAGCAGTTTGCCGCCCACGGACTGCAGTTCTTCAAGATCAATCGCACCATCACCCACGTGGCGGTGGCACGACCGCACTACCTGGACATCGAAAACACCCCGGTCTCCCTCAACGTCAAACGCATCGTCCAATACATCCAGGAACATCCCCACTGCACGCGGCGTGAGTTGATCGAGGCGCTGGCCCCTTCTCCGAAACCGGCTGAACCCGCTGCGCCGCCGGCCACCCAAAGCCCGGGGCCGGCCGAGGGTGAACAGGCCGATTCCGCCCCCGCGCAGGCGGCCGCCCAACCCGCAGCCGCCCCCCACACACCCACCCCGGAGCAGACCATGCTCATTGCGGACCTCCACTGGCTGATCCACCAGGGGCACGTCATCGAATTCGCATCGGGCGCACTCGAAGTGGCCAAGAAACCCGCCCCCAAACCGGCTCCCCAGCCGGCGGGCGAGCGCAGGGAAGCCCAGGCAGCTCCCGCGCAGAAGGAAGGTGGCGCAGCCCCGGAGCCGGCGCAGGTCCACGCCGCAGATGCCGCGGCAGCACAGGCGGGCGGGAGCATCAGCGGAGAATCAGCCGGCTCCGACGCTCGAGCGGCTGCGCCGGCCGGCGCACCCGCCGATGCAGCTCCCGGGCCGGACACGATCGCAACCGCGCCGAACCAACCTGCCGTCGGCGAAGGCGGCAATGAAGTCACCGGAACGGCACCCGCGCCGGGCGCGCCTGCGACCGGGGCGACCGAGCCCGCCCAGACCCCGGAGACGACCATCGCGTCCGACACGGGCGGCGCGGCCGGGGAAGCGAAGCCCGAGCCCGGGAAGCCGACAACTGCGCAGGCAGGCCTTTCAGCGTCCACTGACCCGGCCGCAGCCGAACCGGCCGCGGAGCCACCTTCGGCCACCGAAGGCCCGGAGCCGGCCGAGCCGCACCGGCCGCCCGACACGCCGCCGGCATCTACCTGAGCGCCCGGCCCTGCCGGTGGTCCGCGGCCTTGAAACCGGCCGCCGCACCGGACCGATCAGCCCCGGACACGCACCCGCCGCGGTTGGACCCTGTTGCCCGGGCGGGGCAGGGGATCCCGCCCGTTGGAGAGCTCGGGTGAGACATCCGCCACGGGACGCTGCCGGCTCACTTTGCGCCACCAACCCGGCGCCGCTTGCCGCCTCCCGTGGATGCCGCGTACCTTCGCCTGCATGTCGGAGGATACGATTGCAGCCATCGCCACACCGCCGGGCGAAGGGGGTCTGGCCGTCATCCGAATCTCCGGCCCGGACGCATTGGCCATTGCCGACCGGGTGTTCCAGCCGGCGGGAGCCCGGGCGCGCAAACCGTCCGAGGCACCCACGCACACCCTGCACTACGGGTTCATCCATCGCAACGGCCGGCGGATTGACGAAGTCCTCTTGGCGGTCATGCGGCGACCCCGCACCTACACACGCGAGGACGTGGTCGAGATCTCCTGTCACGGCGGACTGCTGGTGGCCCGCCTGGTCCTGCAGGCCGTGCTGGAGCAGGGGGCCCGGCCGGCCCAACCGGGCGAGTTCACGCGCCGCGCCTTTTTGAACGGGCGCCTCGACCTCACCCAGGCCGAGGCGGTGGCGGACCTGATCGCCGCACGCACCGAACGCGCCCTGGCCGCCGCGCGCGAACAGTTGGAAGGCGCACTCTCGCGCAAGCTGCAGCGCCTCCGCGACGATCTCATGCTCGCACTGGCCCACGTGGAAGCCCAGCTCGATTTCCCGGAGGAGGACATTGCGCCCGACACGCGGGAGGGAATCCTGAACCGTCTCCGGGCCGGTCTGACCCTCGTGGAAGACCTCCTGCGCTCGGCCGAGGAAGGTCGGATCCTCCGTCAGGGCATCCGCACCGCCATCGTGGGCCGGCCCAACGTCGGCAAGTCCAGCCTGCTGAACCTGCTCCTGGGCCAGGACCGCGCCATCGTCTCGGCCCGGCCCGGGACCACCCGGGACACCATCGAGGAAACCGTGAACATCCGCGGCCTGCCCGTGGTCCTGGTGGACACCGCCGGAGTGCGCGAGGCCGGCGATGAAATTGAACAGGAGGGGATCCGCCGGAGCCATCGCGCCGTGGAAACCGCCGACCTGCTGTTGCACGTCTTCGACCGGTCCGAACCCTGGACCGCCGAAGACCAACGCCTGTGGGAACAGTTCCGCCATCGCAAACGGCTCCTGGTCCTCAACAAGGCCGATCTGCCCGTCCGGCTCACCCTCCCGGAGACGGATGAACCCCGGGTGGAGATTTCCTGCCGCACCGGCCAGGGGCTCGACCAGCTCAAGGAGAAGGTGGAACAGCTCATCCTCTCGGGCCCGTCGCGCCCCGGCGAGGCGCCCGATGCCTGCATCAACGCCCGGCACCAGGCCATCCTCCTGCGCGCACGGAGCTCACTCGAGCACGCCATCGGCGCACTCGAGAGCCGGTTGCCCCTGGACCTGGTGTCCGTGGACCTGCGGGCGGCCACCGATGCCGTGGGCGAGATCGTGGGGCAGACCGCTACAGAGGACCTGTTGGACATCATCTTCAGCCGATTCTGCATCGGCAAGTGAACCGTCCGCCCGGCGGCTTCGGCCGGATCCGCACCTCCCGGTTCATTCTGAACAACCGGAACCTGCCCTGCCGGCGCCACCCCGCCACAGCGCCACCCCGCACCCGGCGAGCCACGTGACCACCGAGCCGGTCAACGTGTACCACTGCCACGACACCCCGCCGCCCGTACCCACAAGCACCATCACCGCCATCCCGACAACCAACCCGATGAGGGCACTGGTGGAATCCACCCGGCGCGGTCCCAGCGCGAGAAAAAACAAACCCAGCACCGGCCCACTGGTAAACGAGGCCAGGGCCAGGGCCATGTCCACGATCCGCGTCTCCATCCGGGCCGTTGCCAATGCCACGCCCGCCTGAACCAGACCCCACCCCAGCGTCCATCGCCGCGCCGCGCTCACGGCCGGACCGGATCCGGCTCGGCCGGACGCGGGCGAATGGCAAAAATCCGTCAGCGCCGCGGTGGCGAGCGAATTCAGCGACGAAGAGAGCGTGCTCATGGCAGCAGCGAAAACCGCTGCGATCACCAACCCGCGCACCCCCGCCGGCAATTCCGTCACCACGAAGTGGGGAAAGACCCGGTCCGGTCGCGCCGCCACCGACTCCGGCAACGCCACACCCGCTTCCCGGTAGTACACGAACAACAGCGTGCCCAACCCGAGAAACAGCGCAAACTGCATCAGGATGGCAAGGCCGCTGCCCAACAGGGCCGCCGCCGCCTCGCGCCGGTTCCGCGCGGACAGATAGCGCTGGACCATCAACTGATCGGTCCCGTGCGTCGCGGTGGTGAGAAAGACACCGCCCACCAGACCGGCCCAGAACGTGTAACTGCGAGAGACGTCCCAGCCGAAGTCGAACACCCGAAGCTTGTCATGACTGCGCGCCACCTCCAGCGCGGTTTCCCAGCCGCCCGGGATCCGCTCCAGCAGCACCCACGCCGCCGCACCCGCACCCGCCAGATACACGCAGGCCTGCAACACGTCCGTCCAGATCACCGCTTTCATCCCGCCCAGCCACGTGTAAAGGATCGTGGCCCCTGCGAGGATCAGAATGGCCACGGGATCCGACCAGCGGGTCAGCGCCGTCAGGATCAGCGCCGTCGCCATGAGCCGGATGCCGTCGGCCAGACACCGGGTGGCCAGAAACAGGGCCGACGCCGCCCGTTGTACCCGGACGTCGAAACGCTGCTGGAGCGCCTGGTACACCGTGAACAACTCGCCCCGGAAATAGCGCGGCAACAACAGCCACGCCACGCACACACGCCCGCACACGGAACCCAGGGCCAGCGAAAGAAACGTCCAGTTGCCTCCTTCGCCACGTGCATTGGCCGCAAACGCAAACGCCGGCACGCTGAGGAACGTGACGGTGGAGGTCTCGGTGGCCACGATGGATGCCAGGATCGCCCAGCCGGGTGTCCGCCGGCCGGAGAGGAAATAATCGCGCAGGTCGCGCGTTTGCCGGCCCAGGTGCCAGCCCACGCCCACCACACCCGCCAGATACAGCGCCAGAACTGTCAGATCGAACGCGTGCAAAACCACCCGCCCGCCGCAGCCGTTCCCGGGACGGATCCCGTCGCAGCCATCGGGCCCCGGCCCGGATCACAAGAGCCGGCCCTGTGCCTGGTCCTGCAGCAGGGCCTCCACCAGACCGGGGCGCTGAGCGCGGCGCCGTTCCATGATCTGCTTGTCCAGTGCCGGATCGTACGGGACCGGATAATCGCCGTTGTAACAGGCCAGACAGAGACTCTCCTGCGCGCGGCCCACCGCCTTCACCATCCCTTCCAGCGAGAGATACTGCAGCGAGTCCGCCTTCAGATAGTTGCGGATCTCCTCCAGAGAGTGATTGGCCGCCATCAGCTTGCTGCGGTCCGGAAAATCGATCCCGTACACGCACGGATACATGTGCGGGGGGCAACTCACCCGCACGTGCACCTCCCGCGCCCCGGCCTCCTTCAGCGTGTTCACACGGGCCTTGCAGGTCGTGCCGCGCACGATCGAGTCATCCACCACCACCACGCGCCTGCCCCGCACCAGGTCCCGGATCAGGTTCAGTTTCACCCGCACGTTGAAATCCCGGATGAGCTGCGAGGGCTGCAGAAAGCTGCGGCCCACGTAGTGGTTCCTCACGAACGCCATCTCGAACGGTATGCCCGATTCCAGTGCGTAACCGAGAGCGGCCGAATTGCCGCTGTCCGGCACCGGTATCACCAGATCCGCCTCCACCGGATGTTCCCGCGCCAGTTGCCGGCCCATCTCCACCCGCGCCAGATGCACGTTGCGGCCCTCCAACATGCTGTCCGGCCGCGCAAAATACACGTACTCGAACACGCAAAAGGCCCGGCGCCGGTGCTCGGGAAAGGCCTGCAAACTCACCAGGCCCCCGTCCCGGATCACCAGAATCTCGCCGGGCTGGATGTCGCGCTCGAACTTCGCATGAATGAGATCGAACGCACAGGTCTCGCTGGAAACCACCCACGCGTCGTCCACACGACCCAGCGACAACGGTCGAAACCCGTGCGGATCCCGGACGGCAATCAGTTCCGTCTCGGTCATGATCAACAGCGAAAACGCACCTTCCAGCCGCCGGATCGCGTGCACCAGCGAGTTGGCCGAACCGTTCGGGCCCGGCTGCGCCAGCAGGTGCAACACAATCTCACTGTCCACGGTGGTCTGGAAAATGGACCCCGCCGCCTCCAGCTCCTCGCGCAACGCGGCCGCATTGGTGAGATTGCCGTTGTGCGCCACGGCGATCTGGCCCCGCGCACAATCCACCGTCAGCGGCTGCGCATTCCGGAAATGAGACGCACCCGTCGTGGAATAGCGGGTGTGCCCGATGGCCAGATGCCCCGGCAACGACTGCAACGCCACCGCGTCGAACACCTGCGGCACCAGCCCCATCCCCTTGTGCACGTGAAACTGCCGCCCGTCCGAGGTCACAATGCCGGCGCTCTCCTGCCCCCGATGTTGCAACGCAAACAGACCGTAATAGGTCAGTTCGGCTGCCTTCGGATGCCCGAAAACACCGAACACGCCGCAGTAATGCTTGGGATACGCTTCCATCCGCCGCCTGCCTGAATTCGGCGCCGTTATCCGACCACAACCGACCTTTGCAGGCAAGTGTGAACCCGGACGGAGCCTCCTGCAACCCGCTGACGACCCGGCCGCTCACGCGCCCGGACCGCCCCACGGCGCCCTCTTCCCGGGCCGTGCACCTCCTTCGGTCGCGCGACCGGCCCATCCCGGCATCGGACCCGCTTGGGGAACCGGCTGCGCTCCAACAGGTTGGCCTTCAACCGGACCGGCCGGAAGAAAACCCTTGCCGCTCGATAGCTTAGTGATATCATCGTGATATGAATGCGCAGGTGAGTGGTTCGCTCGGTTCGGCACAAAATGCGCCCGGCCGCCTCCCCAGCCGGGAAAAGGTCGTCAACGTCCCCAACGGTTGGCTCATGCTCGGCGTGAACCTGTTGCTCCTGTCCGGCTCCGCCTGGCTGCTCTACAGCGCCATCCGTGCCGGTGTCACAGGCCAGTTCCCCGTCGTCCGGTTTCTCTCCAGCCTGGTGTTCCTGGGTCTGACGGGGCTGATGTTCTCGGGCCACTTCACCCTGCAACCGAATCAGTCGCGGGTGTTGATCCTCTTCGGAGCCTATCACGGCACGGTCAAACAGAGCGGGTTTCACTGGGCCAACCCTTTTTACAGCCGGGGGACCAAGGTCTCCCTGCGCGCCCACAACACGTCCACCGAAAGGCTCAAGGTGAACGACAAGCGGGGCAACCCCATCGAAATCGCCGCCGTGGTGGTCTGGCGCGTGGAGGACACCGCGCGCGCCATGTTCGATGTGGAGGATTATCACCAGTACGTGGACGTGCAGAGCGAGGCTGCCGTCCGGCAACTGGCCTCGGCCTATCCGTACGATCAGACCGAGGAGGGCGAGGTGGCCCTCAGGAGCCATGCCACGGAGATCGCGGCGGATCTGCAGGCGGAGCTGCAGCGACGGCTGGCCATCGCCGGCGTGGAGGTCGTCGAGGCACGCATCACCCACCTGGCCTACGCGCCGGAGATCGCCCAGGCCATGCTGCGGCGGCAGCAGGCCGAGGCGGTGATCGCGGCACGGCAGAAGATCGTGCAGGGCGCGGTGAGCATGGTGGAGATGGCCCTTCACGACCTGGCCTCCCGCAACGTCGTGGCCCTGGACGACGATCGTCGCGCGGCCATGGTGAGCAACCTGCTGGTGGTCCTGTGCGGCGAGGCCGGCGTGACCCCGGTGGTGAATACGGGCACACTCTACACGTGAAACGGCTCATCCGAACGGGACAACCGACGCCCGCACGGGCGCACCCGCTCACGCAACACTGATTCATGAACCGTTCCCTGCCACAGTATGAAGCTCGGGAGTTCGGCGCACCGTGGGGATGGGGCAACCGCCTCACCACGGCTGCGTTGTTGCTGGTGCTCATCGTGATCCCGGTGACGGTGGCGCAGGCACCCAAACACCGGTCGCAGCCCTGGGCGTGGGTGGGCGTCGGGCTGATCTGGTTCATCCTGGGCCTGTGCGCGCTGTACAGCGTGCGCGGCTACGCCCTGCGCCACGGGCAACTGTGGATCCGGCGTTCGTTCTGGTGGACGCGGATCCCGCTGACCGGGCTGGTTTCGGCCCGGGTGGATCCGGACGCCCTTCGGGGAGCGGTGCGCCTGTGGGGCATGGCGGGTTTCATGGCCATGGTGGGTTGGTTTTACAGCAAGCGCCTGGGCCGGTTTCGTGCCTGGGTGACGGACTCGAGCCGTTGCGTGGTGCTGGAGTTCGAGGATCGTACGGTGGTGATCAGTCCGGACGATCCGCACGCCTTCGTGCGGGCGCTCGGATTTGAGTCGGAACCGGTGCGCAAGCAGTTCTGATGGCGGGGCGAAAGGCATTTCTGCTGCGCGTGGATCCCGAACTGTTGCGGGAGCTGGAGGCGTGGGCCCAGCAGGAGTTGCGCAGTCTCAACGGACAGATCGAATACCTTCTCCGCCAGGCGGTGCAGCAACGGCGGCGTCGCCTGCTGCAGCAGCGACAAACGGACGGGACCCCTTCGGACCCGGGGCCCGGGGGCGCGGACAAGGTGTGAACCCGCGCACGGACCGCCACCAAATCACCCGCCGTCCAAACTTCCGGTCCTTCCGGCGTCGAATCGGACCTTTTCATCCGCCGGCACGGGCGCCAGAAGCCGGACCGGACCGAAAAGGCCCGACCGCATCAGCGGCGTTTCCGGTGTGAACTTCCGGATGTTGGTTCGGGTGCGGCGTTGATCGGGCGGGAGCGCGGCGTCGCCGATGAGGCGGTTGGGCCAGAAGTTGACCACCTCGATCACGAGCTGGTTCTGGCCCTGCCGGAGAGCGGGTGTCAGGCGCACGCGGAAAGGCGGCGCCCATACGATGCCACAGGAGACGCCGTTGAGATGCACCTCCGCCAGCTCGCGCAGGTCGCCCAGATCGAGCCAGACCTCGGCGGGTTCCGCCGTCCGGGCCTGCGCCCGGTCATCCGGCATCCATCGAAACGTCGTTTCGTACCGTGCGGTGCCGGAATAGTGACGGATGTCCGGGTGCGGATGCTCGGTCCAACTGATCAGACGCTCCATGCGCACCTCGGCAATGCCCGACCAGGCGGGATCGAAGCGGACCGTCCATGGCCCGCCGATTTCTTGGAGGGTTCGGAACCGCGGATGATTCGGGTGGCCCGTGGGCGGATGCTGCCCGACCGGATACCGGAACACGACGAACCACGAACCGCAGGGCGCAAATTCCAGGGGCAGCGACACCCGCCCGTCGCGAACCTCGTAATCGGTGGCGAACCGGTGCCCGCCGGTCACCGGATCCCACAGTTCCGGTGCCCGGTCACCGACGCGGAAGGTGGCGCGCACGCGTGTGGCGTTGGTGCCGCGGTGCGCGACGAAATAGATGTCCGCCTCATCGGTGCGGCGGTGGATGTAATCGAGATCGGCCGGACCGGCCTCCGCCACCGGCTCCCATTCGAAATCCGGCGCGATGCCGAGTTCCTGGAGGACCTGCCGGGCGCCGCGGTCGGCGATGATGCGCCGCGGCTCGGGACGGCCGCCCTGCAGGCGCGGCGAAGGGGCATCCGGCGGTCCCCAGAGGGCTTCCACGAGCCCTTGGAACTCCTCATCGCAGCGGGGATAATCCGTCAAGGTGCCCGGGCTTCTGGGCCGCCGGCCTACTACGATGGCTCCATGGTCCACAAACGCTTTGAGCCGCCGCAGCACCGGCGGCGAGATCACGCCCAGATCCCGCAACACCAGGACCCGGTAGCTCATGCCGTCGGGCAGCTCGAACCGCCCATTGCGGAATTCCATCCGTTCCAGCAGGACTTCGGCGCTGACCACGTCGTAATCGTAGCCGGGCAGGATCCCGGCCGGGTCGCTGCTCTTGAGCTGGGCAAAATTGGGTACGTGATCGCCGTAGTAAAAGGCCACGTCGGCCACGAAGCGGCCCTGCTGCAGGAGGAACTGGCAGCGGTTGATGTAGTCGAAGAACGGCCGGCCCTTCTCCCACCAGGTGACCAGCGGGTTGAGATGGGTGCCCGCAAAGTACTGTTGGCCCGGCACGCCCTCACTCTCCGGCGAGCAGACGAACGCGTGCCAGACCAGCAGGTTGAGCCCTTCGGTACAGGCTTTGTCAAACGAGGGCTTCAGATTGTCCCACAACGTCTCCTGCCAGTGGGGGCCGATGGTGGTGAACCCTTCGGCCAGGACGAGTCGCCGCCCGTAGGTGTGCGCGGCGGAGGCCGGTTGTTTTACGAAGAACCGGTTGGCATCCCCCACGCGATGCCGCCATGACCAGGCCCAGAACTCGCTCATGGGCGCGTCGTTGAAGCCGAGGCATTGCTGGGCATCAATCGGCACGGCATGGGGACCGCCGCTCTCGGGATGGATCAACAGACCCCGGCGATGCGCCCCTTCGCGGAAGAGGCGGTAATGATGGTCAATGGCCAGATCACCAAACGTCCGGCGGAAATCGTTGAGAAACCGGTTGCTCTCCTCGCGGCTGTTGACGATCCGGCCGGCCAGCACGGGCAGCCAGGGGATCGGATCGTACCCGCGCCGGCGCCGGAATTCCCGGGGCAGGGTGGGGGTCCAGTTGGCGACCTCGACCTCCCAACTGTCGGTGTGCAGGTATTTCAGGGTGCGCCCGACGTGCGGGCCGGCATGGTCGAGCAGTTTTTCCACCACGGCATCCCAGTAGCGACGGAAGGCACCGTCGTCGAACGGATCAATGGCGTAACCTTCCCATCCCTCGCTGCAAGTGGATACGTAGCAGTGATCGTTGAGTGTGCATCCCAGGCGCAGGATCTCCCATTCCCCCTCCGGCACCGCCCAATGGAGTTTTCCTTCGCTGTCCATTTGCGCGCTCAGATCGCGCACCGTCTCCGCCCGGAGATCCTCCTCCCCCGGCACGCCCGGCCACTCCTCGAACAGCGGTTTGGAATCCGGCGCCGAGAACGGTTCCAGGGCCCGGTGCATGGCCTTTTGCGCCCAGTTCTTCAAGGGACGGGCCCGCGCGGCCGCCTGCGGGATCGTACCTTCGGCGCTTTCCAGCCAGAGTTCGGCCACCTGAACATTGCGCGCTGCCCGGGGAAACCGCGGATCGCGGGAGCCCAAAAACGCGATCCGCACGGCCCGCACGCGCAGAGGCTCGAGCTCGATCCGGGTCGGCCCCTCGCGCGCCACCCGAAACCGCCGGTGGGGCCGGAAATCCTCGCCCGTCTCGGACACCAGCAGTTCGGCCTCCCGGGGTCCGTAGCCCGGGCGGGGCAGCAGACCCACCGCATGGATCTCCACCGGTTCCCGCAGCTTCAGCTCCAACCACTCCGGCCGGCGCGGATGCGGCCCGTCGCCCGGCGCGGCACCGTCCGACACCCACCAGGTTTCCGGATCTCCGTCGAGCGCCTGCCCGGGCGGATAGGCAGCCTGATGTGAGCTGGCGGACACTTCGGGCTGCTCCGCGGTGCCGGTGGCCTCCGGGCGGCGCAGGGGATAGCCCAGCACGTAAAGATCCCGGTAATAACCGTCGCGCGACTCGGGCCGGGGCAACGCCAGCACCGCGTTGGTGGGCCCCTTCACACGCGTGAAACTCCACACCACCTTTTTGGGCGCGTCATCCGGCGGGACCATCGGCCCGCCGAGGTTCCATCCGCTCTGGATGTTCAGGCTGATTTCCAATCCCAGGCGCGCCGCCTCATCCAGCGTGTGACGGAAGAGCCTCAGCCATTCCCCGGAAAGAAAGGTCGGTCCGTGCGGCACCCGCGCGTTGCCGTCCTGGTTGGAACCGTCGGCATCGCACAGGATCGCACCGCCGAATCCCTTGGCCTTCATCTCTTCCAGGTCCCGGGTGATGGCCTCGGCCGTCACGTTGCCGTTCAACCACCACCAGTAGGCGCGCAGGCGAGCCTCCGGCGGGGGATCGGCAAAACCGGCCTCCAGCGGATCGGCTCCTGCATACACGACGCGCGGCCCGACCGCCAGCAGACCGGCGATCATGAACTCGATCACCCTCCGGGCGGGGAACCTGCCACAGAGCGTGGCCCTCGTGGCGGTCGCGCCGCGGCTGCGCCGACACGGCGACATCTGCCGATCCGAAAGGTGTGGAGACGGACGTTCCGGTGAGCTCATGACGGACTTCGATCTAAACGGTCAGCGATCGAACTGCAATTGGTATCGAAGCTGGTAAAACCGGGCACCGGGTTCGATGGGAAAGGCAACCTCCCAAACCTCGCGACCTTCGGCCGACTGCAACAAGGTCCGCCGCAGCGGTTCCGCCGGCGTCCAGTCCACCAGGTTCGTGGATCTCAGAATCGTCTCGGTAAGGCCCGGCGTCTCCGCCCTCCGGACCCACACCCAGCTTACTTGATCCGGGGTGCGCCGACCCGGGCTCCAACCGGACGCGACGGACTCGGGATCCAGCGGGTCGGTCCCCGCCACGTATTCGACCAGATTGGGCGACCGGTCCTGGTCGGGATCGGCCTGCGGATCGACGTTTTCCGGCTGCTCCCGTGCAGACGGCGGGAAGGCGTTCAAGAGCCAGTCGCCGTAGGTCCCCGGGCGGGCGCGCTCGGTGAAGGTCAGTTCGGCCACCTGAACGTTGCGCGGCTGATTCGTGTTGCCCCGGTCATAGGCGCCGAGCATCACCCAGATCGCGTTGGTCACCCGCATGGGCGGGTCCAGCGTGAGCTGCAGCGGCGCATCCGGTGGGACGGATCCCTCGTAGACGAGCTGTCCTCCCGCGGGCGGGCCTCCGCCCGGCACCGGTTCCGGCACGTTGGCCAGGAACCGGACCCGGCTCGGCCCGTAGCCGCCGTTATCCGTCCTCGGCAACAGCGTGGCGCCGGAAAGCGCCACCTCACGGTCCCAGGCCACCCAGAGCCACTCCGCACGATTGGTCGGACCGTAGAGCGAAACCCAGAAGGTGTCCGTGCGACCGTCCAACGTCCGGTCGAAGGTGTAGGTCCCCTGTGTGGACGAAGCCGACCCGCGCACCGGTGCCACCGCGTAAGGCGGAAAGGCCGGCATCCGGGGCAGCGCCACCTCCAGCGTGCGCACCTGGTCGTTCCGGCCGCGCCAGCTCAGGCGGGCCGTGTTCGACCGCGTTTCCCAGCCGATCTGCGCCGCCCATGCCTCCAGCTCCGCAGGCCCGCGCCCGACGATCCAAACCGCATAGCGCGGGCCCGCCGACAGGGCCGGGATGAACCGGAGCGTGTCCTCCGCTGCTCCCGGTATGTTGTAGTCCGTGGCGGCACGATATTCGAACCAACCGGCCGGCCCGGCCGCCACACCGAAGCGATCGGCCACACAGATCCACGGATTCGTAACGGTCACGGTCAGGCCGGACCGGTTGGTGATCCACACGACGCCTGCCGACCAAGCCAGGGCGCGTGCCCCGCCGGTGAGCGGATCGTTTTCTATCCCGCAAACGAACGAACCCGGATCGGCCGGGCCGCCCCCTCCGAGGGGATGCGGCACCTCCACCAGAGCGAACGTTTCGCCGTCGCAAAACACGCGGGCCAGCGTCCAACCGGCCGCGCCGTTGCTGAGGGCCAGCAGGGCGTCGAAATGGTTCGACGACATCTCCAGCCCCAGCAGCGTGGCCCCGGTGGGAGGACCCCACGTGCCCAGGCCGAGAATCCCCGGCAGACGCGGCGTGCTCACGAAGGCGTCCTCCGGCACGGACCGCGCCGCCGGTTCCACCACCGCCATGACCCGGTCCGGCTTGTAGCTGACCGAAAACGAGCCGCGCACAGAGCGCAGGTGCAAGACCTGCACGTCCGGAAGATGCAGGACGACTTCCGCTGGCGGCACGGTGGTCCCCGTGGGATGTTCATTGACCCGACTGTGGAGCCAGGCAATGGCCGTGCGCCGCGCTTCCACCGCTTCCCGGTAGAAACCTCCTCCGCTGGGACCGACGAAGCTGCCGTCGCCATTGATCCGCTGGCGGTACCGCACCAATTGGGCGACGCGCTCGTGCGCCCATCGGGCCAGCGGGTCATCGAAATGCGTCGCCAGCCAGGCCAGGTAACTGTTGTGCTCGAAATCGTGCAGCTCCCAGTCCAAACCCGCCGGATAGGCAAAATCGCCCGAGTCCAGCAACAACGGCGCCAATACGCGATGCCACACCGCCAACACGTTGTGCTCGGCGAAAGGCTGGAGCTCGGCGGCCACCGCCGGATTGGCCAACCGGGCCATCAACAGCGAATCGCCCAACGACATGCCGCCCACCATCTGATACGTGGGATGAAAGAACCCGTGGTTCTCGAGTGCGTAACCGGGGTACAGCGTGGCCGTGGTGATCCAGGCCGCCAACGGATCCGCGCTGCTGTCTGGCACTGTGTAAGTGTTCACCAGGTACCGCTTGGCCGCCTCCAGCCAGATCGGAGCCCGGGGATGGTCGCTCAACCAGGCGGCGCCGAGGGCGAGCACGTTGCTGTTCCAGCCATTTTCCTCCGATTTCGTGTCGCTGACGTAACCCGAGGCGGGCGGGATGCCCGCCCGGTGGTCGCATTCGTCCGCCAGCACACGCCGCACCCGCGCCACCGTGTTGGACGGCAGCCGGTCTTCCACCAGCAAACAGGCCAGCCCCATCGAACCGGCCCACATCGCCGTCTGCCAGCCGTGACCCCAGCGGCGACCGTCCCGCGCCAGGCCGGATCCCGTCAGGTGCGTCTCCGCCGCATAGTCCAGGGCTTGCCGGATCCGGTCCATACGGCGCGCATTCTCGGCGCTGTCCGGCTCCGCATACACGAGCGTGGCGTAGGCCACCGCGATACCGCACGAACCCCGAATGCCGCCGTTGCCGCTGCTGTTGCCGTCCCCCCAATAACCGGTCTGCGGTGGTGCACCGGCGTGGGTGGCCTGGCGCCACACGCCCTCAGCATATCGCTCGAAATCCCGGAGCGCCTCGAGATACAGCGGATGCGCCCCGGCAGGACGCCAGGCCAGGAGCACAACCGGCCAAAGGACCGCGCCAGGCCGCCATCCCTTCCCGGACCGGCGCCGCCCGACCGCACGGACCGACAGCGGCGCCCCGCGAAGAGCACCCGAATCCAAGCCATCAGACCTGTCCGGTGGGGCCTGAAGCGGGCTGGTTGCAACGAACCACACGGCGGAAGATCGAAACAAAAGGGCCGTCCGACGCGGGCGTCCGTCGAGGGGCGCCGGACCGGACGGCCCTTCCCGGAGATTCAATGATTGCCGGATGGCTCAGGCAATCCGACGCGCCCGGATCAGACCCAACAGGGCCAGGCCGGTCAGCAGCAGCGCACCGCTGGTGGGCTCCGGCACCACCGTCAGACTGAACGACTGGATCACGCCGCCGGGGTTGTCCGTGGCATTGCGATCCCGGCTGAAGCCGATGCCGCCGATGGCGGTCTTGGCCGCATCCGGTACGTTTACCGTCTGGCGGCTGGTGCCGTTCAGGAGGAACTCGGCCGTCCAGGTGTCAGCGGTGGTGTCGAGGACGATCTTGATCTCGACCGGCTGCGCCGGATCGACAAGGTCACCGTTGAAGTTGGCCAACCCACCGCTGGTGTTCGGGCCGGTGAAGGCCTGCTGGTCGTTCTGGGTGGGGTTGTTCCGCGTCAGCGCCCACAAATACGCACCATTGTTCGAGTGCCGGACATTGAAGCTGGTGGCCGTCCAATCCCCGCCCGGCGGCGTCGCCGGCATGAACCCGAACGCGATCCAGTTGGGCTGGTTGTTCAGGATGGTGGCCGTGGCGGTGTAGATCAGCCCGCTCTGCGGCGTGAAAGGCAACCACGCAGCCTGACCGTTGGCCGAACCGGCCACCAGGGTCTGGACCACCCCGTTGTCGAGGAAGACCGACCCCGCCTGCCAGGCCACCCCGCTGACGGTCTCCGGCGTGCCGTTCAGCGGGCCGCCGGAACCGTTGAACTGGTGGTTGTAGATGGTGAGTTGGGCCGGGGCTGTCGCCAGCCCCGCGCCGAGCACCGCAAGTGCGAGTTGTATTCTCATGGTTTTGCCTGTTTCCGACTTCCCATGCCCTGAAGTTCCGCACGCTCCACCGATTGCGTCAAGGCAACCGCAACCGGTAAAACATCACAGGTTGACCCGCCATAACCGGTACGGCGATCCGGAACGTCCCGTCCGGTTCCACCGACCCGGTCGCCACCGGCGTCCACTCGTTCACAGGCCGGGTCACGTCCGGACTCGCCAACACGGTGAAAGTGGATCCCGCGGGTGCACCTGACCCGCTCAGGAAGAACTGACTGCCTTCCCAGCGCACCGTGCCGATCACCGGCTCCGGCGTCTTACCGGGCACCACCCGGAGCGTCCCGTCGGTCAGCAGGGTGGTCGTGTCCCACTGGAGACCCGGACCCGGCACGGCAGGCTCGATCCCCGTCCATGCACCGGCCGCGCTGGCGCTCGAGAAGAGGGCCAGCGCGTCACCGGCCGCCAGGGGTTCGCCCTGCAGGACCAGGCGCAGGGAACCGGCGTGCTGAAGATGCCCCGACACCACCAGCCGGGTCGCGCTCACCACACCGTTGGTCTTGCCCACGAGGAGCTCGATCGTTCCCGCGTTGGTCAAATTGCCGCTGACGGAAATCGTTCCCGCCCCGGACAACGTTTGATGCGGGGCGATCGTGAAGGCGGCATCGGAACGGCCACTGGCGTCGAGCGTCGCCCCGGGACCAAGCCAGAGCGAAACCGTGTTGGGCAGGGCGGCCTGGCCGAGCAGGACCAATCGGCCGGCCTCGACACGCGTGGGCCCGCTGTACGGTTGGGCGGCGGTGAAGGTCAGACTGGCGTCGGCCGTGGCCCGAAGGGTGAGGCCCACGGTGCGCGTCCCGCCGGCGGTGCTGTCGGCAATCTGCCCGTCGAAGACCCACGAACGGCCCGTGGCCACGGTGAGAACTGAATCGCGGTTGGTGCTGCTGTTGGCAATCAAGCGTACACCCGAGGTCTCGTTGCTCAGACCGCTGACGGTTTGATTGAACCCGGCCAGGTCGAACACCCCGTTCCCCAGCCGCAGATAGGCGTGCGGATGAAGGGCGTCGTCGTTGCCGATGGCCAGCCGGCCGCCCACGACCAGGACATATTCGTAGGTGCTGGCGTTGCCGTCACCGGCCACGGTCCAGACGCCGCCGTCGGTCTTGGCCAACGCCCCCCGGGGCAGATTCACCACGCTGCGCAGCAGGCCCTCCCCGCTGCCGCGCATGGCGAATTGATAGGTGAAGTCCGGTCCCTCCACCGCACCGTCCACTTCCAACCACGCACCCGCTTCCTGCGAAAGGAAGATCGTGTTGTTCCCCTCCAGGTGCAGGCGTGCATGGACGGTATTCGACCCGGCCTCGGCCCAGATGCTCGAACGCCAGTCGTAGGTGGAAATGCCGTCCGACCAGTTCATGGACGCGAGCCGAACCGTCACGTTGGAACCGACCACCGCGCCGCCGGTCAGGCCGAGGATGCTCCCCAGCAGGGGGCCGAACGGTCGCACCATCACCTGCGTGACCGCACCGAGCGCGGCCGGCCCGAAAACCAGTGTCCCGCGATCAATGATCACCCGCGCATCCGCCGCCAGTCCGTTGGTGCCCAACAAGCGCACCGTGCCGGTGTTGCTGTTGATCAACGTGCCCGCACCGTGGACCGGCCCCGGCACGTCCAACGTCCCGGTCCGGTTGAACACCAGGGTGGCCCGGTTCGTGATCGGCCCGGCAGGCAGGCTCCCGCGACTGCTCATGCCCGCTCCGACCTGCAACACGCCGTCGCGGATCTCGGTCACTCCCTCGCCCAGATGATCCACGTCGAGCGTCAGGGTGCCGCTCCCTTCCTTGATGATGTGCGTCCGGTTCACCAGCGCGGCCCCGCTGATCGTGGTCAGCTGGTATTCCCCGACCGTGTTCACACGGATCTCGCTGGGATTGACCGGGGCTTCCACATACGCCACCGGCGCGTACAACCCCGCGTCGTTGAACACCACGCGGTCCCCGCCCGCAAAGGCCGTGTCCGCCCGGTTGTCCTGGTTGGAATCCCAGTTCACGTCGGTGAAGTTCCAGTTCCAGCTCGCCAGCGGCGTCCACACGAGGGTGTTCGGATTCCGGACCGTGACGCTCACCGGATCGCTGTACACCACGCCCGCGGCGTTCGACACCGCCAGACGGTAGGTGCCCGCGTCATCCGGCGTGGCCACGGCCACGCTGTACACCTCCCGGGTGGCGCCGGCGATCGGCTGTCCGTCGCGTTCCCACTGGTAGAAAAGCGGCGGCTGACCCGCGGCAGCCGCGGAGAGTTTGAAGGATTGGCCCACGGCGACCGTTTGCGGTTCGGGCTGCGTCACCACCACCGGCAGGGGCGGGGCGAACATCATGCCGTTGGCCGGACGGGCGATGCTGCTGATGCGGACCTCGTCAATCAGCCCCACAAAGTTGTTCTGGGACGGGTTGCGCCCGATGTTGCCCACCACAAAATCCGTCGGCGCCACCGGCAGGTCGTTGATCATCGTCCAGGTGCCGATCAAACTGGCTTCCGTCCGGTCCGGATCCATCCGCGTCCAGTAAAACCGCAGGTTGTCGGGCATGCCTTCGCTGCCGTTGTAGGTCACCGCCACGTGATACCACCGGCCCTGCTGGATGGCGTCCGGTCCGTCCGTGGGAATGGGCACCGTGATGTTTTCGATGGGCGAGACCGCCTGATGCACGTTGATGAACTCGAGGTAGATGTACGGGTTGTTGTTGATGACCCCGATGGGAACGATGCGGAACTGGAAGATCCGGCCGCCGTTGGCCTCGTCCTCGCCCGTGACGATCTGCATCGGGGCGCCCCGGCCGTTGCCGCCGTTGGCCACGGGACCGTAGTTCAGGTTGGGATCAAAGTCTATCCGGACCAGCGCCTCGATGGTGAATGCCCCCGTGGTCGGGTCCGCATACGTAACCGTCACGTTGTCCCCGCTGCCGTTGACCAGCGTGCGCGGAGCGGCGTAGGCGTCCCGGTCCGTCCCGGCCGTCGCGTCCGGTCCGCCGTCATACGTGGAGAGCGATCCACCGAACCCGGGATAGGAAACATTGGTCAAGACCGCCCCGCCTCCCAGGACCGTCAGTTCCAGACCGCCGGCGACCGCGTTGGTCATGGGCGGGGCCGATTCGTCAAAGTGCCAGAGCTGAAGCGTGTGCGCATCCGGCACGTACGGCCCCACGATCATGGCCTGCACCGCTGCCGCGCTGCCCAGAATGAGAGCCGCCAGGCCGGCAGCCGTCACCATGCGCCCGGCAGGCCGGCGGACTCGCAGGGGCGCAGGGCAGACCCCTCCTGTCGCGGCAGGTCGCGTCCGCGTGTCAGGATGGATTCGATCGGGCTTCGTCTCCATGGCTCAACCTTCTCCCTTTTAGCAGAAACCGCCGCGCTGCGCCCATCCCCCGATCGGGGGATGCCTCGAGCCGTGCCGTCACCGGCGGTCCGGAGCTGCTGAGGGGGACGATCCCATCCCCCTGGCCAGGCCGGAAATGAACCTTCGGCGCGCATGAAACCAGTCCGGCGCGGCCCCCCGATGGGCAGGGCCGCACCACGACCCTGCCTCCCCCAGCCCGGACAGGACCGGTGCGCCCCGTGCTTGCCCGGTGGGTTTACCCGCCCCTAGAGTGGAAAACGCACAGGGACCGGCCGGGCAGGCAGCAAGATCCGTCACCAGCCGGTCCCGTGCCACGCGCACCATGGAAAGTGGGGTTCACTGGTCTCTCTGGATTTCCGGAACCGCCCTCGGACTGGCGGGCAGCCTGCATTGCGCGGGGATGTGCGGGCCCTTGATGCTGGCGCTACCCCGGACCGGTCAGTCCCGTGCCGCCTGGCTCTTCGGCCGGCTCCTGTATCATCTGGGCCGCGTCAGCACGTATGCCGGCATCGGCGTGGCCGTGGGGCTGTTGGGCCGCAGTTTGTCCTGGGTGGGCATCCAGCGGTGGGTTTCTCTGGGGATCGGCCTCCTGCTGCTGGGCGGGTTGCTCTGGAAGCGCCTGTGGCACAGTCCATTCGGCTCCTGGACCCTCCCGGCCTGGTTGAGCCACGGCATGCGCGACTTGTTGCGTGAACGATCTCTTGCCGCGCTTTACGGTCTCGGGCTGCTCAACGGTTTTCTGCCCTGCGGCCTGGTCTACGTGGCCGCCGGCGCCGCCACGGCTTCCGGCAGCCTGGTGCATGCGCTGCAGTTCATGATCGCTTTCGGTCTCGGGACGGTCCCCCTGACGTTGGCCCTCACGTTGGCGCCGGGGATCCTGCCGGCCTCCATCCGCCTTCGCACCCAGCGTGGGATCCCCTGGGCGGTGGCAGTCGTGGGCCTCCTGTTGGTCTTGCGCGGTCTGGCCTTGGGCATCCCGTACCTGAGCCCGTCCGTCGGCAACGCCGCGCAACCTGCCTGCTGCCATTGAACCCGGTGCACCGTCCCGGGCCGGGCGGCTCTCCAAGGCCCCGGACCCTCACGGTTCCACGTCCACGGGCGTCCCCACCCGCACCAGCCGCAGCAGATACAGCGCATCCCAGTTGGTCAGCCGGAAACAGCCGCGGGATTCCGGGCGGCCCACCCGTTCGGGCCACGGCGTGCCGTGGATCCCATAGCCGGGCCGGTCGAGCCCGATCCAGGCCAGGCCGACAGGATTGTTGGGACCGGGCGGCAGGATGAGTTTGCGCCCCGGTTCCTGCGACTCGGGCGCGTCGGGAAAGATCTCCGGATTGAACGTGTAGTTGGGCCGTTCCACCACCACCGAAACATGGAGCCGCCCCACCGGACGTTTCTCGACGTTCCGCGCCACACTGCAGGGGAAATGGGCCAGTAAACGGCCGTCTTCATCGTACGCCCTCAGCCAGCGCGCGCCGAGCCGGATCTGCAGGCGCGCCGCGCGCGCCCGGGGCGGCGGATACTCCGCGTCCGGCACCCGGATCGTCTGTCCCGGCGGCAGATCGTCCCAGTCCAGCCCCGGGTTCAACCGCTGCAACAACCGCGGCGACACGTGGTGACGCTCGGCCAGCCGCTCCAGCAACGTCTCATGTTCCAGGGCTTCCTGAACCGATTTGCCCCACCAGCTCCGGTGCAGCGGTTGCAGCCCCTGCCGGTCGGCCTCCGTCACCGTGTAAACCTTCAACGCGGGACGCTCCACCAGCAAAAACGGCCGGGTGGATTCGTCCCAGGCACCCGTCACCGGCAACCCGGCCTCCTCCTGAAACGCTTCCAGCGCCCTGCTGGTGGACGGACCCCACGCACCGTCCAGCGAACCCGGCGACAAAACCCGACGCGCGAGCGCCACCTGCACCTCCAGCAAGTCGGCCGCAGGCCGCGGATAGGTCGCCTCTCCAGCCGCACGGCCGGGTTCCGTCCGCCCTCCGCGCAAACCCGGCGAGGCGGAAACGGGCGCGGCTGCCGGCGGCTGACCTCGAGAGTCGGCACGAGGTTCGGGCACCAGAGGGCGGGTGGATCGGGCCCCGGGCGTGGAGACGGCCTCCCGTCCGGGCCGGACCTTCAGCTTCCTGTCCGGTTGCGACTGCCCGATTTCCGGCCACCACGAACGCGGAAACCACCGCCCGACCGCCACGGCCAGGACCAACAAACCCACGCCGCAAGCGATCGCCACACCCCCGCGCCGTTTTCGCCGCGGGGGACCACCCGACCGCGATCGCGCACCCGACTTGCGCCGCCGTCTCCGGCTCACGCGCAGCACCAATGGCCGACCTCCGGTCGTCGGTCAAGCGCCACCCGAAGCCGGCCCGGCCCGCAACGCCTGCACGATCACCGCCACCGCCGCCTCGCAACTCAGTCTGCCCGTGTTCAACACCAGATGGTAGAGCAGGGGATCGGCAATGTCGGCCCCGTAATAGCGCTTCCAATACCGGGCCCGACCCCGGTCCTCCCGCCGCACCACCTCCTCCGCCTCTTTCCGGCTCAGTTTGCGGTCGGCTTGCACGCGTTCCACCCGCACCTCGAAGGGCGCCACCAACCGCACGTGCAGGACGTGCGGCAGCCGCGCCGTGACCACCGCAGCCGCACGCCCGATCAGGATCACATGCCCCAGCATCGCCAGCCGCAGGATCGTCTCCGCAGTCTCCTGCACCACCGTCCAGGAATCCGGTCGCAACCCGAACAGATCGTCCAGAATGTCGTCCAACTGTGACGACGTGTCCTCCGGAAGGTGTTCGGCCAACCGCGCCGGCAAATGATGATCCTCCAACACCTGCTCGATCAGATTCCGATCAAACACCGTCCACGGAGGACTGCCCTTTGGAGAGAGCGCCTGGAGACACTCGGCCAAACGCACCGCAATGGCGTGACCGCCCGCGCCGGTCTCCCGCGAGATCGTGACCGCCGTCTTCGTTAGGGGAATCTGGGAACGGACCGGCCGCCGGTTGCTGTCCCACTGCCAGTTGAGAAAGGCCATGCACTGTTCGAGTGTCAGTTGCTTGCTCATAAGTCTCGTTCAAAGTCGGATGGGTTTGGTTCAGGTGCCAGCCGGCCGAGGCAATTTACTCCCTCTTCCCGCGCCCGGCCAGTGCCCCTCTATCGGACCGCAAGCCCTGCTCCTGCCGGGGCCGTCAAACGCATGAAGATCACCCGCCGCGCACCGCGGGTCTGTGTCGCCATTGGAAGGCCTCAACTGCCCCATCGGGGCCGGGGATGACGGGCGCGCCCTGTTGCCGCTCTCTTTCCGCCGCGGGCGGCCAACCGGCGGCCTGCGGCGGCGCGTGCGGTCCGGAACCGGAGCCGGAGCGACGCCCGCCCGGGCGGGCCTTCCGTGCCCGGTCTGCGCGCGGGGCAGATCGGCGGATGCGAAAAAACGTGCCAGCCTTCCGGTCACTCAGCCGCGGCGGGTCGCGCCTGCGGCATTCTGTTCGAGCAACCGGAGACTGCGCTCGAAGACCTCCTCGGGCGTGCCTTCTGCCGGAACAGTCACCAGCAACCCGCGCTCCCGGTAATACTCGATCAGCGGCGCCGTGCTGCGCTGATACACTTCCATGCGGACGCGAATCGCCTCCGGCCGGTCATCGGGCCGTTGAACCAGCCTGCCCCCGCAATGGTCGCACACGCCCTCCCGTTTGGGGGGCAGGGTCTCGACGTGATAGGCCGCCTGACACTGCGCGCACATGCGCCGTCCACTCAGCCGCTGCACCACCACTTCCAGCGGCAGTTCGTAGTCCAGCACGGCGTCCAGCGCCAGACCCTCGCCCGACAGCAGATTGTCCAGCGCTTCGGCCTGCGGCACGGTGCGCGGGTAACCGTCCAGCAGGAACCCGCACGGAAGCCGCAGGCACGCCTTCCGCTCCTCCACCAGTCGGATCACCAGCTCGTCCGGAACCAGCTCGCCCCGGCGCATGTACCCCAGCGCCTCCTCCATCGCCGCACTCCGCTGCTCCGGCGGCAGGTTGCCCGCCGCACGAAAGATGTCGCCCGTGGACAGGTGCACCGCGCCCAGTCGTTCGGAAAGCAGTTCCGCTTGTGTGCCCTTGCCCACACCGGGCGCGCCCAACAACACCAGTCGCCAGGCCCGATCCGAAGCCGGAGGAGCGAAAGGTTCGGTGCAGGTTCCCCCTCGAATCCAGGCTGAGATGATCCGTTTTTGACCCATTGTATTTTTCCCCTTTCTAATGCTGCCGGCCCCGTCCGACAGCCTGGCTTAGTGCAAACCGAACCCCGGCCGCGGTCAAGCGGGAATCGCCGTCGTGGCCCGCCCGCGGGTACGGTGTGCAGAGGGCGGCACCTGCGGGGAAGCGGGTCGGCCGGGCTTTGCCGGGGATTGCTCCGGGCAGATCGTGCGTACGGAACGGGCGCTCCTCAGGGCGCGGGCACCGCCCGGTAAAAACGGATCGGGCGTTGTCCGGCCTCAGGGTCCTGCCAGCTCCATCCTTCCGAAGTGGGCGTCGCCCGGATCAGCCATTCCCACTGCACCAAATCCGGCGAACCCCACACGTCATAGGCATGCCCGGGCTGGCCCTGCAACCGCAGCACCGGCGGCATACCGGGCTCCATGGCAAGCCCCGGGAGATCCACCACCCTGCGCAGATTCAGTCGGCCCCCGGTTCGACACCGTCCCTGATACGCAGACCTGACATCCACCGCCGCCAGGATCCGGCTCACGATCTCCTCCGGACCCGCCCCGGGGAAACGTGCCATCGTCAGGGCCACGGCTCCGCTCACCACCGCCGTCGCCATCGACGTGCCACTCAAGGTGGCATAACCCGAGTCGCTCCCGTTGGAAGTGGAATACAACGCCGCACCCGGCGCATAGAGATGAACCGACACGGGTCCGTAGGCGGACTGCCCGTAGGCCGTCTCCGATCGCGTGGAGGCCGCCACCGTCAGCTGGTTCGGTAGCCGCAGAGATGCTGGCCAGGCAGGGAAGGTGTCGATGTTGAGGCCGTTGTTGCCTGCTGCCGCCACCACCACCGCGCCCTGCTGTCCCGCCTGCCACAGCACATTGGAAAAAGCCAGCGAATTGGTGGAACTGGTCCAACTGATGTTCAACACCCGCGCCCCGTTGGTCAGGGCGTACTCGACGCCGATCACCGCGTCGCTGAAATACCCGTTGCCCGCGGCGTCCAGGACCTTCACCGCCATCAACCGAACCCGCCATGCCACGCCGCACACCCCGCGCTGATTGTTCCCCACGGCGCCGATCAGCCCGGCCACGTGCGTTCCGTGCCCGTTGTCGTCCCACGGATCGTTGCTCCCGGTGACCAGGTTCAGACCGTTCGAGCCCGTGCGCGGATCGCGCCAGAGATTCTCTCTCAGATCCTCGTGCGTCCATCGGACCCCGCTGTCCAAAATGGCCACGATCACGTTCGTGGCTTCACGCACCACGTCCCAGGCTTCCGGCGCGTCCACATCGGCATCGGGGACGCCCCCGTTCTGCCCGTAGTTGTTCAGGTGCCACTGCGCCCCGTTTTGGAAAAAAGGATCGTTGGGAAGCGACGCGGCCGCGTGGATCGGTGCATCGAACTCCACCAGACGAACCGCCCCGCTGCCCCGGTACTGCTCCAGCATCGCCTCCGCGTCCGCGCCCTCCGGCAGCTCCACGATCTCCCACCCGCCAAAGGCGGGCATCGCGTGAATCCGACGCACCTTCAACAGGCGGTGCAGATCCTCCAGTTCCGTCTCCCGTCCGGGTTCCGGCATCAACAGAAGCCGCGGCCCGCGTCCATGACCCGGCACGACCGCCGACACTTGACCCTCCGCGGGGGACGGGCTGCTCACCAACACCAGGAGCACCCCGAAACACCACCAGCGGAAGCGGCGTCCCCACGCCGCGCGCCGGAGCCAAAGGAGCCCTCTCATGACAGGCATCTTAAGCATGACCGATACACCAAGGCCAGTCGCGAACATGTGGGCGCTCGAAGGTGGGGAGCACGGGCACCCTTCCCCGGCGGGCTTCGGGTCGGATACGGACATGGGGATCAGTAACATCCCCGATGGCATCAGGATCGCAAGGCGCGTAGACTGACGGCGTGATTGCAGAGGCAAACTGCAGAGGCGAACTCCAACCCGGCGCGGCCACGGTTGACATACATGCCACCGGGTCGTAGCCTGTAGCCTGTGATTCCCGTTGACACCCTTGCCATGGAGCCTTGTCAAACCCGGGGCTGCGGCGGTGCCGCCCTGCCCGCAGGATGGCCGACAGCCCGCCTGCGGATGCCCTGCCTTTTCCGGACCCTTCATGGATGTTGGTGCGGGGTTTTCGCATTTCTCTGCCTGCTCGCCTGGCCCGTCCCACGCGCCCGGGCAGGTGTCGAAACCTTGGATTTCATCGAGGCCGTGCCGGGAACCGGTTGGTACGTGGCCGCCGGCACCAACACGTTCGACGGTACGGGCAGCGCCAATGCCGATGACTGGACATTCAACGCCGAGAGTGGCGACCGGCTCAGCGTCCGCATCGAAGCGGCCCTCGGCGCCGCGCGGCCACGGTTGCGCCTGTTGGATCCTTCGGGCCAGACGATCGCTTCCGTCAACGGCGACACCTCCGGCGTGGCCGAGTTCAGGAACGTTCCCCTGCCTGCGCCCGGGGGGTACCGGGTGCGCGTGTACACCGACAACCAGGTGTCGGACTACGCGGTTCGGGCCGACCTGAGTCGCGGTCCCACTCTGGAATCCGAGCCCAACGACGACACCAACAATGCCGTGCGTTTGTCGGCGGTTTTCCTGGCCGGCTCCTTCCAACTTCGTGGCATCGGGGCCCTGCCGGCGGAGGATGCCGCGGGCGATTGGTTCCACCTCGGCACCCTCCAGGCGGGTAACACCGTGTCGGCCGAGCTTCAACTGGGTCCCTGGAGCACGCTCCAAACCGGCGATGCCTCGATGGTTCTGTATCGGCTGGGGGAGATCAACCCGGTGGCCACCCTCACCACCAGCACCAACTTCACGGTGAGCGAGCCGGGAGATTACCTCGCCCGGGTTTTTGCCCCCACCAACCGCGGTTTGCTCGCCCGTTACTACCTCGCCGTCACGATTACGGATGCCGCCGCGCCCACCGTCACCGCGGCCGCACTGCCGGAAGAAGGTGGCTCGACCACCGACCTGATTCACGGTTTCACCGTCACCTTTTCCGAGCCGCTCCGGCCCTCCACCGCCACCAATGCCGCCGCCTACTCGCTGCGGCAGGCCGGTCCCGACAATGTGTTCAACACCGCCGATGACCTGGTCTACCCGCTCACGATCTCCTACCCCGGCGCCAACACGGTCACCGTCTCCCTCAACGACGGCCCCCTGCAGTGGGGTGCCACGCGTTTCTCCATCGCCTCCACCGTCATGGATCGCGCAGGCAACCCGCTTGCCCCGGCATTCCTCCGCCAGTTCACCGTCCAGCCACTGGATCCGTTCCGGATCGAGAACCGTTCGAACGACACGATCTGGACCGGAACGTCTTTGGCACCGCAGGGCAGCCCGCAACCCGACGGTTCCTTCGGGCCCGTGGGTGACCTGGCGGTGTCGGGACGTCCCTACGCACTGGTCGCGGTCCCGTTGGACGGGGACGCAGACCTCGACCTGGTCGTGGCGCGATTCGATGCGGATCGGGTGACCTTGTTGCTCGGAGACGGCACGGGCGGGTTTCAGATCGGACCCGAGGTGCCGGTCGGGGATGGACCTGCCGCGCTGGCGGCCGGCGATCTGAATGAAGACGGCGCCACGGACGTGGTCGTGGCAAACTATTACGGCCACAACGTGAGCGTCTTGTTGGGGGATGGCACCGGGAATTTGGTGCCGCGGACGAACCTCGCCACGGGGAACAATCCACGTTCGGTGGCCCTGGAGGATCTGAACCACGACGGCCACCTGGACCTGGTGGCCGGCAACAGTGGCAGCGGCAACGTAACCGTCCGATTGGGTCTCGGCGACGGCAATTTCGGTCAGGCGATTTCCATCCCCGCAGGAGCGGGAGTCTGGGGAATGGCCCTGGGCGATTTGAATGCCGATGGCCATCTCGATCTGGTCACGGCCAATGCCTCGGTGGGCACGGTGGGCGTCGCCCTGGGGCGGGGGGACGGCACCTTCGAGGATCCCACGTTCCATGCCGGCTGGAACAATCCACGACAGGTCGCCGTGGCCGATCTGACCGGAGATGGCGTGTTGGACGTGATCGTGTTGGCCAGCGGCGCCAATGAGGTCGGGCTGCTGGCCGGGACCGGGGATGGGAATCTGGTGGAGACCGGACGATTTGGCAGCGGCGGGACCGACGGGTACGATTTGCTCTTGGGCGATGTCAATGGCGATGGCCGCGAGGATGTCCTGGTGGCCGGATATGGAAACCAGCGCGTAGCGGTGCTGCTGAACAATGGCGCCGGCGGTCTGGAGGGTGCGGCCACTTACGTAACGGGCAGTGGACCCGTCGGTTTGGCGTTGGGAGATTGGAACGGTGACGGGCGCATCGGCTGGGTGTCGGCCAATTCCCGGGATAACACCATCAGCGTCTGGGACGGGCTGGGCACCGAAGCCTTGGCAGAGGATCCCCC
>NZ_JBMVQZ010000007.1:0-197413 GCF_049537155.1 Limisphaera sp. 4302-co
CGGCAGTTGATGTTGGGAGTGGGTTTGGTGGAGTTGGTGGTGGCGGGTGTGTGTTTGGTGGGGCGGCGGGAGCGGTTGAATTTGGTGTTGGTGGGCTGGTTGGCCGGGAACTTTGCGTTGTACCGGTTGGGGCTGTGGTGGCTGGGTTGGAAGCGGCCCTGTGGGTGTCTGGGTCACTTGACGGACGCGCTGGGTGTGTCGCCGACGGCAGCTGATCTGGTCATGAGGGTTGTTCTGGGGTATTTGCTGGTGGGTGCGCTTGCCGGGTTATGGTGCATGAGGGACAGCGCACGTGTTGATGGTGATGCCGCGTGTGGGCCTCATGGCGTGAGTGAAAAGCAAGGACATCAAGAAAAAGATGGCACGAAGGCAGATCGCCAGAGGCACAAGAGGCCGGATTTCTGAGGTGCGAGCCTGTGTCCGATGGTGCCCACATCAGGTTGGACCGACGCGCTATCAAAGGAGGCAGATATGCGAACAAATCACATCAAGATCAAAACAGCTATTGGTAAAGTGGTTAATGTGGTAGGCCTGTTGACCACGATGCTGCTTGCGGGTGCAAGCGCGGTGCGTGCGACCAACGACCCTCCGCATTGCATCATTTCATGCGCAAAGGCCATCGGGGTCTGTTACAAGCCTGCGTGCTGTGATTGTGACAGGAATGGATATCCCAGATGTGTTCGTTGTTAGATGAGGCCCGTGTTGTCACTCCGTGCGGGACGCGGAGTGCTGCGCAGTGGCTTGTGTCGGTCATTCAGGTGAGAGCGGCCTCCTGGCCAGAAGATGGCTGCGTGGCTCCGTGGCCGCCCGACCTGTCAAGGCAGGAAAGGGGGAGTGGCACAGCCATGGGTGGCGAGCGCCGAGTGCGATGGGAACCCAAGTAGGTGACAGTAAGCAGGGCACCGAGGAAGGTCAGGAGATTGGGTGGCGGGCGTCAGGCTGCTCATTGATGGTGGTTGTGGTACAGAAAGTGGGCGGCACATTGGACGTTCGTGTGAAGCCCGAGCTGTGAACCGTCCTGATTCGCGCTTGGCGAGGAGGAAAGTCCCGTCCAGGCAGATCAGCCTGTTGATGGGAGGAGGCCGGGGAGTATGCGTATGGAGCGTGGCGTGTTGATGCGGAAAGCGGCGTATCTGTTATTGGCGTGTGGGTTGCCGGCCCTGATGGTGGCGCTCATTGTTCGGGAACGAAGTGCCTCGTCACCGGATGAGGGGTTGTTGCCGGAGGAGGTCAGGTTGAGCCAATGGCGATCGAAGAGGTTTGTAGCGATAGACAGGTCGCCGGCATTTGCCGCGGAGATGGGAGAAGTGGCGCGGAAAGAGCTGGTGAGCGTGACGGATGAGGAGCGGAGCATGGCGGCGAGCGCGGTGGCGGATTGGTTGGTGTCTTTGTGGAGCGGGGATTGGGAGGATTTCGTGAGGGTCCGTTGTGGCGGGAAGAGCGGCCGGGTGAACCGGGAGGTGCTGGAGTCGTATTTGGCAGACGTGAGGTTGAAGACTCCGGCTGGTATTGAGACGAACTGGAGCGATGCTGTGAGGCTGCTGCGGCAATACTGGGAATCGGACGCTGCAAAGATGCATCGAGGGATCGTGACAGGAGTGTGTCCGGAGGAAGCGGAGTGGGTTTTCGAGCGGTATTTGAGGGTCCCCTCGGATGCGGATGTGCTGATGGGACGTGCCGGGGAGTACAAGTTTCGGCCGACCATGTTGCTGCGGCCGGTGATGGAATGCGACCCCTCTGCGGATGAGGTGCTGGGCCGTTGGGGCGCATTAAAGGTGGCGACGTGGTGTGGGCTTGTGCGTTTTCGGACGGGGGATGCGTGGCCTCTGTTTGCGCAGTGGTATTACGATCCGGAGCAACGGCGATGGTTGCCTTGGAGGATGGGTGATTGCGGCCCCAGAAGCCAGTCTGTGACGGTTGTGCCGTTGTTCTGAGGTCGAATGCGGATGGATGTGGGATGTGCGAAGACGGCCTCGTTGTGTGGCGGGCTCGCAATTCTTGAATGCCTGCAGGGAAGATCGACGTGGGGTTTTAAGGGGACATCGGGTGCGTGGAGCGGGGGAGTGTGAGGCGATTCCAGGAGTGGGCGGCGAAGAGGGGTCCGCGTCGGGAGGGGCTTTGGAGAGATGCTCAAGAGCGGTGGGGCGGATCGACGGGGAACGTGACAAACGGCTTGAGCGGACCTGCGACGGTCGGTTCCAGCAGCTACTGGATCCCCGGAGCGACAAGCGATGGAAGGGTGGACGAAGCGCAAGAGCAGCGGGCTGGTGGGGAGCGGAGGTTGTGTTTGTGCGGCTGTGGCACGGGCGATCTGGCTGCGTGATCACGGTGAAGGCCTGAGCCTGGGAGCGGTGGGAGGAAATGTTTATTCCGTTGAGGGGTGTTGGACGGGGCGTCCCCGGTGCTGAAGTGGGCGGGGACCGGGACGCCTGGTGCGGTGAAAGGTGGAGTCAGGATGGTAGGACAGGGATAGAGGGCGGTACAGGAGTCTTTGGTCAGCGGGGATGGGATCGCTTTGGAGAGTATGGTTGTGCAGCGGGTGGGTGAAGTCTTGACGGGTCGGCGTGGATCGTTGAGGATAGGGTTGTCAAGCCAGAGGTGTGAATGCCATGAACAGGTCTGAAAGTGGCATGCGGCGTTGGTGGCGGCTGTGGGTGTCCGGGCATGTGGGTGTGTGTTGGGCGGTGTTTGGTTTGCTGGCCGTTTTTTGCAGTGTATTGGTGACGGCGAGGCGGGTGTGGATCGAGGGGACCTATCCCCGGGAGGCGGTGGCGGTGGCCGAGGCGCTGGGTCGGGCGAGTGTATTGCAAAAACCCCCATTGGTGGACGAGGCGGGGCGGCGGGTGGGGATGATCCGGACGACGGAGCGTGGGATCGAGGTGGTGGTGTTGGACATGGAGACGGGTGAGGAGAAGAGGCTGTTGGAGTGTCCGGATGCGTTCTATGATCCCGGCACGGCCCAGGTGTTCGATTGGCGACCGAACGGCGCGGGGTTGGCTTTTGGAATGCTGCAGTCGGTTCATTTCCTGGATGATGGGAACGGAGAGGTGTTTCCATTGGGTGAGTGGTATGGTGGGGTGCGGTGGATGGAGGGCCGGGGTTGGATGTGCCTGAGGAATGATGGGCTGCTCCGGCAGTTTCGGCGTGAGGAGGGGCACTGGCAGGTGGTTCGAGAATGGAACTTGCCGCAGCTGGATGGCGGGGTTCGGAGCTTTCATGTGACAGGCAGGGATCGGATTGCCTGGGCGGATTCGAAGAGTTTGTGGGAGGGGGATCTGGAGGCGGGGCGCTGGCAGGTATTGTGGCGCGATGATCGGGGTCAGGTCCGGTCGGTTGATTACGATGTCGGGCGGGATCTGTTTTTGGTGACGTACAGTTACCGGACGAACCGGCGGGACATGGCGGAGTTGGTGGCGGTGGGTGGGTCGAGGGCGACGGGGTGGGGTGGGGCGCGGGTGTTGGTGGAGGAGGAGTCGGTTCTGGACGGGCGTTGGCTGAACGGCGGGGAGGGTTGGGCGTATCGGAGTGTACGGAACAACCGGCCCCGGGGGATTGTGCGGGTGGGCGGTGTGGGGGGTGTGACGCGGGTGCTGGAGATGGAGGCGGTGTATGGGATATGCACGGCGCAGGAGGGGCGGATCCTGTTTTTGCACGGGTCGCTCACGAACGAGCCGCCGGGTTTGTGGAGGTACGAGATTGGATCGGATCGTTTGACGTGTGCGTGGTGGCCGGTGGAACGAGGGGTGGCGTTGCCGGCGCTGCAGCCGGTGTTGAGCGGGAGGGCGCCGTGGGGGGCGGGGCACTGGGCGACATTCGACCTGGTGCCGCCGGCGGGTTATCGTCGGGGGAAGAAGTATCCGTTGGTCATTGGTTTGGGGACGTACGAGTGGACGCCGATTGCGCACGGGGTTTCGGCGCAGGCGCTGGCGCGAGCGGGCGCGTATGTGGCGCTGGTGAGGTATCGCTGGAACCAGAGCCGGGTGGAGACGGTGTACGAGCATACGAATCATGTGCTGGCGGTGGAGAGGGTGATGCGGGAGCATCCATCGGTGGACGGGGGGCGGGTGTACCTGTATGGGTTCAGTGCCGGGACGTTGGTGGTGTGTCGACTGGCGGAGATGTATCCGGGTCGGTATCGCGGGCTGATGGTGTTCAACCCCAGTGACTTGCCTGAGCCAGTGGAGGGACTGACGCGCAGGGTGTTGGCAACGGCCGGTCAGACGGAGTCCATGGAGCGCCGGTTCCGGCGCTGGGAGGAGGAATTGTGCAAGGTGGGGATTCCGTTCGAGTGGCACGAACATCCGGATGGCCAGCATATCATCCGGGCGAAGGCGAGCTTGCGAGAGAGGGCGGTTTGGACGTTGGATTTTGTATTCGGGCGATGAACCGGGTCGGGGTACGAGGAGTTATGCTGACGTCAGCAGGAGTACCAACGGCGATGGGGGTAGGTGATAGGGGCTGTGCAACGGGTGTGGGGCGTCGGGGTGACGGGCGGGCGCGTTTGGGCGGCTTCACGCGGACGGAGTTGGCGGCGGTGGTGCTGGTGTTGATGGTGTTGGGGGTAGCGGTTTGGGCTGTGGTGGAGCGGACGGGAGAGCCGCGTCGGACCTGGGGATGCCAGCGTCGGCTGAAAGAGTTGGGCGAGGCTTTTCTGCAGTATGCGCGGGAACGGGACCGGGCATTGCCGGCCGGCGTGGTGCAGTTTGGGGAAAGGGAGAGTTCATGGGATCGTGAGCTGGCGCGGCTATGGGGTTTGGGAGGGGACGAGGGCGATTTGGAGAAGGTGGCGGATCGGTTTTGGTGTCCGTCCGATCGGGAGCCGCGTGCCGATGGGCGGCCGCGGAGCTATTCGATGCCGATGTACGAGTTGCGCACGGAGGGATGGCCGCCGACACGGCGGAGCGAGGGCGGGGTGGGTTTGTACCTGGATGAGGAGCGGGTGCGTGCGGCACGGGAGTGGGATCCGACGTTGGGAGACGGGGTGCCGGAGATGCGGGTGGGGATGATACCGTCGCCAGCTGACACGGCGCTGTTGGTGGAGCGTGTAGCGATCCGGAACGTCCTGGGACGGGCAACCTTTGCGTGCATTTTGAACGCGCGGGAGCAGTGGGGCGCCCGAACATTGGAACGTGATCGTTTTCACAACGGCCGGTTCAATTACCTGATGGTGGACGGCCATGTGGAGCGAATGACGGAACGGGCCGGTGGAGGGCACACGGGGGAGGGCGGGGTCTGGACGCTGCGGCCGGACGACTGACCCCGGGTCATGGTGCATGACCATGGGTTGGCGGGTGAAGGGGCAGCAGGGACGGATGTTTGGTGGTGATGCAAAAGTGCTGGCGACACTTTGCGGGGGGCGAAGCTGGGGGGCGGATAGAGAACCTGCTGCGGGCCGGGGGTGGCGGGGTGGGCTTCACATTGGTGGAGCTGCTGGTGGTGATCGGGATCCTGGGCATTCTGGCGGGAATGTTGTTGCCGACATTGGGCAAGGCGAAAGACCGGGCGATCCGGCTGACGGACATCAACAATTTGAAGCAGCAAGTAACGGCGTTGCATTTGTACGCCACCGATCATTCGGATTATCTGCCCTGGGCGAATTGGAAACGCGGGGACGGTCCGGATCGGGCGGGCTGGTTGTACCGGTGGGATCCGGCGGCGGCGGGTCCGGCGCAGTTCCGGGTGGAGACGGGTGTGTTCTGGCCGACGTTGCGGGAGCGGAAGCTGTACATGTGTCCGCGGGATGGGCCGCAGGTGCCGCGGTTTGTCGAGCGGGCGCAGCAGGTCTCGAGTTACGTGATGAACGGCGCGGTGGTGGGGTACAACCGGACGAACTGGCCGGTGTTGCGCCTGGGGGATTTTCGCGCGGAGGACATCGTGTTTTGGGAGACGGACGAGCGGCATCCGGAGTATTTCAACGACGGGGCGAGTTATCCGCGCGAAGGCGTGAGTCCGAGACATTCGCAGGGTGCGATTCACGCGACGTTTGGTGCCTCGGTTGGATACATTCCGTTGGCGCGATGGTACCTGATGGAGGCGGACGAGAAACGGAACCCGCTTTGGTGTTATCCGCACAGTGCGGATGGACGCTGAGGGACAAGACAGAGTGACGCCCCCGGGTGAAGGGGGTTGGCCGGCGGCCGGGCGCGGTCCAGAGGTGCGCCCGGCCGCCTGGTCTGTGGGGTGCAAGGGGGCGTGGCGTGTGGCGTTGGCGTCGCCGGCCTGGTGTGTGGTGGTGGGTCTGGTGCTGGCGGCGGAACCGGCCTGGCGATACATGCGCCCATGGCGGTGGTTGGGGGAGACACTGCGGGAGGTGCGGGCCGCGGTGATGGATCCGAGCACGCAGTGGATGGCGACGCTGACCCTGGGTCTTTACGTGTTGGTTTTTTATCTGTGGAGTACAGGGTGGCGGGTTGGGTGGCGCGAGCGCTGGCGGAGTGGATGGACGTGGCTGGTGTTTTGTCTGGGTGTGAGCGCAGTGAGTTATTTTTGGAGTTACGGGCTAGGGGATCATGGTGTGGCGTACGTGGCGTGGCTGGGCGGTGTGGTGCTCGGGTGGGGCATGGTGTTGTGGGCCGGTGGGGGAGCGGGAGCGGTCCGGCCGGGCCGGGCGCTGTATCTGATGGGTTTGTTGATGGGGTGGCTGGTGTTGTTGGCGACGGTGGAGCCGGGTGGCGGCCGGTCGTATCGCTATCGTGAGGTGGAGCGATGGTCGGGTTTTTGGGGGCATCCGAACGATGCGGGTCTGTTGATGGCGTTGGCGGTGGTGTTGGCGGTTGGTTGGCTTTGGGCGTGGCCCGCGTATGCCCGTTGGCGTTTAAGGGAGGCGGGCAGAGGGGGGTCGAGTCCCGCGTTGTGGCTGTGGGTGGCGTGGGGATGGAGTTACGGTCTGATGGTGTTGGGGATTTGTGGGGCGGGTTGGTGGAAGAGTTACAGCCGGGGTGCGTGGCTGTCTGCCGGTGTGGGAGCGGTGGTATTGTTGGTGCGCCTGCCGCGAGCGGAACGGTCAAGGCGTGAAGCAGCCCGGCTGGCGGGTTGGGCGGTGGCGTTGGGGTTGGTCTTGTTCGGATTGGGCTATTGGTATCTACGGGACAGCGAGGCGCCCTGGGTTCGGCGGATATATTCGGTGGTGAACCCGGACGATTTTTCGTGGCGGAACCGTGTGGCGGGTTGGGAGTCGGCGTTGCGGATGAGTGCGGACCGGCCGTGGCTGGGTTGGGGCTGGGTATCTGCGTCGTCGGTGGAGCGGGCGTTTTATGCGCATGACGGGCCTGCGGAGTTGGGTGCGGTGGGATTGAACGAGTATCTGGAGCTTGCGGTGCACGGTGGTTGGGCGAGTCTGGGTCTGTTGGTGGCCGCGGTGGTGTGGTTTTGGCGTGGATCGGTGCAAGGCAGAGACCGTGTCGGAGCGGAGGGCGAGGTGCTGCGGCGGGTGGCGGGCGCGGCGGTGGCGGGGGCGACGGTGTTGTTGGTGGGATTTTGGTTCAACGGTGGGCTGGAGTCGCTGTGCACGGGAACCTGGGTGTGGATGTTGCTTGGATTGGGTGCGGCTGCCGGCGGTGGAGCGGTGCGGGGAACGAGGCCGGTGCCTGGCAGGGGTGCAGGTATGATGTGGGTGGGTGCGCTTGGTCTGGTGTGGGGCGGGCTGGTGGTGTGGGCGAAGGCCGGGGACGGGTTTGAGCGGGAGCGGATGAGTTTCGGGAGCGGGTCGGATAGGATGGAGGTGTGGTTAGTTCGGCCGCGCGGATGTCCGGGTGCGGGGATGCCGCGGGTGATTTACGTGAACGGGCCGGGAGTGGAGTGGCGGGTGTGGGGACCGCACGCGGTGCAGATGGCGTCGGTGGGTATGGAGGTGGTGGCGGTGACGTTGGGGCAAGGGGATTGGGAAGGGGCTGCTTCGGGGCTGGGACGATTGCGGTTGTGGATGGCGGAGCGTGGCGGTGGGGAGAATGCGCGGGTGGTGTGGGTGGGGTGGGATGCGACGGGTGCAGAGGTGCTGAGGATTTTGGCGCGGGAAGGGTGGCAGGATCCGTGGGTGTGGGTGGAGACAGGGCGGGGCCAGTCTTTGGGCGACATGGTTGGGGATGTGTGGTTGAAAGGGAGGTGGGGGATGCTGGGGCGGGGCGAGTGGGTCGCGGGCGGATGGACAGGTGCGTGGGGGGAGGTGCAGATGGACATGGTTGTGAGGGCTCTAAGGAAGGCCGGGGCCGATCTTCGGGGGACGCGGGTGAGCTGGGTGGGACAAGAGGGGCTGGATCAGGAACGTTTGGTGTTTCGTGTGGTTGGGGAGAGGTGTGTGCGGTTGTGGGTTGGGGAGACGGGCTGGGTGCCGACGATGGTGGGACGCGGGAGCGGGAAACGTTGGCCTTGGTGGGTGATGCTGGTGCCGGCGGGGATATGGCTGGCTGGGTGGGGCTGGTGGAGTCGGTGGCGTGGGATGCGCCGGGAGCCGAGGCGTGGCTCAGGGGCGGTGGCCAGCGGGCGGGGACATCTGGAGGGTGTCACGTGTTGGGTGCGGGTGACGACGTTGGGGTTGGCGGGGGTTCTGGGGCTGTGGCACGGGTTTCATGTGTGGTTGTGGAGTCGGCCTGCGGAAGAGCGGACGTTGGGGCTTGTGCGGGCGCGGTTGGTGATGCGGGAGGACCGGTGGGATTTCGGCGAGTTGTTGAAGCGGGTGGACTGGCGGGGACATCCTTGGCGTGTGTGGTTGGAGCACGCGCATTTGGCGTCGTACAACCGGCGGTTGGTGAACTGGGCGGTGCCGGATGAGGAGTACGTGCGATGGGTATTGGATCCGCGGCTGGACGAGTCGGACTCGGGAGCGGGCGAATGGCGGCGGTGGATGTGGGAACGGCTGTACCCGCGGGTGCGCAGGGAGGTGGCCATCAAGCGGGCGGTGGGGGTGGTGACGGGGTATTTGAGGAGTCGTGTTGGGGTGGCTCCGTGGGGTGAGAAGGAGGTGGAGAAGATGTGGCGTGTGGGCTGGGCAACGGAGGCGGGTTTTGCGAGGTTATGTGTGGCGGGTTTACGGTCGGTGGGGATTCCGGCGCGGTTACGGGGTCCGGGTGTGGTTGAGTACTGGGACGGGGTGGATTGGCGTGAGGTGGAGCCGGTGGTGGCGGAGGTGGGGGAGCGGTGATGAGGGGCGAGGTGGTTCCTTGCCGGGTGTGGGTGGGCCCGACATAATGCGGGCGTGCTGGACATCAAACAGATTCGCGAGGCGACGGATTTTGTGCGTGAGCGGCTGGCGAGCCGGGGTGGCGGGGAGGAGTCGTTGGTGGATGAGGTGCTGGAGTTGGACGAGCGACGGCGCCGGCTGCTGGCGGAGGTTGAGGCTTTGAAGGCGGAGCGGAACCGGGTGTCGAAAGAGATCGGCCGGTTGCTGGCGGAGGGGAAGCGGGAGGAGGCGGAGGCGCGGAAGCGGGAGACGCGTTCGTTGGGGGATCGGATTGCGGAGCTGGACCGGCAGGTTGGGGAGGTGGAGGCGGCCCGGGAGGCGTTGATGTTGCGGATGCCGAATTTGCCGCATGAGAGCGTGCCGGTGGGGCGGTCGGCGGAGGAGAACGTGGTGGTGCGGGTGTTTGGGGAGCCGGCGCGGCATGCGTTTGGGCCGAAGACACACGTCGAATTGTGTGAGCGGCTGGGGTTGGTGGATTTTGCGCGGGCGGCGAAGGTGTCGGGGAGCGGTTTTGCGTTGTATACGGGCCGGGGGGCGCGCTTGGAACGAGCGCTGATCCAGTTCATGCTGGATTTGCACACGCGGGAGCATGGGTACACGGAGGTGTGGCCACCGTTGATGGTGGGGCCGGCGTGTTTGGAGGGTGTGGGTCAGTTTCCGAAGTTCAAGGATCAGTACTACGGGGTGGCCGAGGGGGACGACCCGTCGAATCTGGGTCGGTTGTATCTGATTCCGACGGCGGAGACGGTGGTGGCGAATCTTCATCGGGAGGAGATTTTGCGGGAGGGGGACCTGCCGATTCGGTACTGTGCTTACACGCCGTGTTTTCGCGGGGAGGCGGGTGCGGCGGGTGTGGGGACGCGGGGGCTGATTCGGATGCATCAGTTTGACAAGGTGGAGCTGATCCAGGTGGTGCGGCCGGAGGATGGGTACGAGGCGCACGAGGCGATGGTGCGGCATGCGGAGCGGGTGTTGCAGTTGCTGGGTTTGCATTACCGGGTGGTGTTGTTGTGCACGGGGGATCTGGGGTTTGCCAGTGCCAAGACGTACGATTTGGAGGTTTGGGCGCCGGGGCAGGGGACGTATTTGGAGGTGTCGAGTGTATCGAACTGCGAGGAGTTCCAGGCGCGTCGGATGCGGTTGCGGTACAAGGACTGTCAGGGTGTGAACCGGCATCCGCATGTGTTGAACGGGAGCGGGACGGCCCTGGCGCGGTTGTACGTGGCGTTGGTGGAGACGTATCAGCAGGCGGACGGGTCGGTGCTGATCCCGGAGGCTGTGCGACCGTACTTCGGTGAGGAACGGATCACGCCGTGAGCGCGGGTACGCAGGCGAGCGCGGGGCGTCCGTTGCGGGTGCTGCTGGCCAGCAGCGAGGTGCATCCGTATTCGAAGACGGGCGGGCTTGCGGACATGACGGGTGCGCTGGGACGTGCGCTGGCGCGGATGGGGCACCGGGTGGGGATCGTGAAGCCGTTGTTTCGCGGGGTGCGGGAGCGTTTTCCGGGGTTGCGGCGCGTGGATTGGCGGTTTGACCTGCCGTTGGGGGACCGGCGGGTGGACGCGGAGCTGTGGTTGCATGAGCCGGAGCGCGGCCTGGCGGTGTATTTCATCGGGCACGATGGGTATTTCAACCGGGCCGGGTTGTACAACGAGAACGGGCGGGACTATGCGGACAATGCGGAACGGTTCATTTTCTTTTCGAAGTGCGTGGTGCATCTGGCGCGGTATCTGCCGTGGCGGCCGGAGGTGGTGCACGTGCATGACTGGCAGACGGCGTTGGTGGCGTTGTTGGTGCAGCACGAGCGTCGCTGGGGCGGTTGGTCCGAAGCGCCACGGACGTGTCTGACGATTCACAATCTGGCCTATCAGGGGTATTTCCCCGGTTGGACGTACGGACTTACGAATTTGCCGTGGTCGTATTTTCATCCGGAGTGTGCGGAGGCGTACGGGCAGTTGAACTGTTTGAAGGCGGGGATCGCGACGGCGGACCGGTTGACGACGGTGAGCCCGCGGTATGCGCGGGAGATTTTGACGGAGGAATTCGGGGAGGGTTTGGCGTGGTTGTTGCGGCGGCGGCAGGCGCATTTGCGGGGGATTTTGAACGGGGTGGATTATGAGGAGTGGAACACGGAGCACAACCCTCATCTGCCGGCCTCTTACTCGGTGCAGGACTTGTCCGGGAAGGCGGTGGTGAAGCGTGCGTTGTTGCGGGAGGTGGGGCTGCCGGAGGAGGAGGGGGTACCGTTGTTCGGCACGGTGACGCGGCTGGCGGAGCAGAAGGGTTTGGACATTCTGTTGCCGGCGTTGCACGAGATGCTGGCGGCGCGGATGCGGTTTGTGTTGTTGGGGAGCGGGGATGCGGGGTATGTGGAGGCGTTGGAGCGGTTGCGGGAGCGGTATCCGGGGAAGGTGGCGATCCGGATCGGTTTCGACCCGGGTTTGGCGCATCGGATCGAAGCGGGCTGTGATTTTTATCTGATGCCGTCGCGGTTCGAGCCGTGTGGTTTGAACCAGATGTACAGTTTGCGTTACGGGACGGTGCCGATTGTGCGTGCGGTGGGCGGGTTGGACGACACGGTGGTGGATGCACGCGAGTCGGTGGAGCGGGCCAACGGGATCAAATTTCACGAGTACAGCGCGGCGGCGCTGGCGCATGCGATTCGGAAGGCCCTGGTGTTGTACGGGCATCCGGCGTTGTTGCACCGGTACCGGGTCAACGGCATGCAGGTGGATTTCAGTTGGGTGCGGACGGCCGGTGGATATGAGGAGGTGTATCGTGAGGCGTTGGCATCTCCGCCGGTTGTATGGGGCGGGTGAAGTGCCGGTGATGCGGTGTGGTCGGGGGGTGCCGAGGGTGCGGCCGGTCACTTCAGTTCGAGATGGTCGCGCGAGGGGAGTTTGGGGAAGGGTTTGTGGGGTTCGGTTTGGTACCAGTAGGCGACGGAGGCGATGTCGTCGCGGAGTTTGAGGTAGCGGCCTCCGGAGCGCCAACCAAGGGCCTGGATGGTGACGCGGAGATCTTTTTCGAAGCGGATCGGGTCGGGGATGTGCCAACGGTACAGGCCGAAGCGTTGCTGGGAGTCGTAGAGGCCGTCGGGTCGGATGACCTGGGGCAGTCCGGTGTAGGGTCCTGAGAATTCGGTGTAGCGGTGTTTTCCGTCCGGGCCGACGGTGTCGAAGTTATAGGATCCGCAGAAGTAATCTTCGGTGCCGGTGCCGCAGATGGTGGGATAGTCCCTGTCGCCATCGATGTAGAACTTGATTTCTCCTTCTCCCCACCAGCCGGTGCTGTGGACTTCCCAGGCGAGGTAGGTGCCGACGTAGTGGCCGCGACCTTCGACGCCGTCGAGAATGGTGTAGAGGCCCGGTTCTTCGAGCGGGTCTTCGCGGCGGAACCGGGCATGGAAATAGGCGGCGTCGTCGGGGACCTCGGTGAGGACGTAATCGATCTGGTAATAGATGGTGATGGGGGCGTCATTGAGGTTCTCGAGGGTGAGGCGTGCGCGTTTGCGGAAGGGCATGGGCCAGTAACAGTTGAAGGCGCTGCCGGGGTTGACGCAGACGGCAAGCGAATTGATCTGGCAGTAGCGGGCCCAGCCACAGGCAAAGAAGTCGCCCAAGGGGACCTCCACCGAGGGCTCGGTTTCGTCGTCCCAGTACATGCGGAGGATCATGAAGCGGGTGCGGTCGAGCGGGGCCGGGGTGAGCCAGATGTGTTGGATGCATCCGGGGCCCTGGATGTCGGCGAGGGTGAAGGTGGTGTCGGGCGCGATGCGAACGTAGGGGGAGATTTTCCAGCCCGGCCCGAGATCGCGTGCGGCGTTTTTGGCGGGGCCATCCACGGCCATTCCACCCTTGCCTTTTTCGCCGGTGAAGTTCTCGGGGCTGATGGAGCGGGAACGGGCCGGGGAGAGCCGGTAGAGGTTGCCGAGGTGGACGCCGACGCCGTTGAAGGGAGGTTCGGCCGGTGAGGCGAGGGGCGGAAGGGTGAGGAGGCATGCGATGAACCCGAGGATGGTGTGATGGAGTCGCGTTTTCATGGCGATGTTCACGGGTTGAGGTTTGGACGGACTGGTTTGCGGGCCGGTTGGTGAGGCCGGTCCGGGCGGGAGGATGCAGCCGCGGTGGAGGTTTGGCAACACCGGTGTGGTGGCGGGGGGGCAGGGTGTGGCGGCGGCCCGGGGCGGGCGGTGGCGTGTGGGTCGGGGTGTGTGTGTGGTTGTGGTGTTTCGGGTGGGGGCGGGATCAGCGTTGGACGCGTGCGCTGCCGCCGGCGACGAGTTTTTCGACCTCGGCGAGTGTGGCCATGGAGGTGTCGCCCGGGGTGGTCATGGCGAGGGCGCCGTGGGCGGCGCCGAGTTCGACGGCTCGTTGGGGGTCGGCACCGGTCATGAGGCCGTAGATGAAGCCGGAGGCGAAGCTGTCGCCGCCGCCGACGCGGTCGAGGATTTCAAGGTCGGGGTAGGACCGGCTTTGGTAGAACTGTCCGTTGACCCAGGCGATGGCGCCCCAGTCGTTTCGTGTGGCGGTTTTGGCGGCGCGGAGGGTGGTGGCGACGGCCTTGAAGTTGGGGTATTCCCGGACGGCGCGTTGGATCATGCGTTGGAAGGCGGAGACGTCGAGGTGGAGGAGGTTGGGGTCGGTGCCTTCGACCTCGAGGCCGAGGCAGGCGGTAAAGTCTTCCTCGTTGCCGAGCATGACGTCCACGTGGCGGGCGATCTGGCGGTTGACCTCGCGTGCGCGTGCCTGGCCGCCGACGGCTTTCCAGAGGCTGGGGCGGTAATTGAGGTCGTAGCTGACGATGACACCGTGCTGGCGGGCTTTTTGGACGGCCTCGAGTGCGAGTGCGGCGGTGGTTTCGCTGAGGCCGGCGAAGATGCCGCCGGTGTGGAACCAGCGCACGCCGCGCCGGCCGAAGATGTCGTCCCAGTCGAAGTCGCCGGGCTTGAGCTGGCTGGCGGCGGAGTGGCCGCGGTCGGAGACGCCGAGGGCGGCGCGGACGCCGAAGCCGCGTTCGGTGAAGTTGAGGCCGTTGCGTGCGGTGCGGCCGACGCCGTCGAAGGGGCGCCAGAGGATGAACTCGGTGCTGACGCCTCCCTGGAGGACGCAATCTTCGAGGAGACGGCCGACTTCGTTGTCCACGAAGGCGGTGCAGACGGCGGTGCGGAGCCCGAAGCACCGGCGGAGGCCGCGGGCGACGTTGTATTCGCCGCCGCCTTCCCAGACGCGGAACCAGCGGGTGGCGCGGATCCGGCCCTCGCCGGGGTCGAGTCGGAGCATGATTTCGCCGAGGGCGACGAGGTCGTAGGTGCACTGTCCGGCCGGTTTGAGGTTCAGGATGCTCATAGGTCGTGCGTTGGGTCGTTTGTTATTTGCCGGGGGCAGAATGTTGGAGGGAGGGGTGTGGGATTCAACTGTGTTTTGCCGGGGTGGGGGGCTGGGTCGGCGGGGCGTGGGGGATTTGTGCGGTTGAGGCGGGGGTCGGGGCGTTTATACTGCGTGGCATGGTGCGCGTGGGTATCGGGTACGATGTGCATGCGTTGGTGGAGGGACGCCGGCTGGTGCTGGGTGGTGTGGAGATTCCGCATGCCCGGGGTTTGGAGGGGCATTCGGATGCGGACGCGTTGATGCACGCGATTTGTGATGCGGTTCTGGGCGCGGTGGGTGCGGGCGACATCGGACAGTTGTTTCCCAACACCGATCCACGGTGGAAGGACGTGCCGAGCCGGGTGTTTTTGGAGGAGGCGGCCCGGCAGGTGCGGGCGCGTGGGGGGCGGATTCTGAACGTGGACGCCACGGTGCTGGCGCAGCGGCCGCGGCTGGCTCCGCACGTGGCGGCGATGCGGGAGCGGATCGCGTCGGCCCTGGGCGTGTCCCCGGCGCAGGTGGGGGTGAAGGCCACGACGAACGAGGGACTGGGTTTTGTGGGGCGGGAGGAAGGGATTGCGGCGATGGCGGTGGCGGCGGTGGAGCTGCCCGGGGAGGATGCCGCGCCGGGTGGCGCGGCGTGAGGGGGCGTGCACGGTGTGGACGCGGGTGAGGAACGGGTTCGGAGATGGCCAAGGCGGAGATCAGTTGGAAACGAAAGCTGGCGGACGGGACGAAGATCCAGGTTTATGCGCACTTGGTGGGGGGCGAATGGCGTTTTTATCAGCGCACGCGGCGGTATGAACGTTGGGAACCGGTCGCGGAGCCCCCGTTGGAGGACTGGCTGGCGTTGTTGGACGCGATCCGGCGGATGATTCCACGCCGGCGATACCAGCCGGAGGACGAGCGGCGGTTGGTGCGCCAGATTCGGGAGCGTTTTCCGGAGGTGGGGTTGTGAGGGCCGGCGCGTGTGAGAGGGTGTAGCGGCGGCGCTCAGGGGCGGAGGGAAGCCGCCTGGTTGGGGAATCATGTGGTTTCGGGGATCCAGAGGGCGGATCGGGGCATCCAACCGGAGCGGGAACCGTCTGCGGTGACGCGGACCCAGTCGTCTTTTTGTTCGAGGACGCGCACTTCGGCGCCGTCGTGGAGCTCGAGCAGGACGGGTGATTCGTCGAAGGGACCGTTGCGCACGGGTGTGGAGGTTTGGAGGACGACGGCCGGGCGCCCGTGTTTCCAGAGGTGGAAGGCGGCCGTGAGGAGGGCGAGGTTGCCGAGGGTGAGGATGCCGCAGATCCAGAGGGCGGTGCGGAGTCGGGGGCGCCATGCGGGCCGGTAATGGCCGGCCATGAGGAGGAGCATCGTGAGCCAGAAGGGAATTACGGTGGCCCAGGTCCATTCGTTGAGGGTCAACCGTTGGAGGAGGGTTTGAATCGGTTCGGGCTGGAGAGAAGGCCCGTGCACCTGTTGTCGGGCAAAGTTCAAATTGTTCCGGATTTCGGGGTCGCGCGGGGCCAGTTCAAGCGCCTGGCGCCAACTGGCGATGGCGCGGCCGATGCGGCCGGCTTTGAACCAGGCGTTGCCGCGGTTGTAGAGGATTGCGGCGCTGCAGAGGCCGCGGGCGAGCAACTCTTCGTATGCCCGGGCGGCTTCCTCGTAGCGGCCCTGTTCGTAAAGGTGATTGGCCCGATCGAAGGCGGCGGCGGGTTCCGGTTCGGTGGCCGGGGCGAGGCAGGGGAGCAAGAGGAAAAGGGCGGAGAGCAGGCTGGCGAGGGTGGGGAGGCTGGCGAATCGAGCCGATGGAGGGCGGGGTTGGGACGGCGGGGTTGTGATCTTCTGGGGGCGGTGCGGGTTCATACGGGGAAGGTTCGGAGCTGCTGCACGACGGTTTCGGCCCTGGCGCGGATGCGGGGGAGGTCGGCATCAACCAGTCCGGGTGCGTACCGGGCCTGGTTACAGAGCTGGAAAAGGTCGTGCAGTTCCCTGCAGAGGTCGGGCGAGAGTCCGGCGGGGCGGAGTCGTTCCTCGATGACGGCTTCGGTGACGGAGGAGGCGGGGAGGTCGAATCGTTCGGCGATCTGTTCCTGGAGCAGGCGGAACAGAGCGGCGTAGAACGCGTCTGGCGGGCCGGATGCGGCGAGGTTGCGGACTTCCCGGAGGGCATGGCGGATGCGGCGTCGGGCTTCGCGCTGGCGCTGGCGCCGTGGATCGGCGGCGATTGCGTCGGTGCGCCGCCGCCAGATAAGGAGGGCTGCCCATGCCAGCAGGGGCACGCTTTGGGCGAGCCAGAAGGAGGGCCGGGTGAGCAGTGGCGGGCTGCTGGTGGCGAGGGGACCGAGGTGTTGTTTGAGGCCGAGGATATCGCGTGCCGGTGCGGGTGGGGGACGGTGTGCGGCAGGTTCGGAGGCGAGGGTGGGCACTGGTGTGGATGCGCCGGCCCGGACCTGGAGCGGGACGGGATCGGTGGCGATGCGGTGGTAGGAGCGGGTTTCCGGGTCGAAATAGGCGAAGTGGAGGGGCGGCAGGGCGCGGAGGCCGGCCGTTTGGGGCACCACGATCAGCTCGAAGGTTTTGGTGCCCTCGATCCCGAGGGGATCGGTGGTTTGGACGTTTTCGGTGGGCGGGTAGGTTTTGAATCCGTGCCAGTCGGGTTGCTCGGGGAGTTTGAGTGCCTCGAGCACGCCGTGGCCGCGGATCTGGATGCGGACGGTGATGGGGTCGCCCACAGCGACGTTGGTGGGGCCGGCCACGAGGGAGAGGGTGAACCGACCCACTGCGCCGTTGAATTCGGGTGGGCGATCCTGTTCCGGCAGGGGCAGGACCCGGATGGGTTTGGCGTCGGCCCGCAAAGAGATGGGGCGGGTCTCGCCGAACCGGAAAACGCCGAATCCGAAGCCGGCGAAGGGATCGCGGCGTCCGTTTTCCTGGGCGAGTTCGGCCACGAAGCTGCAGTCCAGCGGCCCCACACTGAGGGTGCCCGGGCGCGCGGCGACAAGGGTGTAGACGACGGGGATGACGGTGAACTGACCGAACTCATTTCTTTCGATGCGTTGGGGCAGCCGGGACTGTTTGAGTTGGGTGCAGGATTCGACCTGCAGGGGGGAAAGTTGCACGTTGGCGATGTTTTCGATGCGGTCACGCAGGCAGAGGTCCACCTCGACTGTGAAGGCTTCGCCGACGAATACCTCCCGTTCCGGCAGGATGAGGCGGAGGTAGGCCAGTTGGGTGCGGGGGTCGCTACGGACGATTTTCAGTTGAAGCGGCTGGCTGGACAGTGCTTGACCGTTCACGCGCACCTGGATGGCGGGCAGCGTGTAATCGCCGGGTTGCTGGCCGAGGACGGTGTACTTGTGCGTGACGGTGGTGCTGATGCGGCCGTTGACCATGATGACCTGGCGTGAGGGTCCGAGGTAGGTGATTTGGAGGCCGGGCGGCGAGGGGATTTGGGGAACCTGGTCCGGTTCGCCGCCGGTGAAGCTGAGGTCGAGCGTGACCGGTTCACCCACGGGGGCGACCTGGCGGTCCAGGGAGGCGTGAAAGGTGGGGGTGGCGGCGCAGCAGAGCCAGAGGGCTGCGAGCCAGCCCAGCAGGCCGAGGGCGGCTTTCTGCCGGGCCGTGCGTGTCCGGGCTGCATTGGTTGTCGAGCTGGCTCTGTTCATCCGCATGCTGCAAGGGTGCATTCTGCGCGCATTCGGGTTTGAGGCAAGAACACCGTGCCTTTGGTGGGTTGGATGGGCGGGAGGCGGGGAGGGTTCAAACCGGGATCGGCCGGGTCAGCTCAAAGGGATTTGACAATGGTTTGGTAAGCCGGGTGCGGTTCCAGTCCATGCGTTCGGATGTGCCAGTTGCCTTCGCGCCGGGAGAGGACGAGTCCGCGAAGATCGGGCCAGAGCCGGCTGAGTTGTTCGAGGCCGGGTTCGCCCAGCACGAGCAGGGCGGTGGAGAGTGCGTCGGCGTCGGTGGGGGAGCGTGTGACGACGGCCGCCAGGACGGCGTCGGAGGCCGGGCGACCTGTGCGTGGGTCGATGACGTGGCCGTGCTGACCTTCCTCGTCGGTGAATGCCTTTCCCCAGACGGCCGAGACGGAGAGTGCGCGGTCGCGCAGGTTCACGACGGCGAGGGGTGGTGCTTGGGGTTGGCGGAGTTCGGGCGGGGGGTCAATGGCGACCTGCCAGGCCTCGGCGTCCGGTGGGGTGCCGAGGCCGAAGGCGGTGCTGGTGCCGCCATGGAGGAGGGCCGAGGTGATGCCGGCGTCGCGAAGAATCTCGACGGCCTGTTCGATGGCGTAGCCTTTGCCGATGCCGCCCAGGTCGATGCGCATGCCGGGGCGGAGGAACCGTGCGGACCAGTTCGGGCGGTCCAATTCCAGATGCTGCACGCCGACGCGTTCCCGGGCGGCTTGGAGGGTGGCGGGATCCGGGCGGTGACCGGGTCCGCCAGTGAATCCCCATGCCTCCATCAGGGGCGCCACGGTGATGTCGAACGCCCCGCCGGTGGCTCGTGCCAGGCTCACTGCGCGGTGAAGGAGTGTCCAGACCTCGGGCAGGAGCCGTACCGGTCCGGTGGCGCCGTGTTGGTTGAGTCGGGTGATTTCGCTGTCGGGCCGGTAGAAGCTGAGGCGGGCTTCGAGTCGTTCGACCTCGGCCAGGGCTTCTTCAGCGGCTGCGCGGAGGGCGGATGGTTGCTCACCGTAGAGAAGGATTTCGAACCGTGTGGCCATGGCCTCGAGGGCGGCGCGGACGGCCACGGGCTGGTGTGAGGGCACAGGTTCCGGCGGTGGGTTCATGGCTGCCGGGTGTCAGTGGTGTCGGTGTGCGGCCAGCTGCCAGGCGATGTGGGCGCCGTGAACAGCGGCCAGTACGAGGAGGGCCACGCCGGATGCCCGTTCCATTTTCAGGAGGGCGGATTCGCTGAGGCGGCCCACGCCATGGGAGGCGCCCCAACTCAGGGCGGTGAACCAGCCGAGGGTGGCGGTGCCCACGCCGAGCAGACAGGCGAGTTTGCCCGCCCAACGAGGGTCCACCCAACCGCGGGACATGAAGTTGCCGGCGAGGATGATCCAGAAGAGCAGCACGCCGGGATTGGCGAGGGTGCGGATCCAACCGATCCAGAAGGCCGAGCGGGGGTGGAAGCGTGCGTCCAGTTGGGCCTCGATGCGGTGTTCCACGCGGCTGTTTCGGCTGACGCTGGTGGCGGCAGCCACCGAGCGCGTCAGGAGGAACTTCAGGCCCAGGAACACGAGAAACAGGAAGCTGAAGACCTCCATGAAACTTTCGACCAGGGGCTGGCCGAAGAAGGAGGAGACGCCCGCAAACGCGATGGCGCAGTAGAGCACCTCCATGGAGGCGGCGCCCAGGCCGATGAACCAGCCGCGGCGAAATCCCCAACGGGCGGCTTCGTTCATGATGGTAAGGTTGACGGGGCCGACCGGGATCGAGAGCAACAGCCCGCTGATCCAGCCGGTCAGGCCGGAAATGATCACCTCGCGCACGGTGGTTTTCCTCCTTCCGAGGGTGCATCCGGGGTGGCCGCTTCAGGTGGCTCCATTTCCTCTTCGTCTTCGATTTCACGGCGGACTGCCCGGGACAACCTGGGTCGGATGAACCCGTAGACGAGGTAGGCCGTGAAGAACCCTGGCAGCACGTAAAAGAGCACCTTTTCACGCAGGACCAGCAGCATGCCGAGGAAGAGGGCCGCGCCGATGGCTTTGGTAAACGTGCTGGTGGCGCGTAACCCGAGCGATTTGAAGCTCGGGTACCGGACCGTGCTGACCATCATGACCGACAGGAAGACCAGCACCACCGCGGGGATGTAACGCCAGCGGCCGAGGTCGCGTTCGTTTTCGTTGAGGTGAATGATGAGGAGGGTCAGGGAGACGACGAGCCCGGCGGCCGAGGGGATGGGGAAGCCGATGAATTCGCCGGTCGCCCCGTTGCCCTGGGCGGCCAGCACGTTGAATCTTGCCAATCGAAAGGCCCCGCACAACAGGTACACGGAGGCGATGAACCAACCGACCTGCGGATGGTTGACGAACACGTCGGCCAGCACGACGCGGTGGACCAGGAACGCCGGTGCCACGCCGAAGGAGATCAGGTCGGCCAAAGAATCGAATTCGCGGCCGAAGGGGCTGTCGATGCCGCCCATGCGGGCCACGCGGCCGTCGAAGAGGTCGAAGATGCAGGCCAAGAGGATGAAGCCCATGGCCACCTTGATCGGGCCCCAGTTGACGATGCCCTCGGGGGAGGGCGTGAGGTCGGCTTCGACGATTTTGGTCAGGGCGACGAACCCGCAGAAGAGGTTTCCGGCGGTCAGCAGGTTGGGCAGGAAATAGATTTGGAGTTTTGCGTCGGGGTCGGAGGGATCCCGGGCCGGGCGCGCCTGCGGTGTTCGATGGCCTCCTGGCATGCGATCTGCCATTTTACTCCCACCGGGCGACGATGGTTTCGCCGCCCCTGACGCGGTCGCCGACCTTCACTTCCACCCGGGCGCGCAGGGGCAGGTAGAGTTCCACGCGGGAGCCGAACTGGATGAGGCCGATGCGATCGCCCTGGTCCAGTTCTTCCCCGGCTTCGACGAAGGGGACGATGCGGCGGGCCACCACGCCGGCGATCAGGCGGACGGCCACGCGTTCGCCGGGCGGGTCGTTGACATCGAGGCCCAGCAGCACGTTTTCGTTGTAACTGCTGCTTTCGGTGCGGAGCGCGCTCAGGTAGACGCCCGGCGTGTGCTTGCGGATGGCCACGCGTCCTGCGACGGGTGCGTACTGGACGTGCACGTCGAAAACGGAAAGGAAGATGGAGATCCGATGGCACTCGCCGCCGAGGAACCAGCGTTCCGTGGTGCGATCCACCACGTCCACGCGCCCGTGAGCCGGGGCCAGAATCAGCCCGTGCCCCTGCGGCACGCGCGGTGTCGGATCCCGGAAGAAGAAAAGGGTGAAGAGGGCAAAAGCGGCCCAGATGCAGACGAAGGCGGTGGAGAGCATGAGGACCAGGGAGCCCAGCAACCAGGCGCAAAGGGCGCCCAGCAGGACCAGGGCCAGCACCCCGAAGGTCCAGCTCACCATCCGCAGCGCCGCGCGGCGCGCCTTCCCGGCATGTTTCATGGCGCCAGCTTACGTCCGCCCCGGGGGGCTTCAAGATCCAAACGGGCGGGCGGAGGGGCGCGATCGGGTTTCCGGGGGTTCGATTGGCGGGGGTTCACAGGCCGGCGGCGCCTGTGGAGGGGGACGTCGGCTGCTGCACCGGGCGGTTGGTATACGGGGCTGACCGGCCCAGGATGCGGCGGCTGCGGGACGGCGGGCGATGCGAGGGGCGCGTGGTGAGGGTTTGCCGGTGGTGGGCGGTTGGGGACGATGTCCGGGGTTTGCGGGTCGCAGGGTGGTTCTTGCTCTCGAGGGCGGTTTGCCGTTTGCTCGGCCGGTACGATGGGGAAAGGTGGTGAGAGGGTGAACGCGGGCCGCTCGCATGCGCCGGGCGGTGGACGAGGTTTTCCGCCTTGTCCGAGCTGGGGGCTGTTGGTGGTGGTGCAGATTCTGACGGCGCTGGCGGGCGGGTGTGCGGTGGCATGGAGCGCGTCCCGGGTGATGGCGCCGGTGATCCGGGGGTGCTTGGACGCGTGGGAACGGCCGCTGCGGTGCGAGGGCGGTCGGTGGGCGTTTCCGGATGACCGTGTGCACCTGGTTGCCGAGACGCGGGATCTGGCGGTGGTGGTGGATCCCGGCCAGTCGGGGCAGCTGCGATCGGCGGCGCTTTTTCAGGTGCAATGGGGTCGGTCGAGTCTGCGGGTGTACGGTCCGCTCGGGTGGTGGGAGGTGGGTTTTCCGTCCTCGTGGAATGTGGAGCTGGATCCGGAGGCGGTGCGTGCGGCCTGGGAGGCGTGGCGCCCGTTTGTGGGGTTGGCGTTGGCGCTGGGGGCGGCGACGGTTTTGCTGGTGGTGTGGTATGGGAGCGCCTGCGTGTACGGGCTGGTGGTGGGTGGGCTGGCGGTTCTCCTGGGGCGCAGCGCGTCGGTGGGGCGCGTGCTGCGGGTGTGTTTGACCCTGCAGATACCCGGCGCGTGGTTGATGGCGGCGGGGGTGGCGGGCTACGGCATGGGCTGGCTGGACTTGCCGGGTCTGGCGGTGGTGGCGGCCGGGCACTGGGCGTTGACGTTGCTGTTGCTGGTGCCGGTGCCCTTTTGTCTGCCGCGGCGTGGGAAGGGCGGGCGGGGCAGGAATCCGTTTCTGGGCTGAGGAGGCGGGTGTGGGCGGGCTCGTAGCGGCATGGGGCCGGCGGGCGCGGAGGGTGGTGGGAGGGGCGGGACCGGGATGGGGCGGGTCGGGCAAGCGTGCGTTTGGCAACCGGGCAGGGCACGGGTAGAGTGAGGTCGGGCCGAATATGTTGCTGGTCATCGACAACTACGATTCGTTCACGTACAACCTGGTGCAATACCTTGGCGAGATGGGCGTGGCCATGAAGGTGGTGCGCAACGACGAGGTCACGCTGGAGCAGATCGAGGCCTGGCAACCGGACCGGCTGCTGATCTCGCCGGGTCCCTGCTCGCCACGGGAGGCCGGGTTGTCGTGCGAGGTGATTCGTCGTTTGGGCGGGCGGATTCCGACCCTGGGGGTTTGTCTGGGGCACCAGTGCATCGGGCAGGTGTTTGGTGCGCGGGTGGTGGTGAACTACCGGATGATGCACGGGAAGACCTCGATGATCCACCATGACGGGCGGGATCTGTTTGCCGGGTTGCCGAATCCGTTCCGTGCCACGCGCTATCATTCGCTGGTGATCGAGCCGGAGAGTTTGCCGGAGTGTTTGGAGGTGACGGCCCGGAGCGAGGAGGGCGAGATCATGGGGGTGCGGCATCGGGAGCTGCCCATCTGGGGTGTGCAGTTTCATCCGGAGAGCATCCTGACGGAGTGCGGGCGCGAGCTGTTGCGGAATTTTTTGCGGATGGGTGCGGCCGGGCATGCGGCGGGTGCGTCCGATGTTGCGGGCGGTGCGGGGGCCGGGGGAGCTGCCGGGCGGGGCGGAGCGGCGGGGAAGGGTCTTCAGGCGGACTGAAAATTTTTTAAAAAAGTTCTTGCGGTCGGCGGGAATTTCGGCATGTTGGTGCGCGTCTGGACGGTGGACCGGCCACTTTCCAGGACTTGGTGAATCTTCAGGTGAACGGTTGTTGTTCGGTGATGATTCGAAACCCGGCGGTTCGGGAACGGTCTTGGTGAAGTTGCGGGAAATCGCGGACACGAACATCACATGAACAACAAACTGTTTGTAGGAAACCTCTCCTATCACACCACGGAAAACGATCTGCAGGATGCCTTCAGTGCGCACGGGCACGTTGTGGAGGTGAATCTGATGACCGACCGTTCCACGGGGCGTTCCCGCGGATTTGCCTTTGTGACGATGAGCACGGACGACGAGGCCCAGGCGGCGATTCAAGCGTTGCATGGCGCGTCGTTGGGCGGCCGTCCGTTGACGGTGAACGTGGCGCGGCCGCGTGAGGAGCGTTCGTTTGGTGGCGGGGGTCGCCGGCCGCACTCCGGCGGGCGCAGCCGCTATTGAGGTTTTGCGGGTTCCGAGAGGATTCTGCACACGGGGCGGCACCGTTTCCGGGCGCCGCCCTTTTCGTTTGAGGGCGGGGATCCGTGGGGGTGGGGGCGTTTGTTGGAGTGTCGGGCGGAGTGGGAAGCGCGGCCCGGCGGGGAGGGGCGTTCCGGGGCGCGGCCGGGTCTTTGACAGGGTGGGATCGGCTGATTAGTGTGGGCGGCATGGAAGTGCTGCATGCCCCGTGGCGGATCCGGTACATACTGGCACCCAAGCCGCCGGCCGGGGACGGCTCGCTGTTCACGCGGATTGCGCAGTCGAATGACGACGAGGCGAACCTGGTGGTGGCGCGGGATCGGACGTGTTTTGCGTTGTTGAACCGGTATCCGTACAACGGGGGGCACCTGATGGTGGTGCCGTATCGTCAGGTGGCGGAGTTGGGGGAGTTGAGCTTGGAGGAGCTGACGGACCTGATGCGACTGACGCAGCGTTGTGTGGCGGCCTTGAAACGGCTGATGAACCCGGACGGGTTCAACATCGGGCTGAACCAGGGGCGCGCAGCCGGGGCCGGGATTGAGGAGCATCTGCACCTGCACATCGTGCCGCGCTGGGTGGGGGACACGAATTTCATGCCGGTGCTTGCGGATACGAAGGTTTTGCCCGAGGCGTTGAGTGAGACAGCGGCACGCCTGAGGGAGGTTTTGCAAACCCTGACTGTTTGAGACGCCGAACGCATGCCCACCGAGACCCTGCATTTCGAGAGCGCCCGCGTCGTTCAACACCTGTACAACAACGATCCGCGCAACCTGCGTGCCCTGAGTGACCAGCTCGGGGTGAAAACCGTCTGTCGCGACAACTGGATCCGGTTGGAGGGGTCGCCGGAGGCGATCGAACGCGCCCGGCAACTCTTTCGCATGCTGGAGGACAACCTGCGGAGCGGCACGCCGGTGCGCAGCCGGGATTTTGCGCATGCGCTGGACGTGGTGCAGCGGGAGGGTGTGGCCACGCTGCGGGCATTGATGAGCGACCGGATTGTGACGTCGGACCGGAAACCGCCGGTGACGCCGCGCACGCCGGGGCAGAAGCGGTACGTGGATGCGGTGCGGGCGCACGATGTGACCTTCGGCATCGGGCCGGCCGGGACGGGCAAGACCTATCTGGCGGTGGCGCTGGGGCTGGCGGAGCTGCGGGAGAACCGGGTTTCCCGGATCGTGTTGACCCGGCCGGCGGTGGAGGCCGGGGAGGCGCTGGGCTTCTTGCCGGGCGACCTGTACGAGAAGATCCTGCCTTATTTGCGGCCGTTGCACGACGCATTGCACGACATGCTGCCGGCCGAGGAAATCGAACGGCACATGCAACGGGGCGTGATCGAGGTGGCGCCGCTGGCATACATGCGGGGGCGGACACTCAACAATGCGTTCATCATCCTGGACGAGGCGCAGAACGCGACCACCGAGCAGATGTTCATGTTTCTGACCCGGCTGGGGCACGGGTCGCGTGCCGTGATCACGGGGGATGAAACGCAGATTGATCTGCCGCCACACAAGCAGTCGGGCTTGTTGGAGGCGCACCGGGTGTTGCAGGGCGTGCCGGGCATTGCCATTGTCGAGCTGGGTCGGGCGGACGTGGTCCGGCATCCGCTGGTGCAAAGGATCATTGCGGCTTATGAAGAACACCGTGCGCGGCACCGGCCCTCGCGGTAGCGCCGGCCGCGGGGTCCGCCGGTCCGGGGAGGGGGTGGACAAGCCCGCGGCGAGCGTCGGGGTGACGGACCCGGGGCCGGTTTGGCAGGTGGAGGTGGCCAACCGGCAACGGCGCCGGGCGGTGGATACGCGGCGGCTGGCGGGGTGGGCGCGGGCGGTGTTGTCGGAGCTGCCCGGGCTGGAGCGGGCGAGTCTGAGTGTGTGTCTGCTGGGGGACCGGGCGATGGCGGAGTTGAACGAGACGTTCGTGGGCCACTCCGGGCCGACGGACGTGATCACCTTCGATTATGCGGACGGCGGTGGCACGGGCCGGGCGGGCGTGTTGGCGGGGGAGATTTGCATCGGTGTGGAGGAGGCGGTGCGGCAGGCGAGGCGGTTCCGAACGGACTGGTCGCGAGAGCTGGCACGGTACCTGATTCACGGGATTCTTCACCTCCGGGGATACGACGACATGAGCCCCGAGTCGCGCCGTCGGATGAAGCAGGAGGAGGACCGTCTGTTGCGCCGTTTGGTGCGGTGGGCGGGGCGGTTGTCGCTGCGGCCGTGCGGGCGGGCGCGGCGGCGGGCGCCGCTTGTGGAGCGGGGGACAAGCTCCTAGATTGGCGGCTGTGCGGAAGACCTTGATGACGCGGTTGCGGGCCGATTTTCTGGCCGGGCTGGCGGTGGTCATGCCGGTGGCCCTGTCGCTGGCGGTGGTTCTGTGGTTGTTTGGCACGGTTTCGAACTTCACGGACACGCTTCTGTTTTTCCTGCCGCGCTCGCTGACGCATGCCCAGGGCGGGGCCGGGCCCATGTACTGGCATTGGAAAATGGTGGCCCTGCTTCTGGCGGCGGGCCTGTTGATCGGGGTGGGTCGGATCACCCGGTATTATCTGGGTCGGCGTGTGATTGCGTGGGTGGACCAGGCGATCTTGAGCGTGCCGATCCTCAACAAGGTCTATTCGCTGATCAAACAGGTGAACGACGCGTTTTCGTTGGGCAAGAAGGGCGCTTTTCAAACGGTGGTGCTGGTGGAGTTTCCGCGCCCGGGGTTGTATGCCCTGGGGTTCATTACCGGGGAACACGAGAGCATCCTGGACAGTGCCGTGGGGGAACGGACGGTGAGCGTGTTCATCCCCACCACGCCGAATCCGACCTCGGGTTTCCTGCTGGTGGCGCCCGTGTCCCAGGTGCGACCGGTGCGCATGCCTGTGGCGGATGCGGTCCGGTTCATCGTGAGTGTGGGTTCGATTTCGCCGTCGGGCCCGTTGCCGCCGCGGGTGGCGCCGCCGGTGGAGGCTGCGGACCTGCGCGTCTCCGACGGGGCGGGCCTTTCGCCGCGGCCCTGAACATGCAGGAACGTGCAGAGGGTTTGATTCTGCGGGTGCGGCCGCTGACCGAGACCAGCCTGACGGTTCACTGGTTGACGCGGGAGTGCGGCCGTTTGTGCACGGTGGCGAAGGGGGCCCGGCGCCCGCGCTCGCCGTTTCAGGGCCGGCTGGACCTGTTTTTTCACGAGGAGCTGGTGTTTCAGCGGAGCCGGCGTTCGGATCTGCACATGTTGAGGGAGGTGCATCTGCTGGCTGTCCACCGCGGACTGCAAACCGATGCGGAGAAACTTCGGCTGGCTGCGGAGGCGGTGCGGCGGATCGAGCAGGTGACCGAGCGTGAGACCCCTGTTCCGGCGGTGTTCGAACTGTTGCTCGGATTGGTGCGTCACCTGGACGGTTATCCGGCGCGGAACCGGTTGCTGCTGGCGTTCGAGCTACGGCTGCTGGCGTTGCTGGGATGGGATCCGGTGCGGCCGGCGCGGACATTGTCCGAACCTGCGCGGGAGGTGTTCGAGGCCCTGCGCGGGGCGGACTGGGGGCGGTTGGAGACGCTGGATCCGCCGGCGGCCGTGGTTCGGGAGGTGACCCGGCTTGTGGGGTGGATCTGGCGGGAACAGGTGGGCGCGACGTTTGTCCGGCCGGGCCCGGTGGGGGGAGCGGGGCATGCGACAGGGGAAGGCCCCGCCGGGTTGGGGGTCCCGGGGACCGGGGTTTGAGCTTGCCCGCCCGGGGTTCGATCTGTTAGCACGGCGCCATCCTTATGGCTGCCATTGGGCGTTTCCAGCGAGGCGACGAGATTTTTTATGCGAAGGTGGTGGAGGGCGAACTGTACCGGATGCAGGGCGACCTGTTCGGTTCCCCTTCGTTCGAGCGGAAGCCGACGCCGATGAAAGGGGTGCGGACGCTGGTGCCGGTGACGCCGAGCAAGCTGATTGCGGTGGGGTTGAATTATGCGGACCACGCGCGCGAGACGGGCAAGTCGGTGCCGCGGGAGCCGTTGTTCTGGTTCAAGGCGCCGTCGTCGCTGTTGCCGGACGGTGGGAAGATTGAGATTCCTTTTCCCGAGCATCGCACCGATTACGAGGCGGAGCTGGCCATTGTCATCGGGCGGCGGGCGCGGAATGTGACGCCGAACGCGGCCTCGCGCTACATTCTCGGTTACACCGCGGCGCAGGACATCACCGACCGGACGCTCCAGGCTTCCGACGGCCAGTGGGGTCGCTGCAAGTCCTTTGACACGTTCACGCCGCTGGGGCCGTTCATCGAGACGAAGCTGGATCCTCGCGACCTGACCATTCAGCTGTTCCAGAACGGCCAGCTGCGGCAGAACTCGCACACCAGTCAGATGGTGTTCGATTGTTTTCATCTGGTGAGTTTCATTTCCACTCATCTGACCCTGTTGCCCGGGGACGTGATTCTGACGGGGACGCCGGCGGGGATCGGCCCCATCCAATCGGGGGACCGCCTGGAGGTGCGGATCCAGGGGCTGGCCCCGCTGATCAACACGGTGAAATGAGATCCGGCGGGCGGACGCCGGGTGGTGAGACCTTTTCCGGGAGAACGAGCATGCGTTGGACCCAGACCCTGATTCCCACATTGCGTGAGGCGCCGGCCGAGGCGGAGATCGTGTCGCATCAGTTGCTCCTGCGTGCCGGACTGGTACGGAAACTGGCCGGCGGCGTGTACAGTTTTCTGCCGCTGGGTCTGCGTGCGTTGCGCAAGGTGGAACGCATCGTGCGGGAAGAGATGGACCGTGCGGGTGCCATCGAGGTGCTGTTGCCGGCCCTGCAACCGCCGGAGATCTGGCAGCAATCCGGCCGGTATGAAACCGCCCGGCAGGTGTTGTACAAGGTGTACGACAGTGCCCGGCGGGAGTGGGTGCTGAGTCCGACGGCTGAGGAGGTGATCACGCTGCTGGCGGCGGCGGAAATCCAGTCGTACCGGCAACTGCCGCGCAATTTTTATCAGATCAGTGTGAAGTTCCGGGACGAGATCCGGCCCCGGTTCGGTCTGATGCGGGCGCGGGAGTTCATCATGAAGGATGCGTACAGTTTCGACGTCAGCGACGAGGCGGCGCAGCAGAGTTACCAACGGATGTACGAGGCATACACGAGGGTGTTTGCCCGTTGCGGGTTGCGGACCTTTCCGGTGGAGGCGGACACGGGGGTCATCGGGGGGACGTTGTCGCATGAGTTCATGGTGCCGGCCGAGACGGGTGAGAACGAGGTGGCTTATTGCGAGGGTTGCGGTTACGCCGCCAATGTCGAGAAGGCCGTCAGCAGGGTGGCGGCCGGCGGGCAGGCGCCCGTGCAGGGGACGGCGCCCGCGCCGGAGAAGTTTCCCACGCCGGGCGTCCAGACCATCGAGGACCTGAGCCGGGCTCCGTACGGGGTGCCGGCGGAGCGGCAGATCAAGACGTTGGTGTACATCGTGGAGAGCCGGCCGCTGGTGATTTTATTGCGGGGCGACGACCAGTTGAACGAGGCGAAGCTGGCGGCGCGTCTGGGGACCACCACCTTCCGGCCGGCGACAGCCGAGGAGATTCATTCCCTGTTGGGGGCTCACCCAGGGAGTCTGGGTGCGGTGGCGGCGACGTTGCCGGATCCGGCGCCGCCGGTTTGGGCGGACGAACGTTTGCGCGGTGCCACGGAGATGATCACCGGCGCCAACGAGGACGGTCACCATTTCCGGCACGTGGACGTGGCGCGGGATTTGCGGGTGAACGAATGGGCGGATCTCCGGACGGTTCGTGCCGGCGAGGGTTGTGTGCGCTGTGGACGTCCTCTGCAGATCCGGCGGGCGATCGAGGTGGGGCACGTGTTCAAGCTGGGGACAAAGTACAGCGAGAAGCTGGGTTCGACGTTCATTGACGAGTCGGGTGTGCGCCGACCATGTGTGATGGGCTGTTACGGGATCGGGGTGACCCGGACGCTGCAGGCCATCATCGAACAGTCGCACGATGCTGACGGGATCGTTTGGCCGGTGTCGGTGGCGCCGTACGAGGTTTGCCTGACGCCGTTGCAGATGAACGCCGACGGACCGGTGCGCGCGGTGGCCGACCGTTTGTACGAGGCGCTGCAGAGGGAGGGGATCGAGGTCATCCTCGACGATCGCGAGGAGCGGCCCGGTGTGAAATTCAAGGACGCCGATCTGGTGGGTTTTCCGTTCAGGGTGAACATCGGGGAGAAATTACTGGCGAAGGGACAGGTGGAGATCAAGCGGCGCGCCGGCGGGCAGGTGGAGGCCGTTTCGGTGGACGAAGCGGCCGTGCGGGTGGCGGCACTGGTGCAGGAGGCCCGTCGGGCGCTGTTGGAGGCGGCCGGTTGAGCGGGCGACCTGCCGGGAGCAGGAGGCTTCCCGGTTCAGCGGGTAGGGTCGAGCCGGCGGACGCGCAGGTTGCGGAACCAGGTTTCGGTGCCGTGGTCGGTGAGCATGATCCGGCCCCGGCATTTTTGGCCGAAACCTGGTGTGTTGCGGAACTTGCTGGCGCGGATGGCCCGGCGCAGTTCGGGGCTGTCGAGTTGATAGGTCAGCACGCACACGTCGTTGAGCCAGTGTTCCACGGTCGAGCCGCGGACCACGATCCGGGACCGGTTCCACTGGCCGGGTGGATGGGGTTGCACGGCCGGGTGGGGCGCCAGGACATCGTAGAATGCCGCCGTACGATGTCGCGGGTCGCTGACGGTGGTGTCGTCGACCATTTGGTACTCGTGGCCGGGTGCGGCCGGCCGGGACTCCAGTACGAGGTATTTCACGCCGTTGTTGCCGCCGGGGACGATCTTCCATTCCCACGCGAATTCGAAATCGTCGAACTCGGCTTCGGTCACCAGGTCGCTTGCGCGTCCGCCGGGCCATCGGACCAGGCATCCGTTGGTGATCACCCAGCCGCGGTCCGGGAAGTGTTCGCCGCGGTAGGCGCGCCAGCCCCGGCGCGTTCTAGCGTCGAAGAGGGACTCCCATGCTCCTTCTGGGGAGGGGGATGGATCGGAGGCGGCGGTGGTCCTGGCGGCTGGAAGGGCACAGAGGAGCAATGGCAAGATCATCGCCCATGCCCGGGAATGTTGGAGCACCGGATTTCGTTTCCTGCGGGTGGCCGCGTCTGCGTGAAGGTGTCGAACCCGGTTCATGTGTGCCGAATATGACGTCAGGACAGGGAAAGGGCGAGTTTGATTTGCAGCCATCTGAAGTGCCTGTTGCCTGAATTTTCTCCTGCCGAACGTGTGGGTGCATGGCTCGTGCCGGAATGCAGATCCCGGGAATCGGATTGGAAAGCCGGCCTGCGGAGGATCCGCTTCCGGGCGTTGGCGGGTCGCCTGATGGAAGGGGGGCGGGTGAACCGGGCGCGGGCTGAAGCCCCGGCGGTCCGGTGCCCATGCCGAAGGTGATCCGTGTGAGCCCACGGAGGTTTCGGCTGGGGCACGCGAGACCGTTTGAGCGTCTCGAAGAGGGGCGTCGCAGGGCCCTGGCGTTCCTAGGTCTTGGATCCGGGCGACCTGATGGAGAGGGCAAGTCGGTTCCCCAGCCACAGGAAGCCCGGGATCGACGCCGCGACACAGAGCCCGCGCGACGCCACTGGCGAAATCCCTGACCAAGTGCGCTGGCTGGGGTTCAAGTTGCCTTTCACCCACGTGGAGAGGTTGGTTTTCGAAGAGGGGGCTGGCGATCTGGTGGTCGGTGGACAGGCGTCGGTTGTCGTCGCGGTGGCCACGGCAGGTACAGAGTAACCTGCCGGGAGTGTACCGGGGCGGGGAAATCGGGTTGGGCCAGGGTCAGGGGCGGTGACAGCCACGGCAGCCTCGCGGGCAGCGGGTGCGCACCTGGGCGCTGATCTGCCTCCCAGTCCCAAACCTTTCCGGAGATGATGCCCACCTGCAACAGACAGGTGGCACGGGCGAGCCAACAGAATCGTTTGTGCAGGACGAACCGATGGGGCAGCACGATGAGCGCCAGGCAACGGAACGGACTCCATCAGAGCGGCCCGCGCAAGGGATCGAACAGGAGTGGGTGCGCTGTTCTGGCGTCCGCTGGTGTAATGCCGGACAACCTGCGGAGTGCCTCCGGGTAAAAATCCTGGTGGGAGTACCCGGGGTTCACCGAAGCACGCCAGTTTGCCCCTGCGCACCGAAGGCTGGGAGGCAACAGGCTCACGACCCGGGTGGGGCCGTGGCGTGCCGGTCCTGTGAGGTGGGGGCCTGGCGGACCAGAACCGCGATTTCGGCAGGAGACTCCGACCCTGCTATCCAACCCGCGGTCAAACCGCCCTGTCAGGCCAACCGATTCCTCCACGATTTGTGCGCGAGGCCTGGCCAGCGAGTCGGCGATGCCACAGCGGGTGGGGCGTTTGATCCGGGTTTGCGCGCCTGACATGCGTCTCGCGCCTGTCGTTGGCTACTGTGTGGACAAGGGCTCGCAGGCCGATCCGCGGGGCGTACGAATGGAGCACGGTCCAATAGGCCAGGGGTACGGTTTCTCGGGAGAGTCCCAGGTTGCAATCAAGGAGGTTCGGACGGGTGCGAATCGGATGAGCCATCGCCACACTGCCACACTGCCTGCGACCAGGATGGGCCCTACCGTACCGGTGCAGGTCAGCCACTTTGTTATGGGCCATCCTTTCCGGGTTTCGACGCCGGTCCTCTTCCATACTGTCAGGGCCAGTTGGACCGGGAAATGCAGGCGGGACGAGGGCGGCGGTGCCGGATACCTTGTTACTGTAGAAACGGCCGCCGTTCGGGGCGCGCGCTCCCATGGTTCCGAAGTTTGTACGCGTCGGTGTGCCGGGTGCCTCGGATGCCCCACGCATGGGGCTGGTCCACCCGGGAGACGGGCGTGGGAAGGTCAGACCGCCGTTGATGGCAGGACGCCGAAAGGCGCACCAGGGCAGGCAGAAGAGCACGAGACCCCGGGTTCGGTCTCCAACTAACGTGGGGTCGGCTTTGTTACCCTCGGTGCATCTGATCATTGGCGGCCCGCGGAACGGATGCACACGGTTTGGTGCGAGCGCTGGCTGGGCGAAGCCGAGAGGAGCCGCTGCGGATCGGCCCGGGTTGACTGTGGAAGATCCATGGACGGGCCGCCTGTCTTTGGGGGTCTACTGCTGGGGCGGTGCGATGGGCGGTTTCCGCCGAATGGATTGCTCATGGAAACCCTGGGTTTCCTCTACTCCAGGCACCTCAAACATACGCAGCTGGCAATGCCCGGTCCGGTTGGTGAAGGACTTTTGCGCCGGGCTGTCAGGGTGTGGTGTTGTGGGAACGACGCCGGCCCCGGGTGTTCCACCACCACCACACGGGAGGCAAGACGAGAATGGCGATGAACAGGCTGCGGACCAGCCAGGCACGTGGTTTTGGGGCCGGGCGCTCTTTCCCGAATCCCAGGTCTCGCAAGACCATTTCTTCGAGACTGATCTTCTGAACTTTCTGTGCGTGCTGGAGCCTCAGGGATTCCCCGGCAGCCGACCAGTCGTTGCGCACGCTGTAATGCAGTTCGGCCACCCCCGCCTTCCAGAACCGGTGGTCTGTGACAAGGACGGTGGTGTCCGGCGGCGGTGGAAGCGGCATGGACCGAGCCGGGCGGATGGAAACGCGCCCGACGCGGGTGGTGTATCCGTGGCACGGTTCCAATCCGCTGAAACTTTCAGGCAGGCCGTTGCGGGTGAGGTAAACCAGCTCGGCCACGAGCGGGATTCGTAGACCGCCCAGGTTGGTTTCTGTCAGCCACCGAACCTGCACCATGGGGTAGCCCCGGTGGAACGGCGGAGGGAAGCGGATCAACTGAGGATGGGGCCCCCGCGGCAACCAACGGATCAGCAGTTCTCCGGGTGCCTCGATGAGGAGCTGCCGACCGGCTCCGTTGGTGGGTTCCACCCAACGGTATCGGCATTCGGCACGGGGATCATGGAAGAGGGCCAGATCATCGGCCTCGGGGCCGGGCGCGGGCCCGACGGCGTTTGTCCATATGGCCGGGGCGACGAGCATCAGCCACAGGTGATATGGTTCGCGTTCCCAGACCGGCGGGCAGAGGCTTGCGTAAATGACGCCCGGGTGTGCGGGAGGATGGGCGGCCGGCTGCGGCGCGCTTGAAGGGTTGGGTCGTCGCACGACAAATGTGTGGCGGCCGTCGCTGCTGACGGCGCCCCCTGCAAACACGGCAGCGGGGTTGGTGACAGCGCTTCGAACCTCGTACTCGATGGCCCACCATGGCGGTCGAAGCTCCACGCGGAACCAACCGTGTGCGTCTCTCTCGATGCCGATCCCGGCCGGCCGCAGCCAGTTCTCATAGGCGAAGCTGCCTTCCAACACGATGGCGTCGTCTGCTGCGGGCCCGCCGGGTTGTTCGGACTGCGACCGACCGGTGCACAGGGCCAGGGGGGGCGGCGATGGCGAGGAGAAAGCCGCAAAACGGAGCCCTCGACGGGAACCGGAGAGCGGTTTTGCCGGGTAGACGGCGGAAGTACTGTGTGGCTTTCAAAAAGACAGGTTTCATCGGTGGGGGCAGACGGATCATGGCCGTGTGACGATTGCAGATATGACGCCCGGTTTGCCGCGCGAGGACGGAGTGCCACCCGATTGGCGACGGTCAGGCATCCATGGCGATGCCGACGCTGTACCTTGTGGGACACACCCCCCGGCGCCGGCCCATCGGCTGTTTTGTTCCGGCATCTTTGCCCTGTGCGGCGGCTGCCGCATCGACCGTCTGCTAATCCTCCGACGGACACAGAACCACCGCGCTGACCTTGGTGCGATCACCGCCGCAGGAGACCACGAGGGTGCCAGTGTATCGTGCACAGGGCAAATCGTTGGACGGAGCATATTCTCTCAGGTACGCGACGCAGGGTTCGGTGGCCGTTTGGCAATGGAGGTATGCCCCGTTACCTCCGGACTTTGAAGTGCACACCCCATTGGGGAGGCATTCGCCCACGTAACAGTAGCCGGGAGGCGCGATGATTGTCCAACGCCCACATGGCCCCACGGTGCTCTCATTCCAGGGACAATAAGCGCCCATGGTTAATACGGCCGCGGTAACAACGAACACCCAACAAAAGCCCGCCTTGTATTGACTTCGGTTTTCGGGGTGGGTCTGAACGGTCTGAGACCTGCAGGATCCGGTCATGTGTGGGCTCCTTTCGTGAGGTTGATGGTCACCGAGCAGGACGACCCGAACGGAGGAAGGGAACACTCCTGCCAGCCTGCCTGCACGGTGGCCCAGCGGTGGCACGATCCCGTTCGGATCCGATTCATCACGCTGTTCAGGGTTGTCGAGCAAACCTTGCTATCAAAAAAAGCTGTCAAGGGCCTTGCCACTGCGGGGGCCTGCGGGATGACACGGCGATTTGATCTGCGGGGGCCGGCGAGGGCCAAAAGTGCCATGCGCTCCAAATTCAGGGAAAGCTGCCGGGGCAGACGCTTTTGTGACCGTTCCAGAATGTCGGTCAGATTGCCTTTGTGAGGTTCTCCAGAGATCTTCGGCACCGGGTTGCTGCGTCACAAACGCAACCGGAGTCCTGCCGGCCCATGCATGGCATCGTCGTTGATGCGAGAGGCATTCAGCGCGCGTTCTGTTCCCCGCTGAGCCGCTCATGACACGGACCCGGGACCCGCGAGGCCAGGCTGGGATCACACCCCCGATCCAACAGGGAAGGTGGCGGCTGTTCACCCCCAGATGGAGCAGTCGGGTCCGTTGGCGTGGGGCCGTCCGATCTTGCGATACCGCCGTTGGATGTGCGGGACCGGCCCGCTGAAAGCGATCAGGGCCACCCACGGGCCCTCGACCTCGGCCGCATGGCATCCGGGCTGCGCCCGCCCGGGCACTGTGCAGGAAGGGCTCCTTTTCCAGCAGTTCATCGTATCGGGGGCACTTGGTTTCTTCGATTCGTCGCACGCGCAGCAGTGGCTGGCATGCCCTCTCGGGGCTCGATGGGGTTTGGTTCATGCGCCGGCCATGGCAGAGGAGGCCGGGCAGGCTTGGTCCCATGTCGAACATTCCACTTCGCCCTGTCACTGCTCGCCTCGGATGAAACTGCTGTGGGGGATGGGCGGGGGTACTGCCCAGGAGGAGCGGTGTTGCGGGGGAGGCCCCGATTGCTGGGATGTTCGACCCGAGCGGGAGGTTCGGTGATTTCGTGTGTGTCGCGCGTCGGGTCGAGATTGCGCTTTACAGGAGTGGGGGCGTGGGTAGGCTGGTGCGGCGAACAGGGACGACGTTTATGAACACAAGAATGGCTTTGTTGGCGGCGTTGGCCTGTGCGGGCGCACTGTTGGGGAGCGGCTGTGCCGGGCCGGAGCAGAAACTGGGCCGGGGCCTGCGCAACACGGGCGAGCTGCTCCGCTGGGGGGAGATGCGCCGGACGGTGGAACAGACCGCCTTGTTCGATTCGCCCGACCAGGCGTACACGACCGGCCTGGTGCGCGGGTTCAACCGTTCGATGGCCCGTGTGGGGATCGGTTTGTACGAGATCGTGACCTCGCCGTTTCCGCCGTACGGGCCTGTGGCGACCACGTATCTGAATCCCGAACCGGTGTACCCGGACAATTACACGCCGGACATCCTGGCGGTGCCGGAGTTCGAATCGGCGACCGAGCTTGGGTTCAGCGGTGGCGACGTGGCGCCGATGTTCCCGAACAGTCGGTTCAAGATCTTCGACCGTTGAAGGTTGCGGAGGTGTTTTTTGGACGGGGGCGCACCGGTGGGGTCTTCCGGTGCGCCTTTTGGCTTCCATGAGTCTGGTTCGAAAGTCCCCGGCCAAACTGAACCTCCTGCTCAACGTTCTGGGGCGGCGCCCGGACGGGTATCATGAGCTGGAGACGCTTCTGCACCCGCTGGCGGTTTACGACACGTTGCATTTCGAGCGACGGGCTTCGGGAATCGAGCTGAGCTGCACGGATCCCGCGTTGCCCGTGGACGGCCGTAATCTGGTGTGTCGGGCGGCGGAACGATTTTTTGCCGAGGCCGGGCTTCGGGCCGGGGTGCGGATCCACCTGGAGAAACGGATTCCGCAGGGGGCGGGCTTGGGTGGCGGCAGTGGCAACGCGGCAGTGACCCTGCGTGCGTTGAACGAGATGTTTGATCGGCCGCTGTCGGAGGAGACGTTGCATCGTCTGGCAGCCGGGCTGGGTGCGGATGTGCCGTTTTTTCTCCTGGATCGCCCGGCGTTGGGGACGGGTCGGGGTGATTGTTTGGAACCGTTGGACTGGTTTCCGGCGTTGCGGGGATGCGCGTTTTTGGTGGTGCACCCCGGTTTTGGGATTTCGACGGCATGGGCCTATGGACAGCTGGCGCGGTTTCCGTCGCTGCTGCATGGCAGGGCGGGTCGGGCCCGGGAAGTGTTGCAGGCCTTGCAGGGAGCGGATCCGGGGCGTGCTGTGGCGGGGTTTTTCAACGCGTTCGAGGGGCCGGCGTTCGAAAAGTTTCCCGTGCTGGAATTGTACTGCAGGTATCTGTGCGAGCAGGGGGCGCTGGGGGCGCGCATGACGGGGAGTGGCTCGGCGGTGTTTGCGGTGGTGCGGGATGTGGCTGCGGGGGAGGCGATGTTGGAGGCGTTGCGCAGCCGGTTTGGCAGAAACGTTTGGACGGCGGTTGTGGGGGTGGCACCTTGTTGAGTGCCGGGTCGAGGCCCTTGCCTGCGGGCGCCCGGTCCGGGTGGTGCAGGCGGGGCGTGGTGCACGGGGCGCGGTCGCCACAGTGCGTTGCGGAAGAGGCTCAAGTGCGACGTGGGATCGGCCGATGGAAACCGAGATGAGGGACCTTCCGCGGATCGGGCACCGGAGGATGGCGCGGTGCCGGGTTGGTGGGATCCCGCCGGACACGGATGAGTAGGTGCCGATGAAGTTGCGTCATGGGGTGTGGATCGCGGGTTTGTGGTTGGGTGCGGTGGCAGCCGGTTTGGCCGGAGGCAGCGGCCTCAACGTGGCTGTGGTGGTCAATGCCGACAGCCCGGCCTCGCTCGCCCTGGGCAATGCCTATTGCGAGCTGCGCGGGGTGCCGGCCGATCAGGTCTTCCGGATTCACTGGAAAGGCGGGCCGGTGGAATGGTCGCGGGCTGATTTCGAGAGCCATCTGTTGGTTCCGTTTGCGCAGTGGCTGCAGGCCTCGGGCCGGACCTCGCAGGTGGATTACGTGGTCCTTTCGATGGACATCCCGTACCGGGTGGTGGAATCGCAGGGGACGGGCGAGCCGGTCCGGAACAGCACAACCTCGGTATTGTTTTACGGATGGCGGGCGGACGGGGAGCCGCCCGGGAGTCTGCCGCCGTCCTGCAGCCTGCCCGAGTCGGCCTCCCAGGATTACACGGCCAGCGAAATGCCGTTCCGGCAGGTGGCGATGCGTTCAGCGTGGTCGAACTGGCTGGCCACGATGATCACGGCGTCCAATCTGGCGGAGGCGCGGGCGATTGTGGAACGGGGGGTTTTGTCGGACGAAACCTGGCCGACGCAGGCGGTGTATCTGGTCAAGAGCAGCGACACGGCACGCAACGTCCGGCACTGGGCTTTTGACGATGCGATTCTCGAGCAGCGGGTGTTGGGCCGGATGACGATGATCCGGACCAACGCCGATTCCCCCGGGGGGTTGGGGTTGCAACTGGGCAGTCAGAGTGGCTTTTACGGGTTCACGCTCCCGCCGAATCTCTTTGTTCCGGGTGCCATGGCCGACAATCTGACGTCGTACGGCGGTTGGTTGTTCGAGGATGCATCCGGCATGACGCGGGTACCGGAGTTCCTGGCGGCCGGCGCCACGGCCAGCTACGGCACGGTGGTGGAGCCCTGCAACTGGACGGAGAAATTTCCCGCTCCCCGCAACTATTTCTATCAGGCACGCGGCTTCAACATCGCGGAGTGTTACTATCAGAGTGTCGCGGCGCCGTATCAGGGTGTGCTGGTGGGGGAACCGCTGGCCGCGCCGTTTGCGCGCCGGCCGCAGGGCTGGTGGGAAGAACCGCCGGACGGGGCGACCGTCGGCGGGTTGGCGGCGCTGCGATGGCATTTCGTGGCGGCGGCGGAGGATCGGCCGGTGGGACGGGTGGACCTGTTCGTGGACGGCCGGTTTCGGCGGACGCTGTGGGAGCGCGGGCCCGGGGGTGGGAACCGCGTGGAACTGACGGTGCTGGGGCACCGGATCGAGTACACGGTTCCGGACGGGGCGACGCTGGCGGAGGTGGCCCTGGGGCTGGCCGAGGAGATCAACCGTTCCGAACACACCAACGCGACCGGAGTGATTGCCGAGGCCGTCGGAGACCGGCTGTTGCTCCGGTCCGTGACACCGGGTCGGCCGGGCAGCCAGACACCGGTGTCGGTCGTGACCGGTGCGGGTGACGGAGCGGAAAAGACCATCTGGGCGAGGGTGGCGCAACCGGTTTTCGTGGATTCGAGCGCACGCGGGTATCGCGTGTTTCGGGTGCGCAACCTGGTGGGCCCGGGTCATGCGCTGGGTCTGTCGTTGAGGGTGACACGGGCCGGCGGGCCGGACGTGACCGTGACGGTCAACAATCCGGCAGAGACGAACACGGCGGGGCTGGTGGCGGCACTGGTGCATGCGGTGAACCAGCATCCCGAGCTGCAGGGACCGGATGGCGTGGTGGCCGAGGACTACGACTCCGAGTGGGACGGCTCAGCGGCCGCATTTGCCCTTCGGACGCGCATGCCGGGATGGGCGGATGCGGCTGCCTGGAGTGCCTCCCTCACGGCGACCGGTGCGGTCACGGTGGAACCGGCTGGGACGCACACGCTGGAAGAGAACCTTTCCGATTTGCAGCCGCGCAATCATGTGTATCTGGCCGCGGGGGTGACGAATCTGATGCTGGAATTCGCCTGGGACACCACGGCGGAGGCTGACGGCTGGCACGAATGTGTGGCGGTGGCTTACGAGGGAACACACGTGGCCACCCAGGGACATTTGCGTCGCTGGTTGCGGGTGGACAACTCCGGGCGGAAAGCCGACCTGATCCCGCTGGTGGCGGGACCCTTGACCAGACTGGAGACCACCCTGCGCTGGCGCGTGACGGTGGAATCGGGGCCGGCGGCCCGGGTGGAGTTGCGGAGCACGGGTGGGACGTGGGGGGCGCAGACGAATGTGACCTCGGCCGAGTTCACAGTGTCCGGCCCGGAACTCGGGGCGGGCCTGCATCCTTTTGCGGCGCTGATCATCTGGCCCGACGGCACACGGTATCAGACCGAGGTGCACTGGGTGCGGTTGATTCCGGACGATGCGCCCGCGGGCCCGTTGCGGGTGGCGATCGAAGGTCCTCCCTGGCGGTTGCGCTGGCCGGCCGTGGTCGGCCGGACCTACGCAGTCTGGAGCACCGAGCGGCTGGACCTGCCGTTTCAGTTGCGGGGCTCGTGGCCGGCCACGAACTCACCGATGGAATGGCTGGAGCCGGACCCTGCTGCCGGCGCACGGTTCTACCGGGTGAGCGAGCAACCCTGAGGGCGGCGGCGTGAGCGCGGCCGACCGGAGAAACGCCGGCGGCCGACCTCGCCCTGGAAGGGCCCGCGGATCAGCGATGGGGACGTCCGGGTGCCGGAGGAAGAGCGGGGGCTGCAGAGGTGGCAGCGGCGGGTGCCGGCGGGCTTTTGAGTTTCTGCCACAGTTCGAGTTGCGCCTGGAGCCGTTGGGCCAGTGCCTGGAGCCGGGCCGTTTGTTCGGCCTGGAGTTGGCGCACTTCCCGGAGGATGGCCTGTTGAGCTGCGGTGTCACCCCGTTGTTCGGCTTCCTGAAACCGCTTTTGCAGATCGGCCTGCCGGGATTGGAACGATGCGGCGGTTCGACGGAATTCTTCGAGCGACGCCTCGCGCAATCGGGTGGCGCCCTCGTTCAAGCCGACCGACTCCGGATCTCCCAGGGTCTGGCGCAGGTCGGCCAGCACCTCCTCCTGATCCGGAGCCGGCGTGGCGGCGACCGCCGGGGGTGGCTGACCCACTTCCGCAATCGCCCGTGCGAGGTCGTAAGGCAGGGCGGGTTCCCAAGCGGGGTCCAGCCGCGACAGTACCCTTTGACCGCCGGGACCCTCGAGAATGACTCCGAGGAAGGCGGCGGCGCCCCGCTCCAGATGAAAGGGTTGGATGCCCGCCCGGGCGGCTGCGGCCTGGTCCTCGGGGGTGCGCACCTCGTGACGGACGAGGCGGATCTGGGACGAGGCGGTGGACAGCCGGGCGATCCACTCCTCGACGCGCCGGGCGAATGCGCGGTCGCTTTCGGGGATGGCCGGGTCCTCGACTCCCATGTAGAAATGGAGGGTGACCGGCTCGCGCAAAGTATCCAGGACGGTGCGCACCGATGGCGGCAGAGGACCGGCTTGGGCGGCGCCGTTGCGGTGGGCGCGGGATGCGGTCTGCCACAGTCCGACTCCCACGACCATGCCCGCGAGGAAGACGATGCCCAACTGGAGGGCGCGCCCGGATCGGCTGGTGGGCACCGGTCGGGCGTTCGATGGGCTGCGCGGTGGCTCGGCAGAGTGTCCCGCCTGCGTTGTCATGAGGTCACTTTAGGGTGCGCGCCGAAGGGTTCAAGGGGTTTGATTGCGACCCGGGCCGCGGAGCGCACCGGAGGGGCACGGGCCATCGGACTTGCAGAGGTCCCGGCGGAGGTCGAGGATGGGCGCATGCAGGTGTGGCGGAGTCTCGGATGGGTCCTGATGGTGACCGGGTGCATGGGCGCGGCGGCCGGTGCATGGGAGGATCGGTTCGTATGGGTGTTTGGGTGGGACCTGGAACGGGCGCAGGATTTGCCGGAGGTGGTGAAGGTGCTGCAAGAGGCCGGTCGAAACGGCTTCAACGGTGCGGTGGTATCGTTCGGGCTGGATACGCTCTGCCGCCGTTCTCCGGAGTTTTTTGAGCGACTGCGGGTGGTGCGCGAGGTTTGTGCCACGAATGGGTTGGACCTGATTCCGGCGGTGTTTTCGATCGGTTACGGTGGCGGTTTTCTGGCGCATGACCGGCATTTGGCGGAGGGGTTGCCGGTGAAGGATGCGCTCTTCCGGGTGGAGGGCGGTGTGGCGAGGTTCGTTGCGGAGGGGTCGGTGGCGCTGCGCAACGGGGGGTTCGAAGAGCATCGGGGCGACCGGTTCGAGCATTACGCCTTTCACGATCAGCCGGGCGAGGTGAGTTTCGCCGACACGAACGTGGTGCACGGCGGGGGCGTCTCGATGCGGCTGGAGAATTTCCGGTCCAACCCGCACGGGCACGGCCGGGTGATGCAGGAGGTGCCGGTTCGGCCTTACCGCTGTTACCGGGTCAGCCTTTGGGTGCGGACCGAGGGGTTGGATCCCGCGTCGGCCTTTCGTTGTCTGGTGTTGGCCGGCGACCGCGAACTGGCACCCCGCACCTTTTCGCTGCCGTCCACGGGCGGATGGCGGCGGGTCCATTTTCTCTTCAACAGTCTGGAGCACGATCGGGTCCGCTTGTACGCGGGGGTGTGGGGCGGGCGTTCGGGACGGGTCTGGCTCGATGACTGGGGTTTGGAGGAGGTGGGGCCGGTGAGCGTGTTGCGCCGGCCGGGCACGCCGGTCACGGTGTGTGGGGAGGCGGACGATCGGGTCTATGAGGAGGGACGCGATTTTGCGCCGCTGGAAAATCCGGATTTCAATCCGTGGCGCGGGGACAGTACGGCTGCGGAGCTGAAGCGGTTGCCCGGCAGCCGGATCCGGGAGGGCGAACGTCTGCGGGTGAGCTGGTACCATCCGATGCTGATCCACGAGTCGCAGGTGACGGTTTGCATGGCGGAGCCGCGTTTGTACGAGATCGTGGATCACGAGGCACGGTTGCTGGCGGAGCATTTGCGGCCCCGGCGTGTGTTTTTGAACATGGACGAGGTCCGGATGGGCGGCACGTGCGGGGCCTGCGCGGGGCGCGACATGGCGCGGTTGCTGGGGGAGTGCGTGCAGCGGCTGGTGGCGGCGCTGCGGCGCCATCTTCCGGAGGTGCAGGTCTACGTGTGGTCCGACATGTTCGACCCTCATCACAATGCCAGGTCGAACTACTACCTCGTGCAGGGTGACTTCACGGGTTCATGGCGGTACGTTCCGAGGGATCTGGTGATGGCGGTCTGGGGAGGATCGCCACGGCCGGAGAGCCTGGCGTTTTTCGCGCGCGAAGGTTTTCCGGTGCTGGTGGCGTGTTATTACGACGCCGACGATTTGCGGGACGTGGCGGCCTGGCAGGCCGCGGCAGGCGGGCTGCCGGGGGTGCGCGGGTTCATGTACACGCCGTGGACCCGGAGATACGGGTTGCTGCCCGAGTTTGCGCGTCTGCTCGGCTTTCCGATCCGTTCCGCGGCGGCTGCGGGTCGGCCGGGGGAGGGCGGGCCCGGGCCGGCGCGCTGACTTGTGACGCCGGTGAATGGTTTTGTAACTTCCCCGGGTCCGGCGGATCCATTCCCGAGGGTGACGCGTCATGAAATGTGAAGAACTGCTGCAGATCCTGAACGAATACGTGGATGGGACGGTGGACCCGGCCGTGTGCAAGGAGTTCGAACAACATTTGGCGGGCTGCGATCCCTGCCAGGTTGTGGTGGACAACATCCGCAAGACGATCACGCTGTACAGGAACGGGGAGCCCTACGAGTTGCCACTGGAGTTCCGAGAGCGGCTGCACGCCGTGTTGCGCGAGCGCTGGAAACAGATGCATCCCGGGACCTCGCAGCAGGCATGAGCGCGCGCAGGATTCTCATCGTGGGCGGAGTGGCCGGCGGCGCATCGGCCGCGGCCCGCATCCGGCGTCTGGATGAACGGGCCCGGATTGTGATGTTCGAGCGCGGCCCGTACGTCTCTTTTGCCAACTGCGGTCTGCCCTATTACGTGGGTGGCGAGATCTCCCGGCGCGAGGACCTGTTGTTGCACACGCCGGAAAGTTTGTGGGACCGATTTCGCATCGAGGCACGGGTCCGGACCGAGGTGGTGGAGGTGGATCGTTCGGCGCGGACGGTGCGGGTGCGGGATTTGGCGGCGGGGACGGAAAGCCTCGAACCGTACGACGCGCTGTTGTTGGCGCCGGGATCGGTGCCGGTGCGGCCGCCGCTGCCCGGGTGGGAACGGCCGGGCCATTTCGTGGTGCGGAACGTGCCGGACGTGGACGAGATCCGGAGTTGGATCGGGGCGCACGCCGCACGCCGGGCCGTCGTGGTGGGCGGCGGCTACATCGGTCTGGAGATGACCGAGCAACTTCACCTGCGTGGATTGGAAGTTTCGTTGGTGGAGGCCCTGCCGCAGGTGATGGCGCCGCTGGATCCCGAGATGGCCGGTTGGTTGCATCGTGAGTTGCGGGCCCGTGGAGTGGATTTGCACCTGGGCGATCCGGTGGTGGCGTTTGAGGAGCCCGGGCCGGGCGAGGCGGCGGCGGCCTCGGTGGTGCGGTTGCGCAGCGGTTTTCGGCTGCCGGCCGACGTGGTGATTCTGGCGTTGGGGGTGCGGCCCGAGGTGACGCTGGCGCGGCAGGCCGGACTGGAGTTGGGCGAGCTGGGCGGGATCCGTGTGGACGATCATCTGCGGACGAGCGACCCGCACATCTGGGCGGTGGGGGACGCCATCGAGGTGCGCGATCGGGTCACGGGACGCTGGACCTTGTTGCCCCTGGCGGGACCGGCGAACCGGCAGGGGCGCGTGGCTGCAGACAACATCTGCGGTCGGCCGTCGCGGTACGAGGGCAGTTGGGGGACGGCGATCCTGCGCCTGTTCGGTCTGGTGGCGGGTTGCACGGGGGTCAATGAGAGGACATTGCGCCGGCTGGGGCTGCCTTTCGAAGCGGTCCACCTGCATCCCGGTTCGCACGCGGGGTATTACCCGGGCGCCGAGCCGGTGGCTTTGAAGGTGTTGTTTCATCCCGGGACCGGCCGGCTATGGGGCGCCCAGGTGGTGGGCCGCGACGGTGTGGACAAGCGTGTGGACGTGCTGGCCACGGCCTTGCAGGCCGGGCTCACGGTGGATGCGCTGGCGGACCTGGAACTGGCCTATGCGCCGCCGTTCGGTTCGGCCAAGGATCCGGTCAATCTGGCGGGGATGGTGGGTCAGAACGTGCGGTCGGGGCTGGTCCGGCCGGCGCAATGGCACGAAGTGGAGCGGCTCGATCCGGCGCGGGCGCTGGTGGTGGACGTGCGTTCGGCGGAGGAACGCCGGCAGGGGTTCATTCCCGGTTCGGTTCACATTCCGTTGTCGCAGTTGCGGGAACGGCTGGGCGAGCTGCCGCGGGACCGCGAGATCATCGTGGCGTGTGCCAGCGGGCAGCGGTCGTACTTCGCGGCGCGCATCCTGGAGCAGCACGGATTCCGGGTGCGCAATCTGACGGGGTCATATCGCACCTGGTCGGCTGCGCGGGAGACTCCCGGTGCCGCGACCTGGCTGATGGGCGGGACAGGGGGCAGGTCACCCGCCCGGGGGTGATGGCGTGTGCGGCGGGGCGGTGCGATGCCGGGGTGTCAGGGTGAACCGGCCGAGGACCGCTTTCGGGAAAGGTTTTTGTTGAAGCGCCGGCGAGGGTGTCGATAGGCTGGCGCACGCTTGCGGTGAGCGCCGTGTGGACGCCGGCAGGTTTTCGCGCTGCTGGAAGGTGGCGCCGGCTGGACGCGGCCCCCGCAGATGAGCGACGCGCTGGCGGATATGACGACTCCCACGCCTTTGCTGGCCATGGCCGTGAGCGACAGCCCGGGCAGTCTGCTGCGACTCGGCTTCGTTGATCTGCTCATCATTGTCCTCTACTTCGTGGTGGTGCTGGCCATCGGGTTTTATCTGAAGCGGTTTGCCAATACCGGGGAGGACTTTTTCCTGGCGGGCCGGAAGATGACGGCCTGGATTGCCGGGCTGAGTTTCATTTCGGCGAACCTGAGTTCGTTGGAGACGATGGGCTGGAGCGCGATGGCCTACCAGTACGGGATGCTGGGTGCCCATGCCTATTTCATCGGTGCGATCCCGGCGATTCTGTTTCTGGCCATCGTGATGATGCCGTTCTATTACATCTGCAAGACGCATTCGGTGCCGGGTTATTTGAAGCTGCGGTACGGGGAACCCGCCCGGGCACTGGCCGGCATCACGTTCAGTTTTCTGACCATCTGCGTCAGTGGCGCCAGCATGTTTGCGATGGCCAAGATTCTCCACCTGCTTCTGGGGTGGGACATGGACCTGAGCATCTGGGTGTCCTCGTTGACGGTGGCGATCTACGTGGCGCTGGGCGGTCTGCTTTCGGCCGTGTTCAACGAAGTGCTGCAGTTTTTTCTCATCTGGGCGGGTTCGTTGCTGATCCCGATTTTGGGTTTGATTCACGCCGGTGGCTGGCGCGGGATGATGGAGAAAATCCAGCAACATGCACCGATCATCCATCCGACGGTCCAGAACGCCGATTTCACGAGTTTGTGGCGGAATTTGGGCAGTTTCGACTCGAACCCGATGGGCATTGACTGGTTCGGGATGGTGTTCGGGCTGGGACTGGCGGTGAGTTTCGGCTACTGGTGCACGGACTTTCTGCAGGTGCAACGGGTGATTGTGGCCAGGGACCTTCGTTCGGCCCAGAACGGGACCATCATCGGGGCGTTTTTGAAGATGATGGTGCCGTTGATCGTGACGGTGCCCGGCCTGTTGGGGCTGGCGGTGTTGGTGCATCCGGATGGCAGTCCGGTGGTGCTGGTGCCGGAGAGCGATCCGCGGGCGGGGATCACCCACCGCACGTACAACGATGTTTTGCCGCTGCTGATGAGCCAGTATCTGGGTCCGGGGCTGCTGGGGCTGGGGGTCACGGCGATGATCGCGGGTTTCATGTCCGGCATGGCGGGCAACATCAGTGCGTTTGCCACGGTCTGGACCTATGACGTGTACAAGCCGCTTCTGCGGCGCCACGCCAGTGACCGTCATTATCTGGCGATGGGGCGCTGGTCTTCGATCGTGGGCATTCTGCTTTCGATCGGCACGGCCTATCTGTTGTTCCTGTTTTCGAACATCCTGGAGTACCTGCAGGTGCTGGTGTTTTTCTTCATCGTGCCGCTGTTTGCTGTGATTCTGCTGGGGATGTTGTGGAAGCGGGCCACGCCGGCGGCCGGGTTCTGGGGATTCCTGAGTGCGATTCTGGTTTCCATCGGGATGTGGGCCTATGTGCACGCGTTTCCGGAGGGTTGGCGACCGCAACCGAAGGCCACGCTGGCGGCCGGCTCGGTGGTCCGGCTGGAACGGGACGCGGAGGGTGTCCTGCAGCGGGTGATCGTGGAGAAGGGGGCGGTCGAGTTTGTGAACGTGCCTGCGGTGGCGGGCTGGTCGGCTGACGAGGCGCTGGTGTTGGCGGGGCGGGTCAGCGACGGCCGGGACGAGCGGCCCTTGCAACTTTTGGCCCCGGACGTGGTTCTGGCGGAGACGCGGGAACCGTCGAAGTTTGGCGTGGAGGAGGTGCCGGTTGTGCTGCGGCCGGGGGTGGAGGTGCGTCACGTGACGGTGGAGAAGCGGTTTGCCCCGGCGGCTTTCAATCCGGATCACGCGAGGGTGATTGCGCGGTCCGAGAAGGCCAAGCCGATGGCGATCAACATGTACAGTGCGTGGTGGTCGTTTGTGGTGGGGGTTCTGGTTACGGTGGTTGTGAGCCTGGTGACGCGGCCCAAGCCGGAGTCGGAGCTGCGCAACCTGGTGATGGGGCTGACCGAGCTCCCGGATGAAGGTCCCTGTCCATGGTATGAGAAGCCGATCTTCTGGGCTTCGGTGGTGGCCGCGGTGCTGATCGCCATCAACATCATTTTCTGGTGAGGTCGCCATGCATGCGTCGGAAAAGCAGGTTCCCATTTGGTTTTTCATCGGCGTGGTGCTGGCCGTTTACGGCCTGTTGATACTGGCGGCCGGCGTGTACGAGATCCTGCATCCGCCTCCGGAGGATCAGCGGGTGGCGCTGTGGCATCTGCATGCGCCGGTATGGTGGGGGGCGTTTCTTCTGGTCGTGGGCCTCTTCTACACGCTGCGGTTTCGGCCTCGCGAGGGGGAGTCGCTGACCGGCCGGGTCTGACGCAACCCGTTGCCGGTGCGGATGCGGAGGTGCTTGGTGGGCGGTGGTGGCGCCGGGGTGGATCCACCGGGCGGGAGGTGGATCAGGACGGGTGCGGGGAGGGCTGTTGCCGGGTTGTCATTTTCCCCAAGCGTTTTGGCGTTTTTGTGATCAGGACCTGCGCGGGCGCGGGCTAAATTGGTCCGTGTCAGGTTTGTCAACGCCATGCGAGAAGAAGCCCGCCCGCGTCGGCAGCCGGTGTGGGAGGGCGGGTCTCGTCCTGTTGATCGGGCTGCTGGGTTGTTTGGCACAGGTGGCCCTGTGCGCGGGGTCGGAGAGCACCGCTTTGGAAGGTCCGGTGGAGGTTCCTGTACGCGCCGCGGGGTTTGTGCCCGGGGCGTGCATGTCGGTGGGTCCGGCGGACGCGCGTGTGACGGTGCGTTTGGTGCCGGCACCGGATCCCTACCCGTTCAATCAGGCGTGTGTGAAACAGCGGACCGACGTGGCGCGGATCGGGCCGCGGCCGGACGTGCCCTATTTTCACGTGCGGTGGGCGTTGCCGATTCCACCCGAGAACGACACGAATTTGACCGGGTGGGTGGCCGGGGTGTCTTCGGAGGTGTGGGCGCATAATCACTCGCCGGGGTTCGAAGTTCTGCCCAACGGGGATGTGCTGGCGGTGTATTTCAGTGCGCGGATGGCGTCCGGGGCGGCTGAAAGCGCACCGGACACGCGGTTCGCGCAGGCGCGGCTCCGTTTCGGGGCCGAGGAATGGGAGATGCCGGAGTTGTTTCTGGACTTTGAAGGTTTCAATGATCAGTCGGGTCTGCTGTGGCGGGACGGGGACCGCGTGTGGTTCTTCGGCGGCGGCCGGGGGATGAGTCCGTGGTTGCCGTTCAAGATGGCCGTGAGCACCAACTGCGGGGCGACGTGGACGCTGGAATTGCCGCTGCTGACGGAGCCGGCGCACGATTTCACGGCGCAGCCCATTGCCAATGCGTTTCGCTCCGCGGCGGACGTGATCTACTTCGCGATGGATGCGGCCGGGCAGGAGAGTTTTCTCTGGTCGAGCGCGGACGGTGGCCGCACCTGGCGGGACCAGGGGGGCAGAGTGGCGGGCCGGCACGTCACGGTGGTGCCGTTGGATGAGAGGGGGCATTTGTTGGCGTTCGGCGGGAAGAACGTCAGTTTGAATGGTTGGTCGCCCCGGAGCGAGTCTTCGGACTGGGGGAAGACGTGGAGCCGGCCGGAACCGTCGCCGTTCCCGGCGCTGAGCAGCAACCAGCGGTTGTGCATGATTCGGCTGGCCAACGGGCACCTCTGCATGGTGACCGACGGTGTAACGCGGCGGACGGGTGAATCGCCGCCCGGCTGGAGCCATGGCCCGGGGCCCGTGGTGGCGATTTCGACCAACGACGGTCGGTCGTGGCATGTCAAACCTCTGCCGGTGGCGCTGCCGCACGAGCGGGACCGGCGGGCGGGCACGCTGGGCTATGCCACGGTGCGGCAGGCTCCCAACGGTGTGATCCACGTGCTGGCCACCATGACGCATCCGTGCCTGCATTACGAGTTCAACGAGGCCTGGGTTTTTTCGGATGCCGGCGACAGCGTGCCGGTGTGTGAGGGCGGGCGGATCGAGTCGTACCGCGAGGATTATCCGGACGGGTCGCCGCGCGTGACCTGGAGTGCGCGGATTTGTGCCAGCGGAAGGTACGTTCTTCATGGTCCGGAGGTCGGTTATTATCCCGACGGCCGCCGGGCCCACGAGGTGACATGGGTCAACGGACGGAAGAGCGGGCGTGAGCGTTACTGGGCGCCCGATGGACGGCTGATCTGGGAATGGGAACATCATCCGGATCAGGACCGAAGCGTGTGGACATTGTACGGTCCCGACGGCCGGAAACGGGTGCAATCGACCTGGCACACCCGTCCGCTGGCGCGGGATTTGACCCGGCGTTTTTACGGCCGGCAGGCCGAGGGACCGGTGTACGTTTGGGATGAAGAGGGCCGGCTTGTTTACGAGGGGCGTTTTGTGCAGGGCCGGTTGATGACTCCGCCTCCTTCACGACGATGAACCTGCGTTGGCTCGACGGGTGCGTGCTGCTGATCTACCTGGCCGGGATGGCGGCGGTGGGCTGGCGTCTGGCCCGGCGTCAGACCTCCACCGAGGCGTATTTCGTGGCGCGCCGGTCCGTGCCGCACTGGGCGATGGGCCTGTCCGTGTTCGCCACCCTCATCAGCAGCATCACGTTCATTGCCTATCCGGGCTCGGGCTTTGCCGGGAACTGGAGCGAGTTGGTTCCGGGGATCATGGTGCTGGTGGTGCTGGGGCTGGTGGGTGCGGTGGTCATTCCCTTCTATCGCGAGGCCGTCGGCATGAGCGCCTACGAATACTTTGGTCAGCGGTTCGGATACGGTGTTCGGGCGTACACGGGCCTGGCCTTCATTGCGGGGCATTTTTCGAAGATGGGGTTCGTGCTCTATCTGATGGCACTCACGGCCAGCAGCATGACCGGGTGGAACGTTTACATGCTGCTTTTGTTGGTGGGGTTGGTGACCCTGTTTTACACGTGGTTGGGCGGTTTGGAGGCGGTCATCTGGACCGATGTGGTGCAGGGGCTGCTGATGTGGTTGGGGGCGCTGATTGTGCTGGGGATGCTGCTTTGGATGATCCCCGGTGGTCCGGGTGCGGCCGTGGAGCATGCGGCGCGGGCGGGGAAGTTCCAGCTCGGCCACTGGCATTTCGATCCTGCCGATGCACGCAGTTTCTGGGTGATGGCATTGTACGGGTTCTTCTGGTACCTGCAGAAGTACGGGGCGGATCAGACGGTGGTGCAGCGGTATCTGGTGGCGCGGTCGCATCGGGATGCCTTCCGGGGTGTGGCGTTGGGAGCGGTGCTTTGCGTGCCGATCTGGACATTGTTCATGTTCGTCGGAACGCTGTTGTGGACCTACTACGATCTGGGCGGGGCGCCCCTGCCGGATGCGGTGCTGGATGCGAACGGGCAGGTCCAGGCGGACAAGGTTTTTCCGCATTTTCTTTCGACGCAACTGCCGGCCGGGCTGGCCGGGTTGTTTGTGGCTGCATTGCTGGGCGCGGGGATGTCCACCCTTTCGTCGGATCTGAACTGTCTGGCGGCGGTGGGTGTGGAGGATTACTACCGCCGGTTTCGGCCCGGAGCGAGCGATGCGACGCGGTTGCGTGTGGGCCGGGTGGTGGTGCTGGCTGCGGGTGTTTTGTCGACGGCCATAGCGGCCTTGATTGCGTGGAGGGGGGAACGGGTGCTGTCGTTTTACTATGCGGTGACCTCGATCGTATCCGGGGGCCTGGCGGGGTTGTTTCTGCTGGCGTTTTTGAGTCGGCGCGCCAATCGGCGGGGGATCTGGATGGGGATTGTAGCGAACCTGTTGTTCACGGCGTGGGCGGTGCTGACGCGGGGAACGGATCCGTGGCTGGACCTGGGCGAGTACAACTATCGGTGGTCGGGTGTGATGATCGGGATCCTGGGACACTTTGTGGTGTTGATCGTGGGGTATGTGGCGAGCTGGTGTTTTCGTCCGGATCCGGATCCCGGGCGGACGTTTTGGGACTGGCGGCGGGCGCGTGTCAGGGAGAGGGCCTTGGTCGAGGGTGGTGGCGTATGAGTGGGGTGACGCTGCAACAGGTGCCGACATTGGCGGTGGGGGAGGGTTGCGCTGCCGGGGTGGGGCGGTGGTTGAAGCAGCGTGGTTGCCGGCGCCCGTTGCTGGTGAGCTGTGCGGTGCTGGACGAGACCTGCCGGCGTCTGATGCGGGTGTGGGAGGGGGAGGGGCTGGAGTTTGCGTATCTGCCGGAGGTGCCGGCCGAGCCCACGGTGGTACAGTTCGAGGCGCTGCGTGCGTCGGCGCGGGAACGGGCCCCGGACGCGGTGGTGGGGCTGGGTGGCGGCAGTGTATTGGATGTGGCGAAGTTGCTGGCGGCGTTGCTGGACCGGCCCGGTCCGGTGACGGCTGCATGGGGGATCGACCGCCTGGAGGGTCGGAGCCTTCCGTTGGTGTGTCTGCCGAGCACGGCGGGCACGGGGAGCGAGGTGTCGCCGAATGCGATTCTGTTGGACGAGAGCGCCGGGTTGAAACAGGGCGTGATCAGCCGGTTTTTGGTGCCGGACGCGGCCTTTGTGGATCCGGAGCTGACTTACAGCCTGCCTCCGGGTGTGACGGCGGCCACAGGTTTCGACGCGCTGACGCACTGCATTGAGGCGTACGCAAATCGTCATGCGCATCCCTGGGTGGACGCGGTGGCGTTGCAGGGGATTCGCTGGATTGGTGCGCATTTGGTTCGGGCGGTGCGGGATGGCGGGGATCGGGAAGCCCGCCGGTATCTGGCGTACGGCAGTTTGTGCGGCGGGCTTTGTCTGGGGCCGGTGAACACGGCGGCGGTGCATGCTTTGGCCTATCCGCTGGGCGGCCGGTTTCGGGTTCCGCACGGCGTGGCCAACGCGGTGCTGTTGGCGCATGTGTTGCGTTTCAATCTCGGGTCGGCTCCGGAGCGTTACGCGGAGGTGGCGCGTGCGTTGGGCGTGGCGGAACCGGGACCTGCCGAGGAGGTGGCGCGGCGAGGTCTGGAACGGATCGAGGAGATGGCGCGGGCCTGCGGGCTGCCGCGTGGGTTGTCGGAACTGGGGGTGCGCAGGGAGGACCTGCCCGCCATGGCGCAGGCGGCTGTTCAGGTGCAGCGGCTGTTGCGGAACAACCCGCGACCGGTGAGCGAGGCGGATGCGCGGGCCATTTACGAGGCGGCTTTTTGAACTGAACATGAAGGATTCCGAAAAATGGCAGGGAGTGGTGGTTCCCATGGTCACGCCCGTGACTGCGGAGGGGCGACTGGACGAGGCCGTGGTGGACACCATGGTGGGGTTTCTGGTGGAGCACGGGGTGGACGGTTTGTTCGTCCTGGGCACGACGGGCGAGGGCGCCTCGGTGCCCCGGGAGGATGCGGTGCGGTTGGTGGAGCGCGTGGTGGGCTGCGCGGCCGGGCGTGTGCCGGTGTATGCGGGGCTGGGTGAGCTGTCGGATCCGCGGGGTGGCGACGGCAACGCGTACCTGGAGAAGGGGGCCAGTGTGTTGGTGGCGCGGCCGCCGACGCGGCTGCCGGCCGGGCAGTTGCCGCGGTGGACGGAGAGCCTGTTGAGCAGTCTGGACGGGCCGGTCATGCTTTACAACATTCCCACGCTCAACGGGGTCTCGGTGCCGTTGGAATTGCTGGAGTCGTGGGCAGGTCATCCCCGGCTGGTGGGAATCAAGGACTCCGAGAATGACGCGGCGCGGCTGCGGCGGTTGTTGGAGCGGCTGGGTGGCCGGCCGGATTTCTCGGTCTTTGTGGGTGTGGGCGCCTTGATGGCGGAGGGACTGCGTCTGGGTGCCGACGGGATTGTGCCCAGCGTGGCGAACCTGATTCCGGATGTTTGCGTGGCGATGTGGCGCGCGGCGCGACGCGGCGACTGGGCCGCTGTGGAGACCTGTGCACGGCGGGCGCTGGAGGTGGCGAGTTTGTACCAGAACGGCCGTACGTTGGGCGAATCGCTGGCGGCCCTGAAAGCGGCGCTGGCGGTGCGGGGCCTCTGCGGGCACTGGGTGTTGCCGCCGTTGCTGCCGATGAACCCGGCGGAAATCGAAGGGGTCCGTTCCACCATGCAGACGCTGCAGTTGCTCGCATGAACCCGGCTCTGGCGGTTCGACCGGTTTTGGGTGTGACGATGGGCGATCCGGCCGGCGTGGGACCGGAACTGGCGGTTCGGACGTTGGCGTTGCCGGAGGTGCTCGGGTCTTGTGTGCCGGTGTTGTTTGCCGGCGGGGCCGTACTGGAGCGGTTGTCGAGTGCGGGGCTGGGCGAACTGCCCTGGGAGAGAGTGTCCCGGGAGGCGTGGTGGCGCCGGGGCCGGCCAAGTGAACCTCTGATCGTGGATTGCGGCGAGCCGGACTGCGGAGGTTGGTCGCCCGGGGAGATCTCGGAGGCATGCGGTCGGGCGGCCTGGCAGTACATTGAAACGGCCGCTCGAAGTGCGCAGGCAGGTCAGGTGGACGGTGTGGTGACCCTGCCGGTGCACAAGGTTGCGTTGCGCCGTGCGGGCGTGCCCCATGCGGGTCACACGGAGATTTTCACCGCTCTCACCGGTGCGAAGCGAACCTGCATGATGCTTCACAGCCAGCTGCTGACGGTCAGCATGGTGACCACCCACATCGGTTACGCCGAGGTTCCGGAGCGGCTGAGCGTGGAGCGGATCCTGGACGTGATCGAACTGACGGGTGAAGCGTGCCGGCGGATGCTGGGTCGGGAACCGCGACTGGCGGTCTGTGGTTTGAATCCGCATGCGGGTGAGAACGGGCTGTTCGGTCGCGGGGAGGAGGAACGGTTCATTCGTCCGGCGGTGGAGGCAGCGCGGCGCGGAGGTTGGCAGGTGGAAGGTCCGCTGCCACCGGATACGGCCTTTGCGCCGTTTCAGCGTGAACGGTTCGATGCCTGGGTCGCCATGTATCATGATCAGGGGCACATTCCGTTCAAGATGCTGGCCTTCGACACCGGCGTGAATGTGACACTGGGTCTTCCCATGATCCGGACCTCGGTGGATCACGGGACAGCGTTCGACATTGCCTGGCAGGGCAAGGCGCGAAACGAGAGCCTGCGTGCGGCGCTGCGCGTGGCGGCGCGACTGGCAGCGGCGGGCCAAGGATGAAACTGGTCGTCGTGGCGGACGATCTGACGGGGGCTGCCGAGCTGGCAGGCGCGGCGTGGGCACGGGGATTGTCCGCCTGCGTGGCGCGCCGGTCGCCCTGGCCGGAGGGATGCGACGTCTTGTGCGTGGACACCGACACGCGGGACCTGCCTGCGGATGAGGCGGGGCGAATCGTGGGGGATGTTGCGCGGGCGTTGGGGCGGCTGGTCGGGGTGCGGTTTTACAAGAAGGTGGACTCGGTCTTGCGCGGTCCGGTGCTTGCCGAACTGGAGGCGATGCGTCAGGCGTTGGGCCGGCCGTGTGTGTTGCTGTTGCCGGCGAATCCCAGCCGGGGCCGCGTCATTCGAGACGGTCACTATTTCATCCAGGATGTCCCGCTGGATCGGACGGAGTTTGCACGCGATCCGCGGCATCCGCGTGCGAGCTCGGATGTGTGCCGCCTGCTGGGGCCGCAAGAGGGGGTGAGTGTTGTGGTTCGCCGGCCCGGGCAATCCCTGCCGGAGAAGGGGATCGTGGTTGCGGATGCCGGATCGGAGGCGGATGTGGAGGCGTGGGCAGGGTTGTGGACCGAAACCCTCTTGGCGGCCGGTGGGGTGGATTTCTTTCGGGCCCTGCTTGATCGTTGGGCGGCCGAGGAGGGTAAGCGACCGGCAAGGCACGGGTCTGCAGGCACTTCGCGTGTCTGCGAGGAACGGACGGGCTCCGGTGCTGCGTCCGGGCTGAGAATTCTCATGGTTTCGGGCACGGCCAGTCCTCAGGCGCGGGCATGGCGGGAGGCGTCCGAGCGTGCCGGCATACCGGTGGTCGGCTTGTTCGATGGTGGCGGGTCCGTCGGCGGCGGCGTCGGCCCCGGCTGGGAGGGCAAGGTGGCCATGTGTGCGTCTGCGCTGGCGAGGGTCGGTCGGATGATTCTTTTTCTGGGCGCCATTGCGGCGCCGGGTGCACCGGGGTCGGGCCCGGCCGGCTGGGTGGAGAGTCTGGCGCGTGCGGCCGGTTTGGTTTGGGGGAGGTCGAAGCCGGATCTGTTGTTGTTGGAAGGTGGTGCCACTGCAGCGGCCGTGTTGGACGGATTTCCGTGGGGCGCGTGGCGGGCGGTCCGGGAGTGGGCTCCCGGTGTGGTGGAGTTGCGAGGGCTGGAGACGGATCGGCCGGCGGTGATCGTGAAGCCGGGGAGCTATCCCTGGCCGGAGTCGATTCGCGAGCTGTGGTTCGTGGGACGGCGGCTGTGAAGAGCCCGGCCCGGCGTGGAAGTGCGAGGTCCGGCCCTTTTTTCAGGGCACGCTTTCCAAGAGATGCCTTGCCACCAGGCGCATTTCCTCGCGTGTGCGATCCCACTCCTGCTGGAGGCGGGCGAGGTCGGGTTCAAAGACCTGTCGTGCCCAGGCTTGCGCGCGGAGTTGTGCCTCGCCGATCCAGACGTGGGGTGGTTCGGGCAGCGCGGTTTCTGAGGGCCGGGATGGGTGTCCCAGCCACAGGGCGACTGCCAGGGCGGCGGTGAGGCCCGCGGGAATCCACACCGCGGGCCGAAGGAATCGCAGGAGTTCAGGCGTGCGTACCGTGGATCGGGGACCCGACTGTTGCCGGACGGCACGGCGAATTCGGTCGTGCAGGTCCGCGGGGGGTGGGGGAAGGGCAGGGCGGTGTTGCTGGAGGGCCTGGTGCAGCTGTGTCCAGGCACGTACTTGTGGATCTGTGGTGCGAGGGTCGAGCCGGTCCGTGGACGTGCCACGGCCGCGTGGTTCGGCGTCCCAGTGGGTCGAGATGGTCCAGAGTGTCCACCAGCGTTTCATGGGCGTGAATGGTGTGTGAAAGGGGCGGGGGGAAGTGTAGCCGCCGTTGCCTCGTGGTGCAACGTGGTGCCGGTTTGATCGGTGGTTCCTGCGGTGCTGTTTTCCGTGTTCAACCGATTTTTCCAGGACCGGGCCAGCGTTTGGCGGGCGCGGAACAGCAGGACCTTCACGTGGACGCGCGTCAGGTCGAGGGCTTCGGCGATTTCGGCCACGGACAGCTCCTCGTGGTACCGATGCCAGAGGACCTGGAACTGCAGCGGGGGCAATCGCCGGCGGGCCCATTCCCAGAGGTCGGTGAAGGTTTCCGTGTCGGCGGCGAGCCGGTCGGGTGGATGATGGGGATCGCGCAGGGAGTCGTTCAGTTCGTGTGTTTCCGGCGGGCGGGCGCGGAGGTGATCGCGCCATTTGTTGCGCGCCAGGGCGAGCAGCCAGGGCAGCCAGCGCCGCCGGGCATTAAAGGTTTCCAATCTTCGGTAGGCGGTGATGAACGTTTCCTGGACGAGGTCGGCTGCGGTGTGGGGATTGCGGCAGCAGGCGTAAAGGAAACGCCAGACCCGGTCGTGGTGCCGCCGCACCAGCTCGTCAAAGGCCGCGAGGTCTCCGTCACGGGCGCGCGTGGCCAGGGCCTCGTCGGTCTCTGTTTGGATGGGTTCCATGGGCGGGACCCCAGGTTGGGGCTGATCCGGCAGGGGACTTTCCCTGCCGGTCGGCGCGTCGGGTTGGGATTCTGCGCCGGGTTTTGGTTCGGCTTGACCGGTTGTTTGCGACCGTTTGAGGGTTGGACTTTTCGGCTGCAGCCCGAATTCGATTCAGGACGTCCTGGACGGGGACGGTCAATCCCAGGGTGATGATTGCGCCGGAGCGCTCGACCTGGAGGGCGCGTGCCAGCCACTGGGCGTCCGGCTTGTCCTGTTGCAGCGCCAGCAATCCCATCAGCCCGCGCACGACGTTCTCCAGCTGGAGGGCGATTTCTTCGTTGTCGGTTTCCAGGGTGAGTTGGCCCCGGAGTTGTTGGCCGGTCTCCCGGACCGCCAGTCGCATGAGCCGGCTCTGTCGGAACACGGCGCCCTGGGGGTCCTGATCCGAGACGGCACCGCCGCGTGCGAGGCCCACCAGGAAGGCGTCGCGCGGGATGGCTTGGACGAGAGGGGCGTCCAGGAGGAGGTTGGGGCGGAGGCGATCCAGCACGTCGAGGGCCTCGCTGACGCGTTCGGCCCGCTGGCCGAAGATGACGACGCGGCTTTGATAAATGGCGGCGTAGGTACGGGCGGGGGCGCCGTTTCGGGGCGGTCGTTTTTCGTCGATCCAGTGGTGGATGGTGTGGTTCCGGTGGCCGAGCGTCTGATGGTCCCTGGCGGCCTGCGCCAGGGCGGTCAACTGAGCGGCGTCCACGTCTGCGTAGACGAGGAGGACGCCGTCCTCCTGGGCCTTGGTGGGGCTGTAGAGGGTCAGGCCGTGAAGGGCGGTGCGGGGGTCGAACCGGAACATGGCTTTGAAGGCCTCGAGCTTTTTCCGGTGTTCCTCTTTTTCCAGTTCGGTGAGGATATGTTGTCCGAGGGTGGTTAGCCGGAAGGCGTCCAGGTCCCAGTGCAAGACCCAGGCAGGTTGTTGGGGGACGTCCGCAGGCTGCAGGGGTGCGGCGGGGGCCATGGTCAGGCCGGTGGCCAGCGTCGCGCCCGCGATCCAGGTGCGCCATGGTTGCCGTGGTGTCATGGGAGTTTTCGTGTGCAGAGTTTTCGTGTTCATACCGCCCGGATGTACGGGGGCCGGCCGCGCGAGGTTACAAAAAAGAGGGGACCGGCCGCAGCCGGTCCCCCGGGGACGAGCCGTTTTGCTCCGCAGGATTTCGGCTCAGTAATCCATGTCGCTCATGTCACCGTGCCCCTTGGAGCCTTTTTTCTCCTTTTCGGGGATCTCGGTGATGAGGCACTCGGTGGTCAGGAGCAGACCGGCGATCGAGGCCGCGTTCTGCAGCGCGGTGCGGGTGACCTTCTTGGGATCGACCACACCGGCTTTGACGAGGTCCTCGTACTGGCCGGTGACGACGTTGTAACCCTCGTTGCCCTTCCGGCGTTTGACTTCCTCGACGATGACCGAGCCTTCCACGCCGGCGTTGTTGGCGAGCTCGCGCAACGGGGCTTCGATGGCGCGTTTGACGATGTCCACGCCGATCTTCTCATCCTCGTTGGCGGGCTCGACGGCATTGATGGCGTTCAGGCAACGGAGCAGGGCGACACCCCCGCCGGGGACGATACCCTCCTCGACGGCAGCGCGGGTGGCGTGCAGGGCGTCCTCCACGCGGGCCTTCTTTTCCTTCATTTCGGTCTCGGTGGCCGCACCCACATGGATGACCGCCACGCCACCGGCCAGCTTGGCCAGCCGCTCCTGCAGTTTCTCGCGGTCGTAATCCGAGGTGGTTTCCTCGATCTGGCGGCGGATCTGGTTGACCCGACCCTGGATCTCGGAGGGTTTGCCGTGGCCCTCGACGATCGTGGTGTTTTCCTTGTCCACGATGACGGTCTTGGCACGGCCGAGATCGCTCAGCTCGACGTTCTCGAGCTTGATGCCGAGGTCTTCGCTGATGAACTTGCCGCCGGTCAGGATGGCGATGTCCTCGCACATGGCCTTGCGGCGGTCGCCGAAGCCGGGGGCTTTGACGGCGCAGCACTGGAGGGTGCCCCGCAGCTTGTTGACGACCAACGTGGCCAGCGCCTCACCCTCGACCTCCTCGGCGATGATCAGGAGCGGTTTGCCGGCCTTGGCCACCTTTTCCAGCAGCGGCAGGATGTCCTTCAGGCTGCTGATCTTCTTTTCATAGATGAGGATGTAGGCGTCCTCGAGCTTGCACTCCATCGTCTCGGCATTGGTGATGAAGTAGGGCGACAGGTAGCCCTTGTCGAACTGCATGCCTTCGACGACTTCGAGTGTGGTCTCGATGGACTTGGCCTCCTCGACGGTGATGGTGCCGTCCTTGCCCACCTTGTCCATGGCATCGGCGATGATTTCGCCGATGGCGGTGTCCCAGTTGGCGGACACGGTGGCCACCTGTTTGATTTCCTCCTTGTCCTTGACCTTTTTGGCGAGTTTTTCCAGGTGGGCGACGGCGGCGTCCACGGCTTTCTGGATGCCGCGCTGGATGCCGATGGGGTTGGCGCCCGAGGTGACGAATTTCAGGCCTTCCCGGTAGATGGCCTCGGCCAGGACGGTCGCGGTGGTGGTACCGTCACCGGCGGCGTCGCTGGTCTTGCTGGCCACTTCCCGGACCATCTGGGCGCCCATGTTTTCATAGGGATCTTCCAGTTCGATTTCCTTGGCCACGGTGACACCGTCCTTGGTGACCGTGGGGGAACCGAACTTCTTGTCGATGACCACGTTGCGGCCCTTGGGGCCGAGCGTGGCCGTGACGGCCTTGGAGAGTTTGGTCACGCCGCGCAGGATGGCCATGCGCGCGGCTTCATCGAAGAGGAGTTGTTTGGCTGCCATAGTTCAATGCCTTTGTGAATTCAAATTGTACGGATCTGGGTTGGTCCGGCCTGTCATTCCAGAATGGCCAACAGGTCGTCGGAGCTCATCAGCTTGTATTCCTTGTCGTCCACCTTGATTTCGGTGCCGCCGTATTTGCTGACGAGCACCCGGTCACCGACCTTGACCTCGAAGGGGATGCGTTTGCCGTTTTCATCGAGTTTGCCCGTGCCCAATGCACGGACAATGCCTTCCTGGGGTTTCTCCTTGGCGGTGTCGGGGATGATGATCCCGCCCTTCTTGACTTCCTTCTCTTCGACCGGCTCGATGAGCACCCGGTCGCCGAGTGGTTTGATGTTCAGTGCCATAGTCAGTTGTTCGGATGGTTACGCTGTTGTTTTGGGTTTGCCCGCGTTTCCCTGCCCGTCGCAACCCGGACGACGGGGGGACATCCGGGCCGGCCGGCTGGCCGACCCCGGATGGTCAGATCCCTCCGGCCGCCCGGCCGGGGGAGCCGGGAAATCCGTTTATTTCCGGTCCTTGTCGTCCACCACTTCGGCGTCGATGACCGGACCTTCTTCCTCGCCCTTCTTGGAGGACCGTTCTTCGCGGCCTGCGCCTGTGGTGGAGCCGGAGGCACCCTGGCCGGCGCGGGCGCGCTCGGCCGCCGAACGGTACAGCGCCTCGCTGACCGACTGCCAGACTTCCATCAGTTTCTCCGTGGCGGCCCGGATGGGAGCGGCCTCGTCGTTCTTCAGGGCGTCCTTGACCGCTTGCACGGCCCGTTCGATGCGTTCCTTGTCGCTGGCGCTGATCTTGTCGCCGTTTTCGCGCAGGAACTTTTCGGACCGGTAGATGGCGTTGTCGGCTTCGTTGCGTGCCTCGGCTGCTTCGCGTCGGCGCCGGTCCTCCTCGGCGTGCAGTTCGGCCTCCTTGCGCATGCGTTCGACCTCTTCCTTGGTGAGGCCGCTGCTGGCGGTGATGGTGATTTTTTGTTCCTTGCCGGTGCCGAGGTCCTTGGCGCTGACGTGCAGGATGCCGTTGGCGTCGATGTCGAAGGTGACCTCGATCTGCGGCACCCCGCGCGGTGCGGGCGGGATGTCGGTCAGGGTGAACCGGCCGATGGTCTTGTTGTCGCGGGCCATCGGGCGTTCGCCCTGCAGGACGTGGATTTCCACACTGGTCTGGTTGTCACTGGCGGTGGAGAAGATCTCGGATTTGCGCGTGGGGATCGTGGTGTTGCGTTCGATGAGTTTGGTGAACACGCCGCCGAGGGTTTCGATGCCCAGCGACAGGGGCGTGACGTCCAAGAGCAGGACGTCCTTGACCTCGCCCTTGAGCACGCCGCCCTGGATGGCCGCGCCCACGGCCACGACCTCGTCCGGGTTGACCCCCTGGTGGGGATCCTTGCCGATGAGGCGGCGGGCCGTTTCCACCACCTTGGGCATGCGGGTCATGCCGCCCACCAGGACCAGTTCGTCCACGTCTTCCGCTTTCAGACCCGCATCACGCAGGCAGGCCTGGACCGGACCGACCGTGCGTTCGAACAAATCCTCGCAAAGCTGTTCCATCTTGGCCCGGGTGAGTTTCATGTGGATGTGTTTCGGGCCGCTGGCATCTGCCGTGATGAAGGGCAGGTTGATCTCGTACACCAAGGTGGAACTGAGGGCGATCTTGGCTTTCTCGGCCTCTTCCTTGATGCGCTGCAGGGCGTCGGGCTGCTTGCGCAGATCGATCCCGTGTTCCTTGCGGAACTCCTCCAGGATCCAGTCCATGATGCGGTTGTCCCAGTCGTCGCCGCCGAGGTGGGTGTCACCGTTGGTGGCCTTGACTTCGAACACCCCGTCGCCGATTTCCAGGACGGAGATATCAAAGGTACCGCCGCCGAGGTCGTAGACGGCTATGACCTCGTCTTTCTTTTTGTCGAGGCCGTAGGCCAGGGAGGCAGCCGTGGGCTCGTTGATGATGCGCAGCACTTCCAGCCCGGCGATGCGCCCGGCGTCCTTGGTGGCCTGCCGTTGGGCGTCGTTGAAGTAGGCGGGGACGGTGATGACGGCCTGCGTGATTTTCTCGCCCAGCCGCATCTCGGCGTCGGCTTTGAGCTTCTGCAGGATCATGGCCGAGATCTCCTGCGGGCTGAACTGTTTGGGTTTGCCGCCGACCTCGACCTCCACCCAGGCGTCGCCGTTGGGGCCTTCGATGACCTTGTAGGGCACGCGTTTGATTTCTTCCTGGACCTCGCTGAATTTGCGGCCCATGAAGCGCTTGATGGAGTAGATGGTGTTGCGCGGGTTGGTGATGGCCTGCCGCTTGGCGGCGTCGCCGACCAGTCGTTCACCGTCTTTGGTAAAGGCCACCACCGAGGGCGTCACCCGCCGGCCTTCCGAGTTCTCCAGCACAACCGGCTCGCCCCCTTCCATCACAGCCATGCACGAATTTGTCGTGCCCAGGTCAATTCCCAAAACTTTAGCCATAAGCAAATCCTCCTGCGGTTCTCGTCGCCCTCAATGGCAATTTGCACTTGTTCGAAAAGCTAGAGGAGTGCCAAACGGGCACGTTTTCGATAAGTTACTTGTGTGTAACAACTTGAGTTTGGATCTGTCGGTGACGGCTTTTTCTTGCCATGTGTCAGGTGGGTCGATGTGACACGGTTTTTCTTGGGTTCGGGTTGGGGTTGGCACAAGGATGGTGTTTTGGGGGGGGGCCGGGGTGTGTGGATGGGTTGGGCCGGGTGGGAATGGGCTTGGCTGGTGGAGCGGGGTGATTCAACTTGGCGGATATGGCCAACGGGGCAGGGAGACTGACGGGGCCGGCGCTGGCCCGGTACATTGAGCACACGTTGTTGCGGCCTGATGCGACGCGGGGGCAGATCGAGAGGTTGTGCGAGGAAGCGCGCACGCACGGGTTTTATGGCGTGTGCGTGAACGGTTCGCGGGTGGAGCTGGCGTCGTATTTGCTGGAGGAAACGGATGTGCGTGTGGTGGCGGTGGTGGGTTTCCCGCTGGGGGCGATGAGCGGGGATGTGAAACGGTTTGAGACGGAGGCGGCGGTGGACGACGGTGCGCATGAGGTTGACATGGTGATGAACATCGGGCTGTTGAAGGACGGCGAGTACAAGCGTTTGCTGCGGGAGTTGAGGGATGTGGTGGAGGCTGCGGACGAGCGGCCGGTGAAGGTGATTTTGGAGACGGGCCTGTTGACGCAGGAGGAGAAGGTTCGGGCCTGCGAGCTGGTGCTCGATTCTGGAGCGCGGTTTGTGAAGACCTCGACCGGTTTTGGTCCGGGTGGTGCGACGATTGAGGATGTGCGGTTGTTGCGGCAGACGGTGGGGGACCGGCTGGGTGTGAAGGCTTCGGGCGGGATTCGCGACACGGCCACGGCGCTGGCGATGATCGAGGCGGGAGCCGATCGGATTGGCACGTCGAGTGGTGTGGCGATCGTGCGCGGGTTGGCGGCGCCCGAAGGTGTGGGCGGGGTGTCGGGCTACTGATCGGGTGCGAGGGCACTGGTTTTTGATTGGGTTAGTGGAGGCTGGTGGGAGGCCGGCAGCGGGCGCCGGGCCTGTTGCATTTTCCCTCTTGCGCGCGGCAGGGTGCTGTGCTAAGTAAAGGGCGCACTGAATCGCGGGGTGGAGCAGCCTGGTAGCTCGCAAGGCTCATAACCTTGAGGTCGGTGGTTCAAATCCACCCCCCGCAACCAGATTTCGACACCGCCCTGATCCGAGGAGGGTCAGGGCGGTTGTGTTTTCGGTCCCGGGTATCCGATCGCGGGCGGAAGGGTTCGGGCCCATCCAATGTTGGCGCTGGTTGCCTCGTCCGACCGTTCCGGCTGGGTTGCGTGGGCGCGGGGGCATGGTTCTTCGGCGGGTGGGCGGGTTCTTTTGGTGCGAGTGCCGTGCGGGCGGTTGCCCGGGACGGAGGGGACGGATGGGATGGGGTGGCCGTTTCATGCTTGCGGTGGCGGAGGGATCGGGTTTAAGGAACGGCAGATTTGTTTATGAACTATCGGATATCGCAAAGGGCGGCTTCTCTGACTCCTTCGTTGACCCTGGAGATCGATGCCCGGGCCAAGCGGATGAAGGCGGAGGGGGAGGATGTAGTGGGGTTTGGTGCGGGCGAGCCGGATTTCGACACACCGCAGCACATCAAGGAGGCGGCGTCGGCGGCGCTGGCGGCGGGTTTCACGAAGTACACGCCCGCGGCGGGCATTCCGGAGTTGCGCCGGGCGATTGCGGAGAAGCACCGGCGCGAGAACGGCCTGGAGTACCGGCCCGAGCAGATCATCGTGTCGTGCGGGGGCAAGCACGCCTGTTACAATGTGATCCTGGCGACGTGTCAGGAGGGCGACGAGGTGCTGATTCCGAGTCCATACTGGGTGAGTTATCCCGAGATGGTGAAGCTGGCGGGTGCGACTCCGGTTTATCTGCCGACGACGGACCGCACGGAGTTCAAGGTGACACCGGAGCAGTTGCGCGCGGCGATCACACCGCGCACGCGGTTGTTCATCTTGAACTCGCCGGGCAATCCGACCGGCACGGTGTACACGCCGGAGGAGATCCGGGCGCTGGGCGACGTGTGTGTGGAAAAGGGGGTGCTCATCATGAGTGACGAGATTTACGAGCACCTGTTGTACGACGGGGCGGTGCATCGGAGCGTGGCGAGTTTTTCGCGGGCGCATTACGAGCACACGATCATCGTGCACGGATTTGCCAAGGCCTGGAGCATGACCGGTTGGCGGCTGGGCTGGACGGCCGCGCCGGAGCCGATCGCGCGCGTGATCGAGGCCATCCAGAGCCACAGCACGAGCAACCCCACGAGTTTTGCGCAGAAGGGCGGGGTGGCGGCGCTGAGCGGGCCGATGGATCATCTGCCGGCCTGGCTGGCGGAGTTCGATCGGAGGCGCCGGTATGCCTGGGAACGGTTGAATCGGATCCCCGGGGTCTCGTGCGTGAATGCGCGCGGGGCGTTTTACCTGTTTCCGAACATTTCAGGGACGGGGTTGAAATCGGTGGAATTCTGCAAGCGGCTGCTGGAGACGGAGAAGGTTGCCGCGGTACCGGGCATTGCGTTTGGTGCCGACGATTACATTCGGATCAGCTACGCGACGAGCATGGCGAACCTGGAGAAGGGGCTGGAGCGGATGGAGCGGTTCTGCCGGTCGCTGGCCGGCTGAGGTGCCGGGCCGGGGTGATCGTGCGGCCGGCGGCGGTTCGCGATGGTCCGGTTCAGGCGGCCGGATCCGGCGGCCCGAGGCGCCGGGTGGCCGGACTTGGCGGGAGGCGGTCGAGGAGCTGTCTGATCGAGAGTGTTTGGCCGGGCAACACGAGGTCGGGTGCCAGTTCGGCCAACGGTTCGAGGACGAAGCGGCGCAGGTGGGCTCGTGGATGCGGGAGGATGAGCCGGCCTGTGGAACGTTGTTCCGTGCCGAAGGTGACCAGGTCGAGGTCGAGCGTGCGGGGCGCGTTGCGGACAGGTGAGGGTGTGCGGCCGAATTGTCGTTCCAGATCGAGGAGTTTTTCCAGCAGGGACTCGGGGGTTTCGGCCGGTCGGGGGACCAACTCGGCGACGGCGTTGAGAAACGGTGGGGAGTCGGGCGGGCAATCGACCGGTTCGGTTTCCCAAAGCGAGGAGACCCGGAGGGGACGGAGCGACCATTGTGCGAGCGAGTCCAAGGCGGCCCGGATGGTGGCCCGGGGGTGGCCGAGGTTGGCTCCCAGGGCCACGTAGGCGCGGACCGGATCGTGTGGGAGAAGGCTGTTCATTGCGGGCGAGTGCTCCAGCGGAGCCTGTCAGGGGAGGGGCCGCCACGGCTGATAGTTCAGGAGTTCCACCTCCACGCGCGGATTGTGGAGGGCGATGCGGGTGATGCTGGCGTAGTCCACGGCGAGGGCTGCGGTGGCTGCCAGTGGCCAGGCACAGAGGGCGGCCAGCGCCATGCGGATGACGCCGCCGTGACAGATGACGGCCACGTTGCGGCCGGGGTGTTCGCTCGCGATGCGTTGCAGGCAGGAGTGGACGCGACCGCGGAAGGCTTCGACCGGTTCGGCATTTCGGATGGCGTTTTGTTCGAGCAACCGGAGCCAGTCCCAAGGGCTTTGACCGAACCGGGGTTGAATGTCGTCCCACGCGACCCCGGTCCAGTCGCCGAAGTCCACCTCGCGCAGTTCCTCGCAGAAGACGGGTTCGGGGGCGCCCTGTCGGAGCCAGGGCTCCAAGGTTTGGCGCACCCGGAGCATGGGGCTGGCGTACACCGCATCCGGGGCCAGCCGGGTCAGCCATGGCGCGAGGGCTGCGGCCTGGCGGTGGCCCTCTTCTGACAGTGGGACGTCGAGCCGGCCGGCGAACACGCGGTGATAGGGGACGGCGACCTCGGCGTGTCGGAGCAGGTGCAATCGTGTGGGCGAGGCACTCATGGGGCCGGAGCAGCTGAAGGCACGGCCGGCGGGGCTTGCAACCGGGCCTCTTCGAGGGCCTGTTCCTGTGCGCGGACGAGCTGTTGGATGCCGGCGCGGCCGAGGGTGAGCATTTCCATGAGCTGGGCTTCGGTGAAGGTGGCCTCCTCGCCGGTTCCCTGGATCTCGATGAATTCACCTGCGCGGTTCATGACGAGATTGAGGTCCACGCAGGCTTTGACGTCCTCCTCGTAGCAGAGGTCCAGCAGGGCCCGGCCCTGGACGATTCCGACGCTGACGGCCGCCACCGGGGATCGGAGCGGGGATTCGGCCAGGACGCCATCCCGTAGGAGGCGTTGGATGGCCAGGGCGAGCGCCACATAACCGCCGGTGATGGCGGCGGTACGCGTGCCGCCGTCGGCTTGCAGGACGTCGCAGTCGACCCAGAGGGTGCGTTCGCCGAGCTTTTCGAGGTCCAGGGCCGTGCGGAGGGCGCGGCCGATGAGGCGTTGGATTTCCTGGGTACGCCCTTCGGGACGGCCTTTGGAGATCTCACGGGGTTTTCGCTGGAGGGTCGAGTAGGGGAGCATGGAATACTCGGCGGTGAGCCAGCCACCGGGCAGGCCTTGTTCCTTTTTCCAGCGTGGCACGGTGGGGTCGAGTGTCACGGCACAGATCACCCGGGTTTGTCCCCACTCGATGAGGGTGGACCCGAGAGCGTGGGGTGCGATGTGATTTTGAAATCGCACCGCACGCAACTGCCCGGGTTGCCGCCCGTCCACGCGTGCCGTCGGGGTGACCGATTGGGTTGGGATCGCCTCCGCCATGGCGCGGGAGTGTAACTTGCCGGGGCCAGGCGGGCAATGCCGGCGCTGGGGCGGGGTCAGGGCCCCCTCTGGGAAGGGGCGCTCCTGTTGCAGGCGCCGGCCTGCACCAGGGCCGGAGGCGGGGTTGATGAAACCGCCTCAAGCGGGCCTGGGTGGGGGAGGAGGCGTTGTGGTGCCGGTACACGGGTTGCCCGTGGTGATGCAAGCGGGGCAAAGGACCTCTCGAACGGTCCAAACAGTGGTCCAAGTACAGGTCTCGACGTCCACCGACTGCTGGATGATGCGGACACTGAGCTGGACGGTGAACATTGCCCAGGAATGCTTCCCTTAGCTGCAATGGAGGAAGTCCCAGCAATCATAAGGGAACATTTCGCAGCTTGGCGACCACGCGTCCTCAAGGGTTCGTGTGTCCGTCGGATAGTTGACCCAGATCCCCAAGGACGGCTCGTAGCAGGAGGTCGTTGCGCACACATCCGGGCAGGTGTCCCGGGGCATGCAAAGCCAACCTGAATTGTAGAAGCATTGTGCCCACGCGACGAATGCGGCGCAGATGAGCCAGATCCAGGTGAGTACCGTTTCGGCTCGGGGCGTGATGCGGCCCCGAACGGTTTTGTACGAACCGGTGGAGGGGAGGGTGGGTGTTGCAGCTTTCATGACTGACGCTTTCGGGATTTCGAGGTTGCCCGGACGAGAAGGACGAGCACCAGCATGGAGGCCATGGTCCAGATCCAGATCCGATCCCAGTATGTCCCGGGGGGGACGATCCGCGGCGGGCGAAGGCCGGGGGCCGGGCTGGTGGCGAGCGGAAGCCAAAGGTTGTCGCGGAGGTAAAGTGTGCCGGTTGGACTCTCCAGGAAGACGTAGGTGGGGATCATCTGGGTGAGGGCAAAGGGGTTGGACGTGGGCATGAACATCGCCGTGGACACGCCGGCGTCCAGCCATGTGAACTCGTGCAACGTGAAGCGCTTGTCGAACCATGGGCGTCCGGCCGGACCGGGACGATAACGGCTGACCACGCGCGGGTACCGGCCGAAAGCAAGGGGTTCCATCCGGGCTGGCTCGACAAGCCACTCGGGATAACCCGATGTGTCGAGAGTCGTCAACGACATGATGGCATGGTTGGAGATTTGACAGGTAAAGGCCTTCGTTTCGCCGGCGGTGGTGAGGTATGTCCCATGCCCGTTTTCGATGTTTCGGAGTGCCGCCCAATCGTGGATTCCGAGGAAGATGGCCGCTCGCAGCCAGTTGTGAACCTGGGAGACCAGCAAACGAACGGAGCCACCCTGGAGCTTGGAAAAGTCGAAGACCGGCCCCTGGTCGAACGCTCCGGAGGGTTCCAAAGGACCGTGTGCCATGCGGGTGTCCCTGCCGACTGTGACGATCCAATGGAACTGCCATGGCGCGTAGTAGCCGAAGATCTCGGCCCAATCGCGTCGCCGTCCTTCGGTGTCGATCAGAGGTGGGTTCGAGAAGGCCACAAAGCTGTCGCGATGGAACAGGACCTCGAAAGGCTGGGAATAGTACTTGAAGGAATGGAGCCGACCATAACCGGGGGAGAGGTAAGTTTCGGCCACCACGCCGGTGCGGACGGGATCGTGCTGGATTTCAAAGACGACGCGGAAGGCGTTTGTGGAACCGGCCAGCGCGGCCATGGCCGGGAAAGGGTCGGGAAGCTGTTCGGACCCGGCATGGGGTGGGGCGGGAAACGCCGCTGCGGACAGGGTTAGGAGCGTCCGGAGGAAAAGTCGGCACATGCATGCCGGGTGCGGAACGGGGTTCCGGGGCGGCGTCGCAGGGCGTTTGATCGGCTGCGATGTCCACGGGCTTCGGCGGAAGATCGTTCCGGGGGCCTTCATCTGGCTTTCTTGGGCCTGTTCTCTCTCTCTCTCCCTGCGAGTTGTCAAGTGGGTGCGAGGGGGCAGCGGGTGTGGCTTCGCCGGGTGTCGAGCGGAAGATATGTGGCGGCCGGCTGGATGAGGGGACGGGCGGGGGAGGCACTTCTCGGAGGGGCCGGGAGGTGGAGGGTCGGGCGTGGGACGCCGGCAGCTCCTCCGTTGTGATTTGGCGGCAGTTGTGGCCAGACTGGCCGCGATGAAGTTGTTCGATCTGAGGCGGGAATACGAGAACCGGCCGTTGCACCGTCGCGATCTGGCGCCGGACCCGGTGGTGCAGTTTGAGCGCTGGTTTCTGGAGGCTCGGGAACACGTGGAGCTGGATCCGAACGCGATGTGTTTGGCCACGGTGGGCCCGGACGGGCGGCCCTCGGCGCGGATGGTGCTGTTGAAGAGCTACGATGCGGAGGGGTTCGTGTTTTTTACGAACCTGGAGAGCCGCAAGGCACGCGAGATGGCGTCCAATCCGAACGTATGCCTGCTTTTTTACTGGGCACCGTTGAGCCGGCAGGTGGTGATCGAGGGGCGGGCGGAAAGGGTCTCTACCGCGGAGGCGATGGCGTATTTCATGAGCCGGCCGCGTGGAAGCCAGATCGGGGCCTGGGTGTCGGAACAGAGCCGGCCGATCTCGTCCCGCGCGTTGCTGGAGGCCAAGTGGGAGGAGATGAAACGGAAGTTTGCCCAGGGGCAGATCCCTCTTCCGTCCTTTTGGGGCGGGTACCGGGTGCGGCCGGTGCGGTACGAGTTTTGGCAGGGTCGGGAGAACCGGTTGCACGACCGCTTCGAGTACGTGCCGGACGGGTCGGGTGGATGGCGGATCGAACGGTTGCAACCGTGAGGACGGGGGTCCGAGCGGACGGCGGAGATTGCCGCTTTACGTGCCTGGGAACCAAGGATATAAGGGGGCGCGGGAGTCGATCCGGGGAGGGTGGGATCGAGTTGGAGCGATTGGACATGAATCTCAAGCTGGTGGAACGCTGGTGCGAGCGCGGGCTGTTGGGGCTTGCGCTGGCGTTGTTGGTGTGGGGTCCTTTGGCCACGGGGTGTGTGCGGCCGCAGGATTTTCTGGTGTTGCAAGGGCTGACGGTGGGGCTGCTGGTTTTGTGGGGGGTGCGGCTGTGGGTGGAGCGGCGTCCGGAGCTGTTGTGGCCGCCGATTTGCTGGCCGGTGTTGCTGTTCCTGCTTTATGCGCTGGTTCGGTACTGGACGGCGGACATCGAGTCGGTGGCGCGACAGGAGTGGTTGCGGGTGCTGGTGTACGGGTCGGTGTTTTTCGTGGTGCTGAACAATCTGCACGGGCAGGAGGAGACCCGGTGGATCGCGTTTACGTTGATTGGGCTGGGGATGCTGATCTCGTTTTACGCGATCTACCAGTTCGTGACCGATTCGAATCGCGTCTGGGGATTGGTCTCGCCGTACCGGCACCGGGGGATGGGGACCTACATCAATCCGAATCATCTGGCGGGTTTTTTGGAGCTGGTGACCCCGCTGGCGTTCACATATGCGATCACCAGCCGGTTGTCTCCGGTGAGGAAAGTGGTGCTGGGTTATGCGGGGTTGGTGATGTGTGCGGGGCTGGTGGTGACGATGTCGCGGGCCGGGTGGGTGTCGGCGGGGTTGGTGTTGCTCGTGATGTTCGTGGTGTTGGCGCTGCGCAGTGCGCATCGTTGGGTGGCGCTGGGTTTGTTGGCCGTGGCGATTGCCGCCGGGTACTACTTCCTGCCGAAGAGCTTTGTCTTGAAGAAGCGGTGGGAGGTGGTGCAACGCGACCTGGCGGAGGGCGAGGTTTCCGACGTGCGCCCGGCGCTGTGGCGGGCGGCTGTCGAGCTGTGGCGGGAGAATCCGTGGTGGGGGATCGGTCCGGGGCATTTTGATTACCGGTTTCGGCAGGTGCGACCTCCCTCGATCCAGAACCGGCCCGACCGGGTGCACAACGATTATCTGAACGCCCTGGTGGACTGGGGTGTGGTGGGCTTCTTCGTGGTGGGGGCTGCGCTGGTGTGCCTGGTGGTGGGGGTTGTGCAGACCTGGCCGTATGTGCGGGGCACGATTGGGGATCTGGGCGGGCGATCGAGCAACAAGTTTGCGTTCGTGTTCGGCGCCTCGCTGGGTTTGGCTTCGCTGGCGATTCACTCGCTGGCCGATTTCAATCTGCACATTCCGGCCAACGCGCTGATTGCGGTGACCTGGGCGGCGTTGTTGAGTTCGCACTTGCGATTTTCGACCGACCGGTACTGGTTCCGCGCCCGTCTGCCGGTCAAGTTGGCGGTGACGGTGATGCTCGTGGTGGTGGCAGGGTATCTGACACGGGAAGCGTGGCGAACCGGGCGGGAGCAGGCGATTCTGGCGCGCGCGGAGGCGTTGCCCGATTGTTCGCCGGAACAGGTGTCCGAGCTGGAAAAGGCGTGGGCAATCGAGCCGCGCAACCCCGTGACGGCCTATCGGCTGGGCGAGGCCCTGCGGATCCAGAGTTTCGAAGGGGCGACCAACTACCAGGAGCTGGCTGAGCAGGCGATGCGCTGGTACGAGATCGCCATGCGGCTCAACCCGTATGATCCCTATCCGCTTCTGCGGTACGGGATGTGTCTGGACTGGCTGGACCGGAACGAGGAGGCCCAGCCGTACTACGATCGGGCCCTGGAGTTGGATCCGAACAATCATTATCTGGTGGCCCACATGGGCTGGCATTACGTGCAGATGCGGCAGTGGGCGGCCGCGCGACCCTGGTTCGAACGGTCGCGCAAGTTGCATTGGAAAGACAACATCATGGCTGACCGGTACCTGGCGATCGTCCGGCAGCGTCTGTTGGAAGAGGCGTCGGTGGAGGAGTCGCCAGCCGCGGCTCCGGCCGCGCGATGAAGTACCCGCGGTGCCGGCCGGTGGAGGGGACGAAAGGGGGGATCGGAAACAGGCGATGGTACGAACCCTGTACAACGTTTTGTTCACGGTGGGGTTCTGGGTGGCCGCACCCTACTACTTCTGGCGGATGCGGCGCCGCGGCAATTGGCGGGCCGGCTTCCGGCAGCGATTTGGCCGGTACGACACCAAGTTCAAGCAGTCGATCACCAACCGCCACGTGTTGTGGATCCACGCGGTGAGCGTGGGCGAGGTGAATCTTGCGACCCAGTTGATTCGCGTGCTGGAACCGCGGCTGCCGAACGTGAAGATCGTGGTCTCCACGACCACCACCACGGGGATGGGCGAGCTGCAGCGCAAGACACCGTCGCACATCGGCAAGATCTACTATCCGATTGATCGAAAACGTTACGTGGCCCGGGCGCTCGGCTCGATCAAACCGGTGGCCATCCTGCTGATGGAAGCGGAGGTCTGGCCGAATTTCCTGTGGCGCGCGCGGAACCTCGACATCCCGGTTTTCCTCATCAATGCGCGGTTGTCCGACCGCTCGTATCGCTGGTACCGGCGTCTGGGCTGGTTTTTCCGGCCGTTGTTCGAGTCGTTTGCCGGCGTGGGTGCCCAGAACGAGGCGGATGCGGCGCGGCTGCGGGAGTTGGGCTGCCGGCCCGAGGTGATCCGCGTGGTGGGCAGCTTGAAATTCGACGCGGCGCAGTTGGAGGAACGCTCCGCCCTGGACGTGCCGGCCCTGCTCCGGCAGGTGGGCGTGGGACCGGACCGGCGCATTCTGTTGGGTGGCAGCACGCATCCGGGAGAGGAAACCGCGCTGGCGGAGATCTACCGGCGGCTGCGGGAGCGGCATCGGGATCTCTTCCTCGTGCTGGTGCCGCGGCATTTCGAACGTGGCCGGGAAGTGGGGGAGGCCCTGGCGCGCCTTGGCATCCGGTTCGTGTATCGGAGCGAGATCACCAGCCGGACGCAGCTGGCACCGGGCGAGGTGGAATGCCTGCTGGTCAACACCACGGGCGAGCTGAGGCATTTTTATCCGCACGCGACAGTGGTGTTCGTGGGCAAGAGTCTCTTGGCCGAAGGGGGACAGAACCCGCTGGAGCCGGCCGCGGCAGGGCGTCCGGTGGTGTTCGGACCGCACATGGAGAACTTCTCCGAGATTGCGCGCAAGCTGGTGGACGGGGGTGGGGCCGTGCGGGTGGCCGACGTCGAGGGGCTCGAACGGGCGTTGGACCGTTTGCTGGGGGACGGGGAATTGCGCGAGCAGATGGGCAGACGCGCCGTCGAGGTGGTGCGGGAGAACCTGGGGGCGGTGGAACGAACTGCCGAGATGGTGCTGGAGGTATTGGAAAGGCGCCGGCCTGAAGTGCTGATCGTGCGGAACTGACGCTTCGAGGCGCGCCGGCCCTTGGAGAGGAGCCCGCCGGGCCTCATGCATGGGGGCCGCGCCCCTCGGGCGCGCCGGAGTGCCCGTGCCGATTCGCGGTTCCGTTTTTTTCCGCGTCCGGACGGAGGACCGCTCAGGGGGGCGTTCTGCGGGGAGGTGAGGGGCTCATGCGGCTCGGACGCATGAGCTGGGTGGCCGTGGGCATTGGGCTCGGGCGGTTGCAGGCCGCCGTGGCAGGCGGCGTGTGGTGGGGTGGAGTGGGGCGGGCCCGGGTGGGGGCGGTGGCTTTTGTTCCTCAGCTTCAGGAGGTACGGGGTTTTCCAGCCGTTGGAGGTCGGCGGGTCCGTGGTTTTTGTGTGGTGCGCGACGTCGGCCCCGGGGCAGCGGATGGCGCGACGATGCCGGGTTCACCGGGCTGGCGATTCGGGTTGTGGGGCAGGGGGTTGAGGGTTTGGGGCTGGGAGCGGGACTGCTGTTGGGGAGGGGTGGTTGGGGGTATTGGCACGGTGTCTGTTTTCGATTGTGAATAACTTCTGAATAACCGGGCCCGAATTTCGTTGACGCATAGTGGGGCAAAGTGTTTAAGAGTGGGGCGCAGTGTGTGCAAGTGGGGCAGCTTGGGACGTGTCAATAACTCGTGAGCGAGAAGGCCAAAAGCGCGCGTGTTTACTACACCTCGCTGTACCGGCATGGGGTTGACGAGAAGCGCCGGGTACAGATTCCGGCGAAGTGGCGGCCGGCGGGTGGCGAGGCGGAGTTCACGCTGATCGTGTGGCGGAAGGGGTCGTATGGCCCTTGTTTGCGCGCGTTGCCGCCGGAGCAGATGGACCGGCTGATGCAGACGATTGATGCGATGCCGAACGAGGATCCGCGCAAGACGGTGTTGAAGCGTGTGATTGGGAGTCATTCCGAGCAGGTGACGGTGGATCGGGCGGGGCGGATTTGTTTGCCGGAGGGGATGGCGCGGGAGGCGGGGATCGAGAAGGAGGCGCTTTTGGTGGGTCTCTTGGACCGGTTCGAGATCTGGAGTCCGGAACGCTACGCGGCTGTGGAGGCTGCGGACAAGGTGCTCCTGGCCGACGCGATGAACCTGATGGAGTGAGCCTATGTGGTTGGGGCGATTGTTGGTGGCGACCCGGGTGGTGCGCCGGGTTTCGGACAAGAGCGGGTATCGGCTGCGACGGGAGTTGCCGTGGCCGGCCTTCAGTGCGGGTGCGGCGCCGCGGTACCGGTCGGTTCGGACCGGAGGGGCTGGTGTTGTGAGTGGCCGGGAGGGGGCGACTGCGTTGTGCGGGTGCGCGGATGGGTTTGTGGGCGCGGGCGCGGCGCGCGGGGAGGATGGCCGGGGCGTGGCGGAGGCAGGGCCTGGGTTGGGTTGGAGTTCGGTTGGGCAGGGTGTGCGGAGGTGGGGTTGGATTTTTTGGAGGCGGCGAGGCGGTTGGGCGGCCCCGGGCGGCCGTGCAGCGTGGCAGATGGAATTGCCGCTGGCGCGGGAGGAGGCACTCGCGCAGGTGCGGGTGGTGAGGAACGATTTTCGGGACGAGGGGGGTGCGCGGGTGCGGGGTCCGTGGCGTTGGTTCCGGAAGTTGCGTCGGTTGCTGGATGGGTTGGCGTTGCGCCTGGCCGGTGGGACGGGGGGTGAAGGATGAGCCGTGTCCGGGCATGCGTGGCATCAACCGGTTTTGCTGGAGGAGGTGCTGTCGTTGATGGCAGTGCGTCCCGGGGGGCGGTACATCGATGCGACGGTGGGGACGGGCGGGCACGCGTGTGGGATTCTCGAGGCGAGTGCGCCGGACGGGTGGTTGCTGGGCATGGATCGGGATCCGGAGGCGTTGGTGCTGGCGGGGGAGCGGCTGAGGTCGTTTGCGGGGCGGTACGAGCTGCGTCGGGGGAATTACGCGGATTTGCTGGAGGGCGTGGAGCCGGGGGGTTGGGACGGTGTGTTGTTGGATCTCGGGGTGAGTTCGTTGCAGTTGGACCGGCCGGAGCGTGGGTTCAGTTTTCAGAGCGACGGTCCGTTGGACATGCGGATGGACCCCGGCCAGCCCGTGACGGCGGCGGATTTGGTGAATCAGTCGTCGGAGGAGGAGTTGGCGGGGTGGTTTGCGGAGTTGGGCGGGGAACCGCGGGCGCGAGCGATTGCGCGGGCTGTGGTGCGGGCGCGGCCGTTGACGCGGACGTCGCAGTTGGCGGAGCTGGTGAGTCGGGTGTACGGCGGGCGGCGCGGGCCCCGGCATCCGGCCACGCGAGTGTTTCAGGCGTTGCGGATGGTGGTGAACGACGAGCCGGGCTCGTTGCGGCGCGGGCTGGCGGCTGCGTGGCGGGCGCTGCGGTCCGGCGGCAGGCTGGCGGTGATCACCTTTCACTCCGGCGAGGCGCGAGAGGTGAAGGCTTTCGGCCGGGAAAAGGTGCGGGCGTACGAGTGTCCCGGGGGTGTGGATGTGCCGGAGCTGCGGCGACCGCGGAAGCCGGAGGGTCGCTGGGTGACCTCGGGGGCGGTGAAGGTGGGGGAGGAGGAGGCGCGGCGGAATCCGCGGAGCCGCAGTGCGCAGCTCCGGGTGTTGGAGAAGCTGTGAGATGAGGGCACGGACGCACAATCGGGGCGGGGACGCGTGGCTGTGGCCGTTGCTGGCGGCGGTGGTGTTTTGCGTGGGGCTGGGCGGACTGGGCCTGGGGTATGTGTGGTTGCAGAACCAGGTGGACGAGCTGGGCCGGCAGATCCGGCAACGGGAGCAACGGCTGACGGAGCTTCGGATTTTGAACGAGCGGCTTCGGCGGCAACTGGCGACGCTGCAGTCGCCACGCTTTTTGGAGCAGCGGGTGCGGGAACTGCAACTGGGTCTGCAGCCGGTGCAACCGGCACAGGTGCTACGGTTGCCGGAACCGCAGGCGTGGCCGGAGCCGCAGACCGCGTCGGGCCGGGGCGCCGGAGTGGTGCCCGGGCCGGGTTGAGAATTTCGGGCCGGCGCCCGTGACGCGGTCGGAGGAGGAACCGATCGCCGCGGGCGCGCGGCCCCGGGCTTTGGATGGCGCCGGGGCTGCCCGGTGGGCGGTCCCGGGAAGCGGCGGGAACGAACGGGCGGGGTTCGGCTCCATGGGGCGTGGCCGAACCTCGTCCGGTGGCTGCGGAAGCGACGGCGATGGGCGAAGGCGTTTTGGGTACCTTGCAGATCCGGCGGGCCCTGGTCCTGGTGGCGGGGTTGCTCCTGGTTTATGTGGGGCTGGGGTACCGGCTGGTGGAGCTGCAGGTGTGGGAGCATCCGGAGCTGGAGCAGGAGGCGCGGCGGAACCGGGAGCGGGAGTTTCTGCGTTCGCCGCGTCGGGGCGACATTGTGGATGCCCGGGGGACATTGTTGGCGACGAGCATTCCGGCGCGGACGGTGTGTGCGGATCCGCTGTTGATCGGGCCCTACAGTGCCCATGTGGCGCGAGCGCTGGCGCCGGTGCTGGGGATGTCGGAGCTGGAACTGCAACGGCGTTTGTTGCCGCGGGTGCGGCAGGACCCGACGACGGGCCGGTGGATCACCAACCGTTACGTGGTGCTGGCGCGGCAGGTGCCGTTGGAACGGTGGGAGCGGATCGAGGCTCTGATGAGGGATTTGGACGTTGGCCGGGACCCTTCGGCCCTGGGCATGGCCGGGCAGCGGTTTGTGCAGCAGCTGCGCCGCTACGCGGTGTTCACGGATCCGTATGAGGACCCGGTGCGCTGGTATCCCAACGGGTCGCTGGCGGCGCACGTGCTGGGGTACACGCGGGTTTGGGACCTGGAGGTGGACGGGCGGCCGACGCGTGAGCGCCGGGGTGCCGACGGGATCGAGCTGGCGTTGGACGAGGAGCTGGCCGGCGTGCGGGGCTGGCGGGCGACGGAGACCGACGGCCGGCGCCGCGAGGTGGTGCGGTTAAGGAATCAGGACGTGGCTCCGCGGGATGGCTGGAAGGTGGTGCTGACGCTGGACGCGGTGGTGCAGGACATCCTCGAGAAGGCCCTGGAGGAGGCGCGGGAACGGTACCGCCCGAAGAACATCACGGGGCTGGTGATCCGGCCGCAGACGGGCGCGATTCTGGCGTGGGCGGTTCTCCCCGGTTTCGATCCGAACCGGCTCGGCGAATCTGACCCGGAGGCGAGAAGAAACGTGATCATCACCGACCAGTTCGAGCCGGGCTCGACCTTCAAGGTGGTGGTGGTGGGTGGAGCGTTGAACGACGGGCTGGTGACGCTGGACGATGTGATTGACTGTGAGAGGGGCCGGTTTCTCTACGCGGGTCGAATCCTCCACGACCATCATCCCTACGATCGGCTGACGGTGCGTGGGATTGTGACGAAATCCTCGAACATCGGGGCGGCCAAGCTGGGGCTGCGGATGGGTGAGGCGCGCTTGTACGAGTACGTCCGGGCGTTTGGGTTCGGGTCGCTGACGGGGGTGCCGTTGCCGGGTGAGGTGGATGGGACGGTCCGGCCGGTGGACCGGTGGGAGAAGCTTTCGATTGTCCAGATTCCGATGGGGCACGGCTTGGCGGTGACGCGGCTGCAGATGGCGATGGCGATGGCGGCGGTGGCCAACGGCGGGGTGTTGATGCAGCCGAAGCTGGTGGAGCGGCTGGAGGATACCCGGGGCGGGGTGGTGGCGGCGTACGCGCCCGTGGCGGTCCGGCGGGTCCTGCGGGAGGAAGCGGCACGCCTGCTGGTGGAGGCGTTGAAGACGGTGGTGTCGAAGGAGGGCACGGCGCCGGCGGCGGCCGTGCCGGGTTACGGCGTGGCGGGCAAGACCGGGACGGCGCAGAAGGCCGAGCCCGGTGTGGGGTACGTACCCGGCAAGTACGTCTCTTCGTTCATCGGTTTTCTGCCGGCGGACCGGCCGGAGGTGCTGATTGCCATCACGCTGGATGAGCCCCAGCGGGGGTATTACGGCGGGCAGGTGGCGGCTCCGGTGTTTCGGGAGGTGGCGGAGCGTCTGATGCAATACCTGGGCGTGCCGCCGGAGCGGCCGGAGGAGGCTGAGGCGGCTTTGGCAGCGACAGCTTTGCGCGGGCGCGGCACGGGCCGGCCTGCGGTGGAACGGGTACGACAGGTGAATTGAGGTATGAATACGATCTGGCGTCCTTCACATCGGTTGTATGTGGCGGCTGTCAGCGGGGAGAGAGCCGGCCGGGATCGGCCGGTCGTTTGGCCCGAGCCGTCTTCGGTTTCGGAGGCGGGTGGGGATCGGCCGGGGGGCGGGGCTGCTGGCGGATCGCCCGGGGAGAAGCGGTCCGCGGAGGCTGTTGAGTGGCTGGGCCGTCCAAGGGGAGCGGAGGTCCGATGAGGTCGCTGCCGGTGTTGGAGCGGGGTCGTGGAGGCGGGGGCACGCGCCGTCGGGTTGGAGGCTTACGCATGGGGGGATGGACACTGGAGACGGTTCGGGACGCGACCGGGGCGCGGTGTGTGCAGGGCGATCCCGGTCTGCGCATCACCGGGGTGGCGACCGACTCGCGCAAGGTGGAGCCCGGGGATCTTTTTGTGGCGTTGCGCGGTGAGCGGCGGGACGGGCATGAGTTCGTGGAGTCGGCGGTGGCATTGGGTGCGGTGGCGGTCCTGGTGGAGGCGGGGCGGTTGGCGGAATACCCCGCCGGTTGTGCGGTTTTGGAGGTGGAAGACACGCGCGCGGCACTGGCGCGTTGGGCGGTGGCGCATCGCGGGGTTTTTGGCGGATCGGTGGTGGCGGTGGCGGGTGCCAATGGCAAGACCACCACGAAGGAACTGCTGGCCTCGGTGTTGGGATGGCTGGGTCCCGTGACGGCCAGTCCGGCCAGTTTCAACAACGAGCTGGGGGTGCCGCTGACGCTGTTGCGGATTGGGCGGCAGGATCGGGCGGCGGTGGTGGAGGTGGGGACGAATCATCCCGGTGAGCTGGCGCGGTTGTTGGGATGGGTTCGGCCGGACCACGGGGTATTCACGGGTGTGGGCCGCGAGCATTTGGAGTTCTTTGGTGACTTGGCGGGTGTGGCGCGTGAGGAAGGGACCCTGGCGGAGGTGTTGCCGGCCGGCGGGGTGCTGGTGTTGAACGGGGACGATCCGTGGGCCGGGGAGGTTGCTGCGCGGACGCGGGCGCGGGTGATCCGGGTGGGTTTCGGTGCGGGCAACGGGTGGCGGGTCACGGACGTTTGCCTGGATTGGTCGGGGACGAGCTTCAGGGTGGAGACGTCGGGACCGGCCTGGTGCGGCCGGTACCGGATCCGGTTGTTGGGCCGGCATCAGGCGCGGAATGCGGTGCTGGCGCTGGCGTTGGGGCGGGAGTTGGGGGTGGACCCGGCAGCGGCGGCGGAGGGGCTGGCCTCGTGTGGTCCGGCGCCTCATCGGATGGAAGCTTTCGAGGTGCGCGGGGTGCGGGTGCTGGATGATGCGTACAATGCGAATCCGGATTCGATGCGTGCGGCGTTGGAGACGTTTTGTGCATTGCCGTGCGAGGGCCGGCGGGTGGCGGTTCTCGGGGAGATGGCCGAGCTGGGGGCGGAGAGCGGGAGGGCGCATGCGGAGGTGGGCCGGCTGGCGGCGGAGCTGGGTGTGGACCAGTTGTTTGTGGTGGGGCCGTGGGCCGGGGAGATGGCTGCAGCGGCCCGGGGGGCGGGGTTGATGCGTGTGCTGGAGTTTGGCGGGGTGGAACCGGTGTGGGGGGCGCTGCGCCAGTTTTTGCGTCCCGGGGATGCCTTGTTGTTGAAGGCGTCGCGGCGCGCGGGTTTGGAACGTGTGGCGGAGTTTTGCCGGGGCGATGCTGGGCATCGGACATGATCTATTATCTGAGCGAGTGGGTGGCCGGGGCGGTGGAAGGGACGCCGTGGGCGGAGCGGCTGTCGTTTTTGCGCCTGTTCCGGTACATCACGGTGCGGAGCGGCGGTGCGGCGCTGACGGCGCTGTTGCTGAGCTGGTGGCTGGGCCCGCGTGTGATCGAGTGGCTGAGGCGGCTGAAGTTCGGCCAGGAATACCGGGATCGGGCCGAGGAAACGGGGGATCTGCGCGCACGGGTGCTGAGCAAGCGGGGCACGCCCACCATGGGTGGTTTGCTGCTGGTGCCGGTGATGACGGTCAGCACGCTCTTGTGGGCGATGTGGATTCCGTTGGTTTGTCTGACGGTTTTGTGTGTGCTGGTGCTGTGCGGGCTGGGTTTTTACGACGACTTTGCCAAGGTCAGCCACCAGAACAGCCGCGGCACGTCGGAGGCGGTGAAGCTGACGGTGCAGACGCTGGTGGGGTTGTTTGTGGGGCTGTATCTGTGGTGGAACCCTGCGACGAGCCGGCTGGTGACGGAGATCATGGTGCCGTTTTACAAGCATCCGGTCCTGACCGGGGCGGGCGTGGTGGGGGTGCTGTTGACGGTGCTGGCGGTGGTGGGCAGTTCGAACGCGGTGAATCTGACGGACGGTCTGGACGGGCTGGCGATCGGGTGCACGGTGATCACGGCGTTTGTGTTTCTGGTGTTCACCTATCTGGCGGGCAATGCGCGCACGGCGGCCTATTTGCAGATCACGTACGTGCCCGGGGCGGGCGAGCTGACGGTGTTTTGTGCGGCGATGATCGGGGCGGGGCTGGGTTTTCTCTGGTACAACTGTCATCCGGCGCAGGTGTTCATGGGCGACACGGGGTCGCTGGCGTTGGGAGGCGGGCTGGGGGTGGTGGCGGTGTTGATCCATCAACCGTTCGTGCTGGTGATTGCGGGCGGGGTGTTCGTGCTGGAAGCGGTGTCGGTGTTGCTGCAGCGGGGGTACTACCGGTACACGCGGCGTCGGACCGGGACGGGGCGGCGGTTGTTTTTGATGGCGCCGTTGCATCATCACTTCGAGAAGAAGGGCTGGTACGAGAGCCAGGTGGTGACGCGGTTTTACATTCTGGGTGTTTTGTTTGCGGTGCTGGCGCTGGCGACGTTGAAGATCCGATGAAGGCGCGTGGCTGGAGATGCGAGGGGCCCGGGGTGTGTGCGGGCCGATGGACATGCCGTGGTTTGGACGGAGTGCGGGTTGTCACTTGCGCCGGCGGGGGCCGGGTGTTAGAAGCAGTCGCGGGAGACCGAGAGGATTCGTCGGGTGACGGATCGCCGACTCCGGGCCGGTTGGTTGTGCCGTGGTTCATCCGGGAGAGGCGCAGCCGAACGGCAGGTTCTTTGGGACGGGCGGGCGGTCGCCGGCGTTGTTCGCAGGCGACGCGGGCCGCCGGGCATCCGGCTGGTGAGGCCGGACCTTTGCGCGGGGACGGTATGGGGGAGCGTTCCCGGGCAGGCGGAGCAATCCACCCCTTGTTTCAATCCAGGTTGCGCGGGCTTTGAGTTATGAGTGCCGAGAATCCACTTCTGCCGCAGGGATCCCTGTGGGAACAAAAACAACAGAGCCGGTCGCGGGTGCGGACGGCATTTTTCTGCGTGCTGGCGGTGCATGTGCTGGCGATCGGGACGGTTTTGATCGTGCAGGGTTGTAAACGGGAGGAACCGCCGCCTCCGGAGAGTTACCCGGAGTTGTCTCCGGTGTTGCCGACCTTTGACACGAACCTGCCGCCGGTGGTTTCGACGGAACTGCCGCCGCCGGTGGTGGGGACCTCGACGGTGCCGGCGTTGCCCACGCTGCCGCCGCCGCCGGTGACCACGGTTCCGTCCACACCGGCGCCGTCGGCGCCTGGTGCGAACGTGCCGGTGCCTGCGCCGTCGGCGTCTGCGACGACCGAGTACACGGTGGTGGCGGGCGACACGTTGTACGGGATCGCCAAGAAGCACGGCATTTCGCTGCGGGCGTTGATGGATGCGAATCCGGGCGTGGATCCGCGGCGGTTGCGGGTGGGACAGAAGCTGGTGGTGCCGACGGGCGGTTCCGGGTCTGGGGGTGCGGGTGGAGCGGCTCCGGTTGAGACGGTGGCTTCCGGCGGGGAGCAGGTTTACGTGGTCAAATCCGGGGACAACCTGACCAAGATTGCCCGCCGTTTCGGCACGACGGTTCAGGCCCTGCGCGAGGCCAATCAGTTGCGCACGGATCGTATTCGCGTGGGTGACAAACTGAGGATTCCTGCGGGTGCGACCCGGGCGGAGGCGCCGGCGCGGGTGGAACCCCCGCCGTTTGTCCCGCCGAACCTGCCTCCGGCGCAGGGTCAACCGCCGTCGGGCGGCGGTGGCGGTTACTGAAAGGTTTCGAACCAGACAGCGGCAACGGCGTCGGCTGCTGATCCCGACGCCGTGAGGGGAGAGGGAGACCGGCACATGCGCGTGGCGGCCACGATCGTGGTGTTTTGTGTTTTGATGTTGCTGATGCTGGGGCTGGTGATGTTGTACAGCTCCAGCATGAGCCAGGCGGGGAGCTATTTTCTGCTGCGGCAGTTGTGCTGGTGTGGTGTGGGTCTGGCGCTGGGCGGCTGGCTGGCGTGGGTGGACTATCTGCGCTGGCGGCGCTGGGTGTGGGTGTTGTACGGGTTGGCGGTCGCGTTGTTGATCCTGGTGTTGGTCCCCGGGATCGGGCTGAAGATCAACGGTGCGCGTCGTTGGCTGGGGTTGGGGGATCTGCGGGTGCAACCTTCGGAGCTGGCCAAGCCGGTGTTGATCCTGATGCTGGCGTGGTTTGGGGATCAGCGGGCACGTTGCCTGGCCACGTTGCGGGGGGTCTGGAAACCCGGTTTGTGTGTGGCGGTGGTGGTGGGGCTGGTGTTTTTGGAGCCGGATGTGGGGACGGCGGTGTTGCTGGCGTCGCTGGCCGGGGCCCTGTTGTTGGTGGGGGGCGTGCCGCTGCGATGGATGATCCCCGCGGGCTTGTGCGGGGCGGCGTTGGTGGGCTGGTTCGTGTGGCAGGATCCCGTGCGTGCGCGGCGTCTGCTGGCCTGGTGGGATCTGGAACAGACGAAATTGGAGAGTGGTTTTCAGCCTTATCAGGCGATGTTGGCGTTGGGGTCGGGAGGCTGGACGGGGCTGGGCCTGGGCAATGGACGGCAGAAGCTGGGTTTTGTGCCGGAACATCACACGGATTTCATCTTTGCGATCATCGGGGAGGAACTTGGTTTGGTGGGGACTCTGGCGGTGGTGACCTTTTTTGCGCTGTTGGCGGCTGCCGGTTTCTGGATTGCGGTGCGGGCGCGGGAACCGTTTGGGATGCTGGTTGCGACGGGGGTGACGGTCTGGATCGGGTTGCAGGCCGCGATCAACATGGCCGTGGTGACGAGTTTGTTGCCGAACAAGGGCCTGCCGTTGCCGTTCATCAGTTACGGCGGGTCGAGTCTGCTGGCGGCGCTTTGCGGGGTGGGCTTGTTGCTGAGTGTGGCCCGCCGGGCGCATCCGTGGCCGATGCGACGCCGACTGCGGCGGCGCAATCCGTTCCTGGCGGAGGAGGAGGCCTTGGCGGCGGCATCTTGACGGTCATGGGACCTCGCCTTCGAAACGTAGCGTGGGATGTTGCCCGGGGAGCGGGTGAAGAGAGGGGCTGCGGCGGGCGCGGGGCGGCGGGGCTGTGTGTGGGGATTGCCTGCGGTGGGACGGGCGGGCACCTGTTTCCGGCGGTGGCGGTGTCGGAAGTGCTGCGTGACCGTGGGGTGAGGGTGACGTTGTTCGTTTCGCCGAAGGAAGTGGACCAACGGGCGGTACAGGGGTTGCGTGGGGTGGATGTGATGGTGTTGCCCGCGGCGGCGTGGCAGGCGGGCACCCGTTTGGCCTGTTTGAGCGGCGTGGTGGCGTCGTGGGCGCGGGTGCGGCGCCGTTTGAAGGGGGGCGACCGGTGGGTGGTGCTGGGCATGGGCGGGTTCAGTTCCGTGCCGGTTGTGCTGGCGGGTTGGTGGTCGGGTTTTCCGGTGGTGTTGCACGAGGCCAATGCGGTGGCGGGGCGGGCCAACCGGCTGCTGGCCCGATGGGCGGACCGGGTGTTGGTGGGTTTTGAAGAGACGGCGCGGGTCTGGCGCGGGGTGCGCCCGGTGGTGACGGGCATGCCGGTGCGCCGCGAGATTGTCGAGGTGGGGGGGTGGGATGCGGATCGGCGGCTGGAAGAGCGCCGGAGGATCTGGAACGAGCTGGGGCTGGATCCGGAGCGGCCCACGGTGTTGGTGGTGGGTGGCAGCCAGGGCGCGCGTGGTTTGAACGACCGGGTGGTGGCCTGTGCGGTGGAGTGGCATCGGGCGACGCGCACGGGGCCGCAGTGGATCCATCTGGCGGGGCCCCGGGACGAGCATCGTGTGCGTGAGAGTTACCGTCTTGCGGGCGTGCGTGCGGTGGTGATGGGTTTTACGGATCGAATGGGCGGGTTTCTTGCAGGGGCCACGGCCGTGGTGGCGAGGTCGGGTGCCTCGTTTCTGGCGGAGCTGGCGGCGGTGCGGATTCCGGCGGTGCTGGTGCCGTTTCCCGCGGCGGCGGACGATCACCAGTGGCACAACGCGCGGTTGTATGCCGGCTCGGGGGCGGCGCGGTTGGTGCCGCAGGCGGAGGCCGATCCGGCGCGGCTGCGGGCGGAGTTGGAACCGCTCCTGCAGGAGGGTGAGGTGCGCACGGCGATGGAGTCGGCCCTGGCGCGCTGGCACCGGCCCGGCGCCGCGGTGCGGGTGGCCGAGGTTTTGTTGCGGGCGGGTCGGGTGGAAGGAGTGGAGGCGCGGTGTCGCTCCGCTTCCGGGCGGGCGGAAGGATCAAGGGCGCTGGTGCGCACGAACCGGGCGGAAGGATGATGCATCAGACAGGGACAACCGGTGGGAGAATGGTGTGGCGGGCGGCCGATCCGGCTGTGTGGGACGAATGGGCGACGCGGCTGGGCCGGCTGCTTTCGCCTGCGGCTCGTGTCGTGCGTGACGAACCGATGTCGAGACACACGACGTGGCGGGTGGGCGGGCCTGCGGCTGTGTGGGTGGAGCCGGCGGGCGAGGAGGATTTGGTCCGGGTGGTCCGGGCGTGTGGCCCGGCGGGGATGCCGGTTTTGGTGGTGGGTCGGGGATCGAATCTTCTGGTGGGTGACGCGGGTTTTCACGGTGTGGTGGTGGCCTTGCATGGGGAGTACTGGCAGCGGGTGGAGGTTTCGGGGGAACGTTTGTGGTGTGGGGCCGGGGCGCGGTTGAAGGCGGTGGCCGTGGCGGCGCGTGATGCCGGTTTGAGCGGGTTGGAGTTTCTTGAGGGCATCCCCGGCAGTGTGGGTGGGGCGTTGCGGATGAACGCGGGTGCGATGGGGAGCTCGATGTTCGAGGTGGTGGAGACGGTGCGGTTGATGGATGCGGCTGGTGAGGTGAGGGAGGTTGCGGCCGGGCTGTTGGACGTGCGGTACCGGTGTTGCGAGGGGTTGCGGGATCGGATTGCGTTGGGCGCGTGGTTGCGGGGACGGCCGGCCCCGCGGGAGGAGATTCAGGAGCGGATGCAGTCATACAGCAGGCGGCGTTGGGCCACGCAGCCGGCTGCGCCGAGTGCGGGATGCGTGTTCAAGAATCCGGGCGGGGTTCCGGCGGGGCGTTTGTTGGACGAGCTGGGCTGCAAGGGCTGGCGTGAGGGGGGCGCGGTGGTGAGCGACGTGCATGCGAATTTCATCGTGACCGAGGCGGGTGCGACGGCTGCGGATGTGCTGCGGTTGATCCGGCGGTTGCAGGAGCATGTGTGGCGGGAGCGCGGGATTTTGCTGGAGCCGGAGGTGCGGATCGTGGCGGAGGCCGAGGGGGAAGAATGATGCTGGATGAGAAGCTGACGATCACGGTGATGGCCGGCGGGCCGTCGGCGGAGCGTGAGGTTTCGTTGCGGTCCGGGGCCGGCGTGGCTGCGGCGTTGCGGGCACGCGGCCATCGGGTGTTCGAGCTGGACCCGGTGGAACCGCACTGGACGTTGCCGGAGGGGACGGACCTGGTGTTTCTGGCTCTGCACGGCGCCTACGGGGAGGATGGAACGGTTCAGGCTCGTCTGGAGGAGTTGGGTGTTCCCTACACGGGCTGTGGTCCCGAGGCGAGTCGCGTGGGGTTTGACAAGGTTTTGAGCAAGGAGCGGTTTGTGGCGGCGGGTGTGCCGACGGCGCGGTATGTGGTGGTGGAGCGGGCGGATGCGCCCTGGCCGGAGGGTTGGTCGCCGCCGGTGATTGTGAAGCCGGCGCGGCAGGGTTCGAGCATTGGTTTGCAGTGTGTGCGGCGGTGGGAGGAGTGGGGCGCGGCTTTGGCGGAGGCGCTGCGGTACGATGGCCGGTTGTTGATCGAGGAATGGGTGGAGGGGCGTGAGTGCACGGTGGGCTTGCTGGGGGACCGCGTGCTGCCGATCAGCGAGGTTCGGGTCAAATCCGGTTTGTACGATTACCGGACGAAGTACACGCCCGGCGCGGCGGAGTATCTGTGTCCGGCGCCCTGGGACGAGGCGACGGCGGAGCGGATCCGGGCGGTGGCGCGCCGGGCTTTTGAGGCGATTGGCGGTCGCGATTACGGTCGGGTGGATTTGATCGTGCGTTCGGATGGGACGCCGGTGGTGTTGGAGGTGAACACGCTGCCCGGGATGACGCCCACGAGTGCGTTGCCACGGGCTGCGCGTGCGGCGGGGCTGTCGTACGAGGACTTGTGCGAGTACATGGTGGCGCTGGCGTGGAGGCGGCGGGGTGGGGGTGTGCGCGCCGGCGGGGGAAAGGAGGGTTGGTGATGTTCGGTTGGCGTCGGAAACCGGTGAACCGGCGTCGGGGCCGGGAACGGTTGCTGGGGGTGCGGATGCGGGCGGAGGCGGCCCGGGCGGCCCGGGTTCGGCTGTTGAGTCGGTGGTGCGGTTTGGTGTGTGCGCTGGGGTTGGTGGTGTACGGTGGATGGTGGGGGAGCGTGTGGTTGCGGGACCGGTTGTTGTACGAGAATCCGCACTTTCGGATCCGGCGGGTGGAGGTGGAGTCGGATGGCGTGCTGAGCGAGGGGACTTTGCGCCGGTGGGCGGGGGTGCGTCCGGGGATGAACCTGCTGGCGGTGGACCTGGCGCAGGTGAAGCGCTCGCTGGAACTGGTTCCGTACGTGGCGCGGGCGTCAGTGGAGCGAGTGTTGCCGGACACGTTGCGGATCCAGGTTTGGGAGCGGCGTCCGATTGCGGTGTTGCAGGTGCCGGTGCCGTTGCCGGCGGGGGGCCTGGATTTCGTGGAGTATGGTGTGGACGAGGCAGGTGTGGTGTTGCCGGTGTTGGACCCGCGGTTGACGGACGGTGGCACGGTGGCCTGGTTGCACGGTCTGCCGATTCTGCGGGGCGTGGGCTACCAAGAACTGCAGCCCGGACGGCGGCTGGAGAGTGCCCGTGCCCGGGCGGCGCTGGCGTGGTTGCGGGCGTTTGCCCGTTCGCCCATGGCCGGGCTGGCCGATGTGCGCGAGGTTTCCGTGGCGGACGGAGACGTGTTGGAGGTGGTCACCGCGGAAGGGAGTCGGATCACCTTCGCGCCGGATGGTTTTGAACGGCAGTTGCTGCGCTGGCGGGAGATTTACGAGGTGGGCCTGCGCCAGGAACGATGGATCGAGACGCTGGACCTGGCGGTGGGCAACAATGTGCCGGTTCAGTGGCGTCCGATGGAAACCAACACGGGAACGTCCCGGCCAGGGGATCGTTCCGGGGGGGCGAGGAAGCATGTTTGACCAGAGCAGCATTGTGGTGGGGCTCGAGGTCGGCACCTCGAAGATTTGTGCGGTGGTGGGGGAACTGCAGCCGCACGGTGTCCTGCGGATTCTGGGCTTGGGACAGAGCAAGTCCAACGGGGTGCGCAAGGGCGAGATCGTGGACATGGAGCAGGCGGAGTTGGACATCCGGCGGGCGGTGCAGGAGGCCGAGCAGATGGCCAATGTGGAGGTGCGCAGCGTTTATCTGGCGGTGACCGGCGGCCACATCCGGGGGTTCAACAATTGCGGGTTGCACATCATTCAGGATCCGGAGGTGGGGGTGACGGAGGAGGATGTGAAGGAGGTGATGCGCAACGCCCGCTGCATGAACCTGCCCGCCCAGGAGGAGGTGATTCACACGGTGCGCCAGCATTTCCAGGTGGACGGCCGGGGGGAGGTGCGCGAGCCGTTGGGGATGTCGGGGCAGCGGCTGGAGGTGGCGGTGCACGTGATTACGGGCCAACTCCTTCGGCTGCAGAATTCCATTCGCGCGGTGCGTTCGGTGCATTTGAACGTGGAGGAGATCGTGTTCAGCGGGCTGGCCTCGGCGCTGGCGGTGTTGAGCGCGGAGGAGAAGCAGGAGGGGGCGCTGGTCATGGACATCGGCGGCGGCACCACCGACTACGCGGTTTTTGCGGGCGGGATTTTGCGTCTGGGCGGCGTGCTGGCGGTGGGGGGCGATCATTTGACGAACGATCTGGTGTGTGCGTTGAAGGTGTCGCAGAGCCGGGCTGAACAGCTCAAGGTGGATTACGGGGCGGCTTTCGTGGAGGATCGGATCCGGGGGCAGACGCTCGATCTGACGAATGACCTGGGCATGCCGATCCGGACCGTGAGTCTGGAAACGCTTCGGCGCGTCATGCATCTGCGTTTGGAGGAGACCTTCGAATTGGTCCGGACCCACGTAGAGGAGGCGGGGTTGTACGATCTCATTCGCGCCGGGGTGGTGTTGTGCGGGGGGTGCGCGCGCATTCCGCAGGTGACGGCCCTGGCGGAAGAGGTTTTCGACCTGCCGGTGAAGGTGGGACGGGCACAGGGGATCAACATGCTGAATCCGGCGCTGGACCAGCCCGAGTTTCTTACGGGGATCGGACTGCTCCGATTTGCGCAGCAACACCGGATGCGTCCGGTGCGGCGCGGGTTCATGCACGGGCTGGCCGAGCGACTGCGGTTCTTGATCCAGAGGGGTTGATGTCTGCTGGGAGGGAGCCATGGAACGGAACAGTGGACGTGACGGGACGAAGACCGCGCCGGAGCCGGTCGTTTCGGCGGTGGCGCGGTTGATCGCGGTGGGGACGGCCGGGGGCCGGTTGTTGGAAGATTGGGCCGGGCAGACGGGTTCGGATGTATCGGGCCTGTGGCTTTTGCCGCCGTGGGACACGTTGCCGGTGACGGAGTCACCCGGTCTGGCCTGTGTGCAGGTGCGGGGTTCTTGGAAAGCGGGCTGGAGTGTGGCGGGGGATCCGGACCGGGCCCGGGCGGTGGCGGAGGAGGAGTTTGGCCGTCTGGTGGATCTTTGCCGGGGAACGGAGTGGGTGGTGATGGTGGCCGGTTTGGGCGGAGGTGCCGGCAGTGGGATGACGCCCGTTCTGGCGCGGGCGGCGCACGAGGCGGGTGCGCGTGCGATGGGCGTGGTGGTGACGCCGTTTCACTGGGAGGGCGCGGTGCGGCAGCGTCAGGCGCAGACTGCCCTGGAGGAGCTGCGCGGTGTATGTGACGGGCTGGTGTGTCTGCCGAACCAGAAGTTCCTGCCGTTGCTGCCGCCGCGGACGCCGCTGGTGGAGGTGTACCAGCAGGTCAACCGGGCGCTGGTGCTGGGGCTGGAATCGTTTTGGGATGCCCTGACGCAGCGTGGGCTGATCCCGTTGCCTTGGGAACATCTCTGCGCGTTGTTGCGCGGGCGGCATGCGGAGAGCGTCTGGGTGACGGCGGAGGCGGAGGGTGAGGACCGGCTCGCGCGGGTGACGGCCCGGTTTCAGGAGCATCCCCTGCTGGAGAACGGGCAGGCGCTGCTGGCCGCCACGTCGGTCCTGGTGCACATCACGGCGGGGCCGGACCTGGCGGCTGCGGAGGCTGACGAGCTGGTGCGTGTGGTTCAGGAATCGGCGCCGCGTGCGGAGGTGGTGGTGGGCGCGACCTTGCGGGCCGGGTGGTCGGGTCGGATTCGCGTGATGCTGCTGGTGACCCGTCGGGGTCAGGGTCGGTTGGCGGGATGGACCGGCACCAGCGAGCCGGTGCCGCTGGGGAGACGTTCGGAGCCGGGAGTTCCGGAAACCGGCGGGGCCGAGATGGCCTGCCAGCCGGAGTGCGGAGAGGGCGACGGGCGCGGCGTCGTGGCGACCTGTGGGGATGCCCTCAAAGAATCCCGGCACATGCGGCGGGGTGGACGGGTGCGGTATCAGCAGGGGATGTTGCCGTTGGAGGTTGCCCGTTCGGGCCGGTTCGAGAAAACGCCGCCCAACATCCATCGCGGGGAAGACCTCGATGTTCCGACCTACCTTCGCCGCGGGGTTGTGCTGGAGTGAAGGTGACGCCGGCCCGGCAGACCGGTTTTTTGCGCATCCGGTCCGGTCTTGTGGCGGGGCTCGGGGGATTGCAGGTTGCGCTCAGCCGCCGAGCAGGGCGCTGACCCACTGGACCAGGACCCGTTCGAGGTTGACGAACCGGCCCTGTTGAAGCCAGACGAGCAGGAACTTTCCGATTCCAGCAGCCAGGGCCAGGACGAGACTGCCGATCAGGTACAGGCCGAAGGCCTGGGGCGGGTCCGGCATCATGACGCGGGGCACGCCGTGGTACAGGACGGAGATGGTGAGGAGCATGCCCACGGCATAGGTGAACCAGGGGCTGACTGCGGGCCAGGCGTCCAGGATGCGCACCGTCCAATAGGGTCCCAGGCCGTAGGCCACCACGGTGAAGGCCTGGCGATAGGTGTGCTGGCCGTGGAAGGTCTCGCCCAGGCTCTTAAACATCTTGGCGCCGAAGAACAGCACGGCGACGTGGATCACGAGCTGGGCCAGCTCCATAACCACGACTTCCGGCACGGTCAGTGTTTTGAGCTTCAGAGGCATGCCGCGCCACTCGCCCCAGTAATGCATGCCCAGGCCCTCTGCCACGGAGGTCAGGAGCAGCAGGGGCATCACGTAGAGCCAGAAAACTTGGGCGATACTGCGTTCCTTGGTCGCAATGGTGTCCCAGCTTCTTTGTGGCTCCAAGACCAGCAACAAAGCGCGAATCATGACCGCCCAGAGATACTGATGGGATGGCGTGCTGACAATGCGGTTCTTTCGACTCCGACAAAAGGTGTGCCCGGACTGCGCAACGGGAGCGGGGGCGCTGCCGGCCGCGGCGGTCGTGCCCGGTCGCGGCCGGTTACTCGGGGGCGCGAAGCGAGGCGATCAAGTCCAGTTTTCGGACCCGCTGGAGGACCACGATGGCGGAGCCCAGCGCGGCGAGGGCGACCACGCTGGCGGCGAAACAGTAGTTCCGGAGCGTGAGCACGGCGGGCAGGCGGACGGTCTCGGTGTTGATGGCCTGGACCAGTGCGGTGGCCAGCACGCCGCCCAGGGCCAGTCCGGATGGTATGGCCAGCAGCGCCAGCACCGCCAGCTCGATCAACAGCACGGCGGCCACTTCGGACACGGTAAAGCCGAGGACGCGCAGGGTCGCGAGTTCGCGCGCGCGCTCGGCCAGGCTGATGCGGGCGTTGTTGTAGACGACGCCGAACGCGACCACCACGGCGAATGCGAGGTACATGCGCTGGATGACCTCGATACTGGTGGCGGTGGTGCGGCGGAAACTGGCGCGGAGCGATTCCTTGATGCTGACGTAACCGATCTGGGGGATCTGTTTGAGTGCCCTGAGGAAGGCGCCGCGCGCGGCGGGGTCGAGTGTGAAACTGGCGCCGTTGACCACATCGCCTTCGCCCAGCAACCGGTTGAGCGTGCGGATTTCCATGTGTGCGCCCATGCCGGTCAGATCTTCCGAGACCGCCAGCAGCACGACCGGACAACGCCTGCGCCGGCCTTCGAGGAACTCGATTTCCAGGGTGTCGCCCGGTCGGGCGCCAAGAACTTCCGCCAGTTTGGCGGAGGTGATCAGACCGCCCGGCTGGAGGGGCAACTGCCGCCAGTGCCGGTCAATGAGGCGGTTGTGGAGGGCCTCTGCGGGGAAGCCGGTCACGGCCAGTTGGCGACTGCGATTGCCGAAGCGGATGCGGGCCGGAACCGATCGCAGCGGTTCCACTGCCTGGACACCCGGCAGCCGCCGCAGCTCGTGCAGGACGCCCTCTGCGCGCGGTTCGATCAGGCCTACGGTGAGGTCCTGCCGCTGCACGGTGTCCCACTGGAACCCCAGCAGCAGGTTCACGCTGTCGCGAAAGCAGTTGGGGATGATGAGCAGGGCGGTGGCCAGGGTCAGTCCGGCCACGGTGAAAAACGCCTGGGCCGGGTGCCGTTCGAGATTGCGCAGGGCCATCCGGGTGATGGGTGTCAGCCAGCGGCCGAAGCCGAGGCGCTCGGGCAGGGCGGGCCGGTACCGCGCCGGCGGTTCCGGGCGCATGGCTTCCGCCGGGGCCAATTGCAGGATCCTTCGCACTGCCGCAGCCACGCCCGCGCCGGCGGCCAGCGTGCCCACGGCCACGGCCACGCCGACGGCGGTGATGTCCAGGTGAAAGCGCAGTTCCGGAAACCGGAAGAACATGTGATAGAGGTGCACCATGCGATGGCCGAGGAACACGCCCAGGGGTGTGCCGAGCAAGGTGGCCAGGCATGCGATCACGGCGCCGAACTTGAGGTAGTGGAGGGCGATCCGGCCGTTGGAGAAGCCGAAGGCCTTCAGGATGGCGATCTGTTCGCGCTGCAACGTCAGCAGGCGCATCAGGACGGCGTGGGTCATGAAGGCGGCGACGCCGAGAAAGAAGCTGGGGAATCCGATGGAGATGGTCCGCAGGATGAAGATTTCGTCCGACACGCGCACGTGTGAGGGGTGATCGCGCCGGCCGAAGGCGCCCCGGCCGCCGTAGGGTTGCAACCAGCGATCCAGTTCGGCGCAAACGGCCGCGACCGATCCCCCCGGCGCCAGCGTGAGCGCCAGGGTGTTGAACGCCCCGTCCATGTCGCTGGCTGCCGCCAGTTCGCTTTCCCACATCCAGAACGTTCCGTAGGTCCGGTTGTCCGGAAGCGACACGCCGGGCCGGGCCTCGAAGATGATCTCGGGTGACAGGACCAGGCCGGCGATGTGGAAGACCTGCCGGCGCCCGTTGAGCAGCAGGGTCAGCCGGTCCCCGGGTTGCAAGCTGTTGGCTTCGGCGAAGGCCTCGCTGACGAGCAGTTCATGGAACCGGCCCGGTTCCAGTGGCCGCCCGCGGCGGAGGTGGAGCCGGTTCAGTTCCAGGGGTGCGTGTTCGGGGAGCGACCGCACGGTTCCGCTGGCCGGCTCGGCCAGGTGTGGGAGATCCACCGTGACCTGCAGAGCGATGCCCGGTTGAACGGTGGCCACGCCGGGGATGGTGCGGATCCGATCGAGCAACGAGCGGGGCGCGCGTTTGAGGTTGACGAACACGTCGGCAAACCGGTGGGTGCGGTAGTAGGTCTGGCGCGTGGTCTCGAGCGAATGGATGAGGCTGCGGGTCATGATCAACATGGCCAGTCCGCAGGCCATGACCAGGGCGACGGCCAGGGTCTGGCCTTTCATGCGCAGGAGATCGCGCGCCAGCTTGACGTCCAGGAGGCTCATGAGCGTGGAACCGGGTTGGGACCTTTCTTGCGGCTGGTGCGGCGGGGAGGTCGGGCACTGTGCGGGCGGGCCTTCATTTCACCAACGAAGTTCGCGGGGTGGGATGCGGACCGGGTTGCGGCGCTGGTGTTGGATGCGTCCGTCCATGAGATGGATGACGCGGTCGGCCATGTCTGCGATGACCGCGTTGTGGGTGATGACGACGGTGAGCGTGCCCAGCTCGCGGTTGACCCGTTCGATGGCCTCCAGGACAGCCACGCCGGTACGGACGTCGAGGGCGCCGGTCGGTTCGTCACACAACAGCACCGACGGGCGCTTGGCGATGGCACGGGCGATGGCCACGCGTTGTTGTTCGCCCCCGGAAAGTTGGGAGGGGAAGTGATCCAGTCGCTCGCCGAGCCGGACCATGCGGAGGGCTTCTTCCGGGTCCATGGGATCGGGTGCCAGCTCGGTGATGAGGGCGACGTTTTCGCGTGCGGTGAGGCTGGGCATCAGGTTGTAGAACTGGAAGACGAAACCCACCGATTCGCGCCGGTAGCGGGTGCGTTCCGCGTCGGAGGCGGTGGCCAGGTCGCGTCCTCGAAAGCGGATGACGCCGCTGGTGGGGACGTCCAGGCCGCCCAGTTGATTCAGCAGGGTGGTCTTGCCGCTGCCGGAGGGACCGAGCAGGACGACGAATTCTCCCGGATAAAGTTCCAGGTCCACTCCGTCCAGCGCACGCACGGCCGCGGGGCCGCTGCCGTAGATCTTGGTCAGGCCCCGCGCTTCCAAAAGCGGTTTTGCCGGGCTGTTTGCCTCCGGTTCGGTGACCTCCGGTTGCACGGCCGGCAGTGTGACAAATCGCCGGCAGGCGCGGCAACGGACAAGCCCCGCTCCAGGGTCCGGTTTCGCCACGCGCCACGGACGGGCAGCGATCCCACGGCGGCCATGCGTGAGACGGCAACGGGGGAGGAAGTGCGCGGGCCGGAGGAGTTCAGCGGATGGCCACGGAGCGCATGGACAGGACGCGCGAGGGCCCGCCGGGAGGGATGTTTCCCTGCGGGGAAGGGGGTGCTGCGGCCGGGCCGGCCGGGTCGGGCCGTTGGGCGCCGGCCGGAGCTCCGGCTGTTTTGTTGCGCCGGTATTCGGACGGGCGCCATCCGATCCACCGGGTGAACGCGTTGGAGAAGACAAAGGGGTTTTGGTAGCCGACCTGGTGGGCGATGGCTTCCACCGTCAGCTCGGTGGTGGCGAGGAGTTCGGCTGCGCGGCGCATGCGCAGGTAGATGACCTGGTGCATGGGGCTGCGACCGAGTTGCCGGCGGCACAGTCGGCGCAGGTGTTCGCGGCTGTAGCCGGCCTCGAGCGCCAGCTTTTCCAGGGTCCACGGCTCGGCCAGCCGTGCCTCGACCCGTTCCCACAGTGCACGCAGTTGGTCGGGCTGATCCGAGGGCCGCGCAAAGCGCAGGACATAGGCGTGGATCAGGCGGCTCCACTCCATCATGAGGCTGGGCTGGGCAGGTCCGTTGGACTCGCAGAGCAGGCCGCGGATGGCCGCAAGGAGGGGTTGGGGGTCGTAGGGGGCCATCACCGGGGAAGCCGCGTTTCCGAGGGGACGTTGATCCGGTGGCTGTTGATAGCAGACCCAGCAGAACTCCCAGGTGAAGCCCGGTATGGCCTCGAAGGCATTCAGGGTATGGGCCGGCAGCAGGCAGGCCCAACCGGCCCGACAGACCCGCCAGCGCCCGTCAATCAGGACGCGTCCCTTCCCGCCGGTGCAGGCCAGGAAGTAGGTGGTGGTCTGGCGGGTGCGGACGATTTTCATGGGGGCGGCGGTTTGCTGGATGCCGGTGTGGATGATGCCCAGGGTGTTAAGAGCGGGGCAGACAGGGAAGGATTCGATCCATGGGCGCGGTTCCACCGCCGCAGCCCGGACACCTGTCAGGCGCGTGTGCGGGCCGAGGACCGTGAGGTCGGACCGGGGTGAGGGTCGCGCGCCCATGACAACAACGCTATAACATAGTCCGTTCGAGAGCCGGAGCAAATCTAATCCACGGCAGGTGGTTGGATGCCGAAGGCGGACAGGTTCCGCGGTTGCGGCGGTTCGGGAGCCGGGGCGGTTGGTGACGATGGTCCCCGGTGGGACGCTCCGGGTGAAGAGAGGGCTGACAGCGACAGCCTTGCCGGGGGGGTCAGCTCATGGTGGTGGCAATTGTGCCTTGAGTTGCTGGAGGCGCTGGCGTTGGTCGGGTGTGAGTGGGCGGTTTTCCAGCTCGGCCACGGCACGCCGTGCCTGATCGAACTGGCCGCGCTGCACGAGGCTCTGTAGGAAGTCCAGGAGCCGCTGGGCGGCCACGGCGTCGGCTTCGGAGACCGTGTCGCTGGGCTGAGTGGGGGCTGCCGGGGCCGTGTCGGTGCCGGCGGGCGGTTCCGGGGTGGGCGGTGGAGGGGATGCACGGTTGCAGCCGAGGGCCAGGACAGCGACCGCGATCAGGGCCGGGGCCCAAGGGCACCGCCGTACGGGGCCTCGGCGGGGTGGGGGCGTGTGGAACGGGGCGTGCATGGGACGGGTCACCACCAGAACACGGGCGAACCACCGCCCAGGGTTCGCGGGGTCATGGTCTCCCATTTGCGCCATTCGACGTGGCCATCCATCATGCCGGTATGGCCGCCGGCGGGTAGGTTGCCGCGCAGGTGTGCGGACCGGTGCGGTTTGATGTAGCCGCCCTGGATCCAGGTCCAGTTGTAGGTGTGCCGCAGCATCGGGCTCATCTGGCCCGGGGCGGACATGGTGACGTCCGCCACCAGGACGCGTTGGGCCGGACCTTCGGTGATGGTGGTGTTGAAACCGACCGGGATGGTCGCTGATCGGATGAGGTCACGGTTCCAGTTGGTGGGGGCCAGGGTGGCGGTATTGGGGAAGGTCATGCAGTAGCCGAGGACCCGGTACGTGCCGGCGTAGTTCCAGAGATTCCAAAAATCCGTATTGTCAAAGTGGGGTTTGAGCCCCGGACAGTACCAGATCTGCCAGCTTTTACCAGCCTGCTCCATCGCCGTGCCCACGGGCGTGGGCATGTCCCAGGCCCAGAAACCGACGTTGCGGTTGTCCGGGAGCCGTTCGTTGTTCTCGCCGGCGTAGATGTAGAGCGCGGTGAGCATTTGTTTGACGTGATTGATGCAGCTGGCGCGGATTGCCCGTTCCTTGGCCTTGCCGAGGGCCGGCAGGAGCATGGCCGCCAGGATGGCGATGATGGCGATGACCACCAGCAGTTCGATCAGGGTGAATGCGGTGCGCGGTGTATGCGGACCGTTCCGTTGGAGGGCGCGATCAGTGAACGCAGGCATGGCCACGATTCGGCGAAAACCCGGAGCGCGCCGGCGGCCGGCGATCCTCCCGTGGCAATGGGAGGCCGGGGCCGGCCGCCGGCGGCCGATTCCCGAGTAGATTGGAGTGGGAAACCAACCTTTTCATTCCGGGCGTGTGAAGTGGACCTCATTTGCGCAGTCGGAAGTACTGCTGCGACCCGGAGAGCGGGACGGTGTACGGGCTGGTGGCGCCCGACACGTCCGTGTAGGGGCCCGTCACGGTGGGCGCCGACTGCAGGACGGCCTGTTCGTCGGTCCATGTCAGGACGAGGTTGTCGCCCTGCCGGATGCCTGTGAGGACAAGCGGCGCCGCCAGCGGTCCGACGGCGGGTGCACCGTCGGGTCCGGCCGCCGTGTTGGCCGCGATTTGCGCGGGCGTCAACGCCCCGTGGTAGATGCGGAACTCGTCAATCTGGGCCAACAGGTAGGAGTCGGCCGAGTAGAGCGAGCGTCCGATGAAATTCCAGGCATCTTCGATGGCCGACAGATCGGCCGTGATGGGCAGGCGGACGACCTCGGTCCCGTCCAGGTAGAGCGCCAGGTAACGGTTGCCGGCGTCCGGGTCGGTCTGGAACACGCAGACGATGTGGCGGATGACGCCGTCGTTGAGGTCTCCCTGGGGCGCACCGGTGCTTGAGGTGACACCGACCTCGGCGCCCGGCGGGTTGATAGCGATGCGGTAGCTGGCACCGCCGGTGCGCGGGGCGAAGAAGATGTAGTCCACGCCCACGGGCCGTGCGCCGGCGCTGAAGGTGCCGAAGTCGAACAGCCGGGTCCAGTTGCCCGATGGCAGGAACTGGGCCCATGCCTCGATGGTGATGCTGGAGTAGCCGTCCACGAGATACCGAGGCAGTTCCAGATAGGTGTTGCGCTCGCCGCTCAGGAGGACCACGCGATCCTCGACGATCTGGGCGTTGCCGTGGGGGATGGCATCCGCGCCGCCGACGAGGTCGTCGAAGTTGCCGTTGAAACTGTAGCGGTGCATGAGCGCGGTTTGTTTGGGTACCACCACCACCTGGCGGCTGGTGCTGACTCCGGCGTGGGTGGCGGTCAGCCTGGCCACGCCGGGTGCGACGGCCACGATGCGCCCGCCGGGCAGGACATCCAGCACACCGGGGTTGCCGGACTGCAGGGCTGCCACGCCGGTGAGGTTGATGTTGGCAGCGTTGGCCGCATCGCCGGTGACGGTCGGACGGGCTCGCGTGCCCTGGATCATGAGGGCCGGCACTTCCAAGCGCAGCCCGGTGAACGCCCCCGGATCGAGCCGGGGATTGTCGGGTCCGGCGGCCTGGCTGGTCCGGATTTGTTCGAGGGTGAGGGCTCCCTTGTAGATGCGGAACTCGTCCAGGGCGCCGACGAACAGGAGAGGTTCGCTGGTGGCGAGGGATTTGCCGATGTACGCAGCGGGACTCGTGACGGCCCACAGCGGGGCGGCCGCTCCGACGGTTTGCACGAGTTCGCCGTTCAGGTAGAGCGACATCTGCTGGCGTGCGCCATCGTAGACGGCCACCACGTGTTGGTAACCGGACAACAGGGCGTTCCAACCGCCGGAGAGCGTCCGGCCGCCGAGCAACACGCCGCTGTTGAGGGCGGGGCCGTTCAGCGAGATCTGGGTGACCGGAGCGGCGGCGTCGGCGTCACGGAGGGCCAGCCGGACGAAATTGGCGGCGCTCCCGTTGGGCAGGGTTTCGCCGAAGCTGTACAGATAGAGGGGCCCGCCCAATCCCGCGTAATTGGAGGCGTAGAACCAGGCCTCGACGGTGAGTGACTGGTAGTTGCTGACGATTCCCACGGGCAGCTCGAGGGTGTTCAATCCGTCGAAGACCGCCGTACCGTTGAAGACCATGCCGCCCTCCGGATTGGTCCCGTGCGCGTTGCCCACCGAATCCCTGGCGTCTGTGGTGAAACTGTAGCGGTGGGTGAGCACGGGCGGTGCGGGTGGCACGACCGTGACGGTGAGGCTGGTCGTTTGTCCGCCGAATGATGCGGTGAGATCAGCGGAGCCGACACCAACGGCGGTGACCTGACCGGCCGGTGTGACGGTGAGGATGTTGGTGTCACTGGAGCTGAAGGAGGCGCCGGCGGCGGTGACGTTGACCCCGGTGATGTTGGCGAAGTTGGCCAGGACTCCGGCGCTCTGGACGGCGCCGAGTTCCATCCGGGTCTGCGGGAGCAGCAGGGAGACGGACTGGAGCTGGCCCGGATCCCCGACCAGTTGGTCCGGTCCGGCAGCCGCGTGAATGGCGACCTGGAGGGCGGTCAGCGCATTGGACCAGATACGGAACTCGTCCACGCGCCCGCCCCAGTACGGATCCCCGCCGAACTGGGAACGGCCCAACCAGTTGTTGGTGGTGGAGCCCACGGTGAACGGGGAGTTCAGGAAGCCGGTGGCCGAGACGGCCACGGGCACGCCGTCCACGTAGAGGACGCCGCGACGGGTTTCGGCATCGGTGGTGATGACCAGATGGGTCTTGCGCCCGACCCGGGGTCGGCCGCCCGCCGCGGTGGTCCACGTGAGTTGGTGTGTGCCTTCACCGCTTCCGGCGTTGTAGGCGAAACGGGTCTGGGTGGCGTTCACGCCCGGCACGGCCAGGAACATGTAGCGCGTCGTGCCGTTGCCGAAATCGAACACACGCGACCAGGTGGCGCTGCCGTCGTCGGTGATCCAGACCTCCCAGGAGATGGCGTGGAGGTTGGTCGTGAGATCGGGCGGAAAGGCGACGTAGGAACCGGTCAGGTCCGAGGACGGCAGGGTGGCGGCCGGCGGGACGGGATTGGGCAGGACCAACTCGCCGTCGGCCACGTACGCGGCGTTCATCAGGGTGCCGTGGGCGTTGCCGATCGAGTCGCTGGCGTCTGTGCTGAAGGAGTATCGGTGCAGCAGGGCCGCCGGAGGCGGGCCCACGGCGGTGAGGATCCGGCTCGCGCTGAACTGTTGGTAGGTGGCGGTGATGGTGGCGGTGGCTCCCGCAGTTGCGCCCACTCCGGTGACCAGGCCCGTTGGGCTGACCGTGAAGACCCCGGGATCACTAGACTGGAATGTGGCCTGGGCGGTGACGTCAGCCGTGGATCCGTCGTCGAAATGCGCCCTCACGAGGGCTTGGGCAAACCCATTCGTTTGGAGACGCTCGGGCAGTTGCAGGCTGATGGATTGCAGGGAGGCAGGGGGGACGGCACTGGCCGTGGGTGCGCCGGCCAAGGTGTAGTTGATCGTCGTCCCACTGCCAACGTACGAATACACGGCCACGTGATAGGCGTGCGCACCGCTCAGGCCGGTGACGACCACCGAATTGCCCGATCCGGCGTAGACGACGAAGTTGCGGTAGCCGAGCTGGGACCCGGCTCCGAACTGTGCGTCTGCCGTGTATTCGGTGAGGTCCGAGGGCTGTGCCGTGATCGGCCCGCCCTCGTGCATGAGGACCAGCGAACCGCTGCTGCCGGCCCCCGGGGTCCACTGGATGCGCAGCGCCCCCGGTCCGGCGTCGGCGGTGACGGTGAGATCGGTGGCGGGGGCGGCTTCGGTGCCGGCATGGACGTTGGGACCGGTCAGTTTGAAGTTGGAGAAGGCGGCGGTGAGGGTGTTGGCGCTGAAAGTGGCGTGGATGATGCCCACCTGGACGGGTTGGCCGTCCATGTCGGGTCGGTCCTGTTGATCGCGCAGGATCCATTCCTGGTCGGTCGTGGCGCGTTCGTATGCGTAGAAGGTGTTGCCCACGCGTTGGAGGCGGAGCCAGTAATTGCTGTTGACCTCGAAGATGGGCCGCCGGACGGCGCCGCTGGTGTCGCCGTTGACTTCATTGCGGAAGTAGTTGGCGATGCCGAACTGGTCGAATCGCGTCCAGGATACGTAGTTCTCGGCGGGGCCGCCGTCGGTTGGGAGCCGGGCCATGAGGCCGGCGGTGTTGAAGGCGGTGGGATCGAATGGTGTGCCGATCAACACCTCGGCGTCGAAATCGCCGTAGACGAGTTTGTACAGGAAGACGCCGTCGGCGTCCTGGAACTCCCAGTCGGTGGCCACCGAGGTGATCACCAGTTGGCTGGTGTCCACGTTGTTGGTCATGGCGACGGTGGAGCCGGGGCCGGACCCGCCGAGGCTGGCGTTGGGGATCTGACCGGCGCCGGTGTAAAGACCCTCCCAGAGCGTGCCCGGGAGACCTTCTGCCAGATAGTCGTGTGGCGTGTTGAAGTTGTCGCTGAAGGTGGCGGCGAATCCCCGCAGGGCGATGGTCAGTCCCCATCCCAGCACCGCCCAGCCGAAGAGTCGGGTTGTTTTCATGGGAAACGGTTACGGGTTACGGGTTTGGATCCGGCGCGGAAGGTGGGCCGTCGTCCGACCCGTGCCCTGCGCACACACCGACCGCGCACCGGGATCACGCCTCCACCATACGCCGTCCCGGTGATCTGCCCATGTCGCGGATGCACCCGGACATACTCCAAATGCACCCGTGCCTTTCCCGAGGGGCTCCAGTGGTCCGGAAGCGTCATGCACTGACGAGTGGCAATCCGGCTTGCGACCGGCGCGGTCATGAGGCATTCGAAAGATCATGAGCAGACCCGCCGATGATTCCGATGGGACGGTGGCCCGGCCTTTGCGTTTTCGGGTGCCTCACACGCTGGCGTTGTTGTTTTTGATCATGATTGTCGCCTGGGCGGCGACGTGGGTGCTCCCGCAGGGGCGGTTCGAAACGGTGAGGAACGAACGGGGGCGCGCGGTGGTGGTGCCGGGGACCTATCATCCGGTGGAGGAACGGGTGCGGCTGTGGCCGTGGGAGCTGTTTACCGTGGTGCCGCGCGCCATGGCGGATGCGCAGGGGATCATTTTTTTCCTGTTGATCGTGGGTGGGACGATCTCGGTGCTACGCGCCACCGGTGCGTTGGACGCGGGGATGCAACGGCTTTTGAGGGCCATGGGCGGGCGTCCGGGCTGGTTCGTGGCGGGGGCCACGGCCTTGTTTGCCGCGGTCTCGGCCACGTTGGGCTGTTCGACGGAGTACATCCCGCTGACGGGTCTGATGGTGGCGCTGTGTGCCGGGATGCGGTTGGACGCCCTCACAGCCTGCGGCGTGTTGGTGGGCGGGTACTGCATCGGGTACGGTGCGGCGTTGACGAATCCCTACACGGTGATCGTGGCGCAGGAAGTTTCCGGACTGCGCCCCACTTCGGGCCTGGGCTACCGGCTGGCGTGGTTCGTGCCGTTCGTGGTCACGGGGGTGCACCACATTTGGGCCCATGCGAGGAAGAACCTTTTGCCGGGTGCGGAAACGCCGGCGGGCCCGGTGCAGTTGCCTGTGGAGGGGTCGGAGGTGCCGGAGCTGACGTGGCGGCGCGGTCTGATCCTGCTGCTGGCGGCGGTGGTGTTGGTGACCATGGTCTGGGGGATTGCCGTGCGGGGTTGGTACCTGGTGGAGTTGAGTGCGCTCTGGCTGGGGCTGGCGGTGGTGGGCGGTTGGATGGGCGGGTTGGGCATGAACGGCACGGCCCAGCGTTTTGCCCAAGGGGCGGGCGACCTGGCCGCGGTGGCGTTGATGGTGGGGTTTGCCCGGTCCATCGCGTTTTTGTTGGAGGAGGGGCAGGTGCTGCACACGATCGTGTACGGTTTGTCCCGGCCGTTGGAGGGTTTGTCACCGGGCGTGGCTGCGGTGGGCATGTTGGTGGTGCAGACCGTGATCAATTGCTTCATTCCATCGGGCAGCGGACAGGCGTATGCCACCATGCCCATCATGGCGCCGGTGGCGGACGTTCTGGGGTTGGAACGGCAGGTGGCCGTACTGGCCTATCAGTACGGGGACGGGTTCTCGAACATTCTGATCCCGACCAACATTGTCTTGATGGCCATCCTGGGGATGGCCGGGGTTTCATACGAGCAGTGGGTGCGGTTTACGGCGCCGTTGTTGATCAAGTTGAGCGTGGTGGCCGCGGTCTCCTTGATGGTGGCGGTGTGGATCGGTTACCGGTGAGGGCGGAGGGGACTGCGGGCGGCGGCGGAGGAGCGTTGGGTTGCCGGTCCGGGATGCGGCCGGGGGAGGGGGGTGTCTCACGGCCGCGTCGGGGCGGGGACCGTGTGGGAGCCGGCGATGGACCGGGGTAACGGCCCGCCGAGATGGCGTTGGAAGAAGTCGCGGATGCGTCGCTGGCCGTAGGCCCCGCCCATGGAGTGGCCGGTGTTGGGCAGCAGGAGGAACTCGAAATCCTTGTCGGCCCGGATGAGGGCGTCCACGAAGCGCAGGGTGTTTTCCGGGGGGACGTTCGTGTCCAGTTCGCCGACCATGAGCATGAGCCTGCCCTGCAGGCGATGGGCGTTTTCGATGTTGGAGCAGCGGGCGTACCAGTTGTCCGGGCTGTCCTGCCAGATCCGGTCGGGTGGCATGTAGCCCATCCATTGTTCGTTCCAGGAGGCCTTGTCGAGTCGGTTGTCGTGGCAGCCGCAGGAGGCGACGGCGGCCTTGTAAAAGTCGCCATGGAAAAGCAGGGCTGCGGCGGCGTTTTGTCCGCCGGCCGAGTGGCCGAAGACGCCGACGCGTGTGAGATCCATCCAGGGGAACTGGCGCGCGGCGGCCTGCATCCAGAGGATGCGATCGGGCAGGCCGGCGTCCTTGAGGTTTTTGTAGCAGACGTCGTGGAAGGCCTTGGAACGGCCGGCGGTGCCCATGCCGTCGATCTGTACGACCACGAATCCCGCGTCGGTCAGCCAGCCGAAGCGGTCGGAGGCGCTGAAGGCCTTGGGGACGAAGAATCCCTGGGGACCGGCGTAGATGCTTTCGACGACGGGGTATTTGCGAGCGGGATCCAGGTTCCCGGGCACGTGGATGACACCGTAAATGTCGGTCTGGCCGTCGCGTCCCTTGGCGACGAACGGGATCGGCGGTTTCCAGCCCGCTGCCCGGAGCTCGGAGACATCGGCCTCTTCCAGGACACACAGGCGGGCGCCGTCAGAGGTCCGACGCAGCTCGATGACCGGGGGATGATCCACCCGCGACCAGGTGTCGAGCAGGAAGCGCCGATCGGGCGAGAACTCGACGTCGTGGGTGCCGTTGGCCTCGGTGAGGGCGACGAGGCCGGTGCCGTCGAAGTTCACCCGGTAGAAGTGGAGGTAGTACGGGTCCTGATCGGGGTTTTTGCCTGCTGCACTGAACCAGATTTGGCGCCGGTCTTCGTCAATGAACTGGATGCCGCGGACCACCCAGGGACCGCGGGTGATCTGGCGCAGTTCGGCGGTTTCCATGTCCACGAGGTAGAGGTGGCGCCAGCCGTCGCGTTCGGAGACGTAAAGGAGTTCGTCGGTTTTTTCCAGCCAGGTGACGAGCTGGAGATTGAGCGACTCGGTGTGGGCGGTCCAGATGAAGGTTTGACTGCGTTCGTCCACGAGGTTGCGGACGTGCCCGGTCCGGCTGTCCACCTCGATGACGCGGAGTCGTTGGTGGCCGCGGTCGACCTGCAGCCAACTGAAGCGGGTGCCGTCGCGGTTCCAGTGGACGCGGGGGCGCAACCACTGGTGCTCGAAGGGGTCCACTTCCGGGCGCAACCGTTTGCCGGTGTCCACTTGAAAGATGTGAGGTTCGTACTTCGGGAAGGGATCGCCGGGCAGGGCATAGGGCCGGTGCTCGAGTTGGGCGCGGCCGCCCTCGGGAGGGGAGGACCGGATGAGGTAGACCTCGCGGGTTTCGACCGGTTGCATGCGCCAGGCCAGCAGGGTGCGGCTGTCGGGCGACCAGGAGAGGTGGGTGTAGGGGTGATCGGGCGAGCCGTCGGTCGTGAGGGCGGTTTCGGCACCATCGGCCTTGCGGAGGAAGATGTTGTGCTCGCGGATGAACGCCGTGAGGCTGCCGTCGGGCGAGGTGACCCGCTCTCCGGCCGGCAGGCTGGACCGTCCTGCAGGGGCGGGGTTTCGGCGCCTGGGCGGGCCGCGTCGGTTCAGGGTGTCTTCGTCGAGCACGGCGGTGGCGGGGGTGTCGGTTGCCTCGAAGACTGCGAGGGTGCGGCCGCGGGTGTCGGTGAGGAGCCAGACGTGTCCGCCGTAGGTGTGTTGGACGTGTCGTGCACCGGGCTCGACTGTTCCGTAGGGTTGACGGCGGCCCTGATCGTCCAGCCAGAAGAGTTGGACGGGCTGGTCGAGCCGGTTGACGAAGGTGATCTCGGTTTCGGGTCCGGTGCGGAGGGAGGGCCGGGGACGACCTTCGGGCGTCAGGTCGCCGACAGTGGGAGGAGGCGCAGTTTCCGGGGAGAGCCTGCCGGTCTGGCGGTCCAGTCGCCATGCCCGGTCCCGACCCACGAGGAGGATGGAGAGGCCGTCTTCGGAGAATTGCAGTTCCTCGATGGGCAGGCGTTCCGGGTCCGCGTCGGGCCCGATCTGGCGGGCGACGGCCTGGTGATCGAAGGCTGGTTGTCGCAGTCCTTTTTCGGCGTTCACAAGGATGAATTCGCGGCGGTCGTTTGGCAGGTCGTTGCGGTACCAGAATTGGCGGTTGTCATCGAACCAGTGGGGGCGGACGCGTGCCCGGTAGACCCGCGGTGCCTGACCGCGGGAGGGGCGGATCTCGGACTGGCTGGTGCCGGTGCCGGGGGCTCGGTAGGGCTGGTATCGCCAGTCCGGCCGTTGATCGAAGGCCATGGTTTCGTGGACCAGTTGGTAGAGTCCGGGGTCGTAGTCGCGCAGTTGTTCCCTGGTGCGGGGGATCTGCGGACGGGCGGGGGCGCGACCGGCGGCGTCGAAGTAGGCGAGAACGCCGGCGACCCAGTACGCGTGGCGGTCGCGGGCGGCGGCGGTTCCCTGCCAGGGGCCTTTTTCGATTGCGCGGGCGTGTCGTTCGCGCAGCTGCCGGTCGAAGGTTTCATCCAGGCGTTTGACGCGGAGTTCGTACTGTTGGGTGCCACGGAAATCGGGCAGCACAGGCCTCTGGCCGGCCACGCGATGAAGGGCTTCGGCGAACACGGCGATGACCTGGTTGTCCGGTCCGTCAGGCCGGCCGGGATCGTCCAGCACGTTTTCCTCTTGGACGACGAGGAGTTTCTGTTGCGGGTAGAAACCTGGCTGACGCGGATCGGGCCCGGGCGCGGTGCCGGGGTGGGAGCGGAACTCCGGGAGATCGGCGAGGGTTTCATCAGGCGCCAGGATCACCAGCTTCAGCCCCTCGGCAATCAGTGCTTTGAGGATGTCATGCCGGTAGGCGAACATGCGGCGGATGGTGTGGTTGGCGTGAAGCAGGGCCTCGTTGCGTGCGCCGCGGGCGAGGACCGGGAACTCGCGTGCCCAGGTGAACTTGACGTACCAAGGGTCGAGGTTGGTCCAACGGCCGACCCGGGGCGGTGCCGAAACCATGGGCAAGGGCTGGAGCCAGCGGTAGCGCCAGTCGCGGTCGGGGGGCAAACGAAGCGTTTGGTGTACCAGCTGGTATCCCATCGGATCGTGCTGGCGGAGGGCTTCGCGGCTTCCGATGGGGCCGTGATTCCAGTTGTTGGTTCGATTGCAATCGAAATAGGACTGGACGAGCTCGGCCCAGTACTCGGCGGGGTTGGTTTCGGCGTAGGTCAGATGCCAGAGCCGCCGGTTGCGCGCGTTTTCGTAGGTGGCGCGGAGGCGATCCGACCAGGTGGGGTCGAGCCGGCGCAGCGCGGCATCCACGGTGTGGGCGAACTCGTGAACGGCGATACTCTCGTCGTCGTAACGGTCCACGGGCAGGCTCAACAGGTTTTCTTCGCCGAAGCTCGTTGGGTTTCCGCCGGTGCCCCGGACCCGTTCGTTGATGTAGTCCGGGTCGGGATGATGTCGGTACTCGGGCATGTCGGTGTACTGCTGGTGCTTGCCGATAATGATGAGGTAGATCTGCTGCCGGACCATGGTGCGGAGGATGTCGGGTCGTCCGGCCAGCATGTGGGTGACGATCTCGTAGCTGCGTTGCAGGGCCAGGTCCGACACGTCGGCATGCGCCACCACGGGGAGCCCCTGGATGTCGAGGTATTTCCGGTAGAAGCGCCGGTAGAGCGCCAGTTCCTCCTGCACCGTGGCCGGGTCGGAAGGGGCGGTCTCGGCGGGCTGCGCCTGGCTGGTGTGGGTGGTGGATCTCCGGCGGCGGGCGGGTTCGGGGTGGGCCAGCCGGTTGGAGATCATTTGGAAGAAACTTTCCGGTGGTTCGGTGACGGGCGGGGCGTCGCAGTGGACGCGGGGCGGATCGAATGGTGAGGGGAGGGTGTCCTGAGCCGGAAGGTTCGCCGGATGGAGGACGATTTCCAACCAAACGAGGCCAACCAGCGCGCAGGCAGTTCGGATCCTGGTGCGTCTTCGGTTGGGCCTGCCGAGGGTGCGGAGGTTGAGTGTGGCCGGGATTTCAGCGGTGGGCATGGTTGTTTACCGAAGGTTTGCGCGCAATTCGATCCATCTCACGTCGGTGTCCAGCGGAATCCGGTAAGCCTCGCGGTCGCGCGGGAAGGACTCGGTGGGCCGGAATCGTCGCGGCCGGCTGGGTTCGGTGGTCTCGATCCGCAGGAGTGCGGCCGGGGTGAAGGGATCCGCCGGTGCCAGGGCCACGCGCACGCGACCTTGGTCGGGCAGGTACTCGAGTTTTTCGAACCGCCCACTATCGAGGGTGAGCCAGAGGGCGTCCGGGGCCAGGAAGACGCGGCGGCGCATGGAATCCCGGGGTTGGACGTGCACGGTGGCTCCGTTCGGGGTGGCCTCCCCGCCGAACGCGATCCAGCCCCAATCCGGGTGTTGGACCACGTAGGTCCCGATGTTGAGCACATGACCGAAAAAGTTGGGCCCGTAATCCCCGCTGTACGGGTCCCAGCGCAGGGTGTCCGGATACGAGTGAAACGCGGCGGAGGCGAATCCTTCGCGGTCGATGTTGGAGAGTGGTCCCAGGGTGCCGCCGTAGCCGACGCGCAGCAGGTAGAGGTCCTCGGGGTGTTCCCGGTAGGCGTGGAGGACCGGGATGGCGTTGAGCCCGGACCCGTAATGGTGAAGCTGGCGTTCGATGCGCCGGATCTTGCCGGCATAAAGGAAGTCCCAGTACCGCCGCGCGCACCCGTTGTAACCCCAGTGAGGCAGGGTGGGCATGTAGCCCAGGATGGCTTCGAGGGTGACGCGGGCCTGCTCTTCGTGGCCGAAGTACTTGCACCAGGCGTAGACCTCCTCCTGTCCGGTGGAGTCCCAGGCCATCTCGCTGCCGAAGGGGTACTTCCGGTGGATCCAGTGTTCGGTCCGTTCGCGCATGCGTTCCTCGAGTGCGCGGGCCTGGTCGCTGCGTCCCTCCCGTTTGAGATCCTTCAAGAGCTCGACGAACACGGTCCCCTCCATCAGGCCCCATTCCACGTACCCGACGCGCCAGCGGCCGTCCGGCCTGCGCGAGGTGAGGAACATCGCCGTGTGCCATGCCTGGTTGAGGAACCACTCCCAGGGATGGGAGGTCACCAGCCCGGTGTGCGTCCGTGCCAGCCGGTAGAGCGTCCAGTAGGCGATGACCACGTGGGGATAGTTGTAGGCCCGACCCACACTGCGAGCCTCCCGTTCCGGCCAGCTCGTCCAGGTGCCCCAGTTCAACGAGGGATCGTAGGTGAAGCCCGGGATCGGGTTTGTCGTGTGGTAGAACAGGCTCTTGCGGACGCCGTACTGCAGCTCACCCTCGCTGTACTGCAACCTGCCCCAGAGGACCTCGTTGACGAACCGTTCAAACTTCCGGACCTGGTCGGGGTCGGGTTGTGCCCAGAGCTTGCATGCCGCGGCGATCCAGGAACCGGCGCCGCCCTCGTCGCTCAGCCCGGCGATCCAGACACGGCTGTCCTGCGTGACGATGCGGTCGGCTTCACGGTCGTACGTCATGATGGAGGGGCTGCGCCCGAAGGGATCGTCCGGGTCTTCGAACCATTGCCGCGTGAAAAGGAACCGGCCCAGGTCCGACACGACCTCCGGCATGGGCTTGATGACGTAGTAGTGGATCGACTGGCGCAGGCCGTCCTCGTAGGTCACGTCCAGCCGGGCACGACCCCACCGGTGCCCGCGTATGCGCCAGCCCTGCCACTCCGGTGAAGGCGGTTGGAGCGGCTCGAGCACGAGGGCCCCGGGTGGATCGGCGGCGAGGGCACGCACCTTGTGCCGGTGGCGTATGAACAGACGCGCGTCCAGATCCATGGGCAGGATGTAACCGGGCACACCCACGGCCACCGGGCGGCCGGCCTCCTGCAGGGCGGCTTCCAGTTTCCGGATCTCTTCGGCAGGGACCAGGCGGAGTCCGTACGAACGGGTCTGTCCCGGCGCCAACACGGCCGAGGTGGGAGGGTTCCAAGGTTGAGCCGGGCGCCATTCCTGCTCGGCCCAGGCGCGGCTGTGAACGGTCCATGCGAAGGTCCCTTCGAACGTCTGCATGATCGGCGCGGGCTCGCGCAGCGGTTGCCAGGCTTCGAAGGGCGTGTGGTTCCACGGGACCACCAGCAGGGCCGGTCCACGCCCGTTGAGGCGCGTGACCTGCAGGTAACCCGCGTCCAGACCGATGTAGGGGTCGAAAAAGACGCAGGACTCATGGGATTCCTCGAGGGAGCGCGCCCGCCGGGTGAGGAAGTTGTGGATCAGGTTGTTGAAGACCACGGGGAACGCCAGTCCACCGATCTCCACCGGTTGCCCCGTGCGGTTTTGCAGTTCGAATCGGAGCACCAGATGGCCGTCCTCGATCTGCCACGTGCGCCGGACGGACAGCGGGAAGTCCGGGGGCAACGAGGGCCCGAGATCTGCCGAAGCCACTGCGCCCTCAGGCGGATCGAGAGGCCGGATGTCCCGGCTGGCCCCGGCGGACGACCATTCGATCCAGTTCGTTTCGCCCGAGCGCCGGACACGCAGGATGATGTCCCCCAGGTGATGGAAACCGGCACGGGAACGAAACTCCAGTTGGTCGGCGGGCAGGAAATCGAAGGTGCCGTCCCGCGGCCGCAGGGAGGTGAGGACCTGCGCCTGCCGGCTGAGTCGGAGGTCGAAGTGGGGCGTGTGCGCCTCGATCCATCCGCCGTTCAGATCCAGCGTGACCGGCAGATTCTCCATGCGACCGCCAAACCTGCGCGGGCCCGGGGTGGTGCTGCCGGTGCTGCCCGTGCCCGGGTTGGTGGTTTGCGCGTCGCCGGGCGTGGTTGAAACAACCAGGGCCAGCAGCACGGGGAAAATCGTGGACGATCGCGCATGTTCCCCTGAGGATTGCCGGCGGAGCCGTCGATCCGAGGCCATGATTTTCATCTCACATGCACGTTCCATTCGTGACGAACCGGCGCGGACCGAACTTGTACCGGTTCGCTGCCCATGAAAAGCCTTTCGCCCGGCTCCCGCCCATGTCGGAAATCCACCCGGGCCTATTCGACATCACCGTGTTCGAGGTCTGTGGATGTTGGCTTCCGGCCGGTCCGATTTGGAACCGGCGTGGGGTTCTTGCCGGGATGCCGTATGGCTGGCGGGGACGGCCCGGGGACAAACGGCCCGGCACGCAAAAGGGGGGAATGGACCGGCTTGACCCGTGAAGCTGGCGGGCACTCCAATGGCGCCATGACGGACGGAGCGGGAAGGGCATCCTTGCGATGGGAATTCGCCGGTCCGGCGCGAATCTTGTTCGGTGCGGGAGTCAGGAGCGAACTCCCCGTGTGGGCCCGGGCGTACGGCCGGCGGCCGTTGGTGGTCACCGGCCGGAGTTCGCAGCGGGCCGGGCCGGTTCTGGAGTCGCTGCGGGAGGCCGGGCTGGAACCGGTTCGCTTCGGCGTCTGCGGGGAGCCCGAGGTGGCCACGGTTCGTCAGGGCGTGGGACTGGCCCGGCAGGAACGTTGTGATCTGGTGATCGGGTTCGGCGGGGGCAGTGCCCTGGACACGGCCAAGGCCGTGGCGGGCCTGGTGCCGCGGGCGGGCGAGGTGGAGGATTATCTGGAAGGGGTGGGGCAGGCGCGCCCGCTGCCGGGACCGGGCCTGCCCTTTCTGGCCGTGCCGACCACCGCCGGCACGGGGGCCGAGGTGACACGCAACGCGGTGTTGGCCGTGCCGGACAAGCGCGTGAAGGTCAGCTTCCGCAGCCCCTTCCTGGTGGCTCGCGCGGCCGTGGTGGATCCGGAGTTGACCCTCGCTTGTCCGCCGGAGGTGACCGCCGCGGCGGGCCTGGACGCTTTGACGCAGTTGTTGGAAGCATGGGTTTCGCCGCGGGCCAACTTCCTCACGGACGCCTGTTGCGCGGAGGGCCTGCCCCGTGCGGCCCGGAGTCTTCGCCGGGTGTGGGAGGATGGCACGGATCTCCGTGCCCGCGAAGAGATGGCGTGGGCGGCGCTGTTGAGCGGCCTGGCGTTGAGCAACGCGGGGCTGGGTGCCGTGCATGGATTGGCCGGGCCGCTCGGCGGCACCCTGCCGATTCCGCACGGGGTGGTTTGCGGGGTGTTGCTGCCGGCGGTGACGCATGCCAACGTGCGCGCACTTCGCCAACGCGCGCCTCATCACCCCGCGTGGGAGCGCTACACCCGGGCGGCGCAGTGGTTGACGGGCCGCGCCGACGCCACGCCGGAGGACGGCGTGGCCTGGTTGCGCGAGCTGACGCAGACGCTCCGGATGCCGCGACTCTCGAAGTACGGTTTCCACCCGGGCTTGATCCCCGGGCTGGTGGAAAAGGCGCTTCAGGCCAACAGCATGAAGACCAATCCCGTCCCGCTGACGGCCGACGAACTGGCGGCCGTGTTGGAGGAGGTGGCGTAGGGGCGCGGCGGGCGGGCCTCCGGGCGCAACGCGGGCGCCACCCGGACGGAGAATCATCTCCGGAACGGCATCAGGCCGAAGTGCAGGATCAGCCAGACCGGTGGCGCAAATGCGGCCACGGCGGCAAGTCGTTCCCACGTCCAGGGCAGGTGTCCCGATTGGATGGGGAAGATGGCGATCATGAAGTAATTGGCGAACCGGCTGTGACCCAGAAACCGCGTCCCCCGCAGAAACCGCCGGCGCAACCCGCCCACCAGCGCCAGTATTCCCAGACCGCCCACCAGCAGCGTCACGCAGAGGTTGATCACCGGGAGATGATCCCACGCGGCCGCGGGCCAGCCCGACCTTCCGAATCGCAGGTAGGGATAAACCCAGTGTGCGGCCGACCAGAGAAAGCTGAAACCGGTCTGGATGGCGGTCCGGTAGTCGGCTCGTGCGGGCGTGGTCTCGTTGAGCAACAGGCCGAAGTACAGCGGGACGATGCCCCACACCAGCTCCCCGTGTTGGAAGGGTGTGACCAGCAGTTCCCGAAACGTGTGCCAGAGACCGCTCATGCAGGCGCGGATGCGTTGCCGGGCGTGTGCACGTCCGGCGGCGCCGCCGGCAGGGTGACCCGCACGCGGGTGCCGCCGGACCGGGGCGCTTCCGCTCGTACACGGCCCTGGTGCGCTTCCACGATTCGTCCCACGATGGCCAGGCCCAGTCCTGTGCCGCCCTGGCGTGTGGACGGCAGCATGGAGCGAAACGCCTGGCGCCGTTGTTCGGGGGTCATCCCGGGGCCGGTGTCTTCCACCAGGATTTCCACTGCTTCACCCCGGTCGCGTGTGATGAGGGTCAATCGTCCGCCTTCGCGCATGGCCTCGGTGGCGTTGAGCACGAGATTGAGAAACACCTGCTCGAGCTGGCCGGCGTCGCCCCAGACCACCGGCTGGCGCGGATCGGGTCGCCAGACCAGTTCGATGTTGGTCTGGCGCAGCTTGTGCCGGACCAACCGGGCCAGTTCCTCGAGCAGGGGGTTGATCGGGACGGGGCCGAAGCGGGCCTCGCCCGGGCGGGCGAAGTCCAGGATTCGTTCCACGGTGCGGTTGAGTTGTTCGATCTTCCTGCCCAGGACGGCGGCGTCTTCGGCCCGGGGATCCCCCGGTGGGAACTGCAGGTTCAGCGAGTGATAGAGCATTTGCATGACCGTCAGGGGATTGCGGACCTCGTGGGCCACCTCGGCGGCCAGCCATCCGAGTGCGGCGAGCCGTTCATTGCGGCGGAGCTGTTCTTCCAGTTCCAGGAGACGCTCGTGCCAGCGGGTCCGCTCCAATGCCTGGGCCGACAGATCGGCGAACGCGCGCAGCACCGCAACTTCTAGGTCCGAAAACACATGGGGATGGCCCTTGTAAACGTTCAGGACTCCCACGCTGCGGTGACCGGAAATCAACGGCGTGCTCAGCAGGGCGACCAATCCCTCTTCGCGCGCGACGGCCGTGTGTTGGTAGCGGCTCGAGGTCTGGACGTTGCTGATCTGCATGGGCCGGCGGCGTCGCACCACCTCGCCCACGAAACTCTCCGCCACACTGAGTCGCGCCTTGTTCCGGTAGGCCGGTCCGGCGCCCCAGGCCGCTTTCAAGTCCAACCACTGGCCCTCGGGATCCAGCAACAGCAGCGAACAGAGACGCGCCTGCATCAGCAAACCGGCCTCGCGCGTGATGGTGTTCAGGGCGTCGTCGAGGCTGTAGGCGCCGTGAACCTTCGGGCTGACCTCGGCCAGACGCTCGAACATCTGACCGCGCAACCGGAGCCTTTCCAAGCTCCAGATGCGCCGGATCAGCCGCTCCAGTTCGCCCGCGCAGAGCTCCAGCCACCCGGTTTCCCAGGGACCGAACGCGGCCGGCCGATCCGACAGGACCGCCAAGACCCCGCGGACCGGGTCGGCCACGTCCAGCGGCACCGCCAGCAGCGACCGCGCCCGTGGACGGAGGGCTTCCGCACGTGGATCCTCCTCCAGGCGGTCCACGCGCGCCACCTGTCCGGTGCGGGTGACCCAACCCAGGATGCCTTCGCTGACCCGCAACGGTTGGCGCAGCGCCGACTCCGGCAGGCCGAGCGCGGCCTGCCATTCCAGGAAACCGGTGGTGGGATTCAACAGCACCACCAGACCTGCATCGGCTCGTACCGCCCGCCGGACCACTTCCAGTGCCGCTTCCAAGGCTGGTCCGGTGGTTTCCTTCTCGTCCGTTGCAGCATGAACGGCCAGCAACCACTCCAGCTGCGCGCGCCGCCGGGCCAGCGCGTCCGGATCACTGATCCTGGGCGCGTGGGAGGGCAGTCTCGGTTCTGGATGGGAGGATGAACTCATCGGAACCGGTTGATCAGGATCACGCCCAGACCTGCAAAAATCAGGTTCGGAGACCAGGCGGCCAGCCACGGCGGGAGATGACCGCCGGTGCCCAGTGCCAGGCCGACCTGTTGCAGGACGAAGTAAGCGAAAGCCACAAAAATGCTGCCAGCCACGCCGTAAAACACATTGCGCCGGCCGGGCATCACGCCGAACGGCAGCGCGATCAGCACCACCACCAAGCAGGTGGCCGCCAGGGAGAACCGTCCCTGTAGCTGGGTTTCCAACCAGGCCCGTTCCTCGGGGGACAGGTCCGGATTCAGCCGTGCGTACTCCCGCAGGGTGCGCACCGGCAGGTCCAGCTTGCGCGAGATCCGGCGTTCCAACCGGCCACGGACCAGGTGGGCGCTGTACATCTGCTCGGGCGTTTCGGTGAAATCCGGCCGGGCCAGTGAAGCTGCATTCCGTACGGGCACGAGATGGCGGGGTCCGTTGGGGTCGTTTTCGAATTCCCGGACCTCGAAAAAGGTCCACACGCCGTTGGTGTACAGGGCGCGCCGGGCGAACAGCCAGCGGCGCCGGCCGTCTGCTGTGCGGTACTCCACCTGCGGCCCGGTCATCTCGCCGCTGAGGCGGTCGAACGCGTCGGCGTGCCAGGCGCGCTGGTCGCGCCGGTTCATGAAGCCGAAGTTGGGGATCTGCAACGTCTCGTCGGCCGCCTCCCGGTCGGGCCGGAGCACGCCCTCGGCGCGGCGGGCACCCGCCGGTGCCCAGGACTCGTTGAGCATCCACATCAACCCGCTGCTCAATGCGCCCACCCAGAGGTAGGGGAGGGCGATGCGCCAAAGACCCAGCCCCGCGGCGCGCATGGCGGTGATCTCGTGCGCCCGGGCGAGCCGGTGCAGGGCGTACAGGAGGGCCAGCAGCAGGCCCATGGGCAGGACCAGGGCGAGGAATTCCGGCATGCGCCAGCCGTAGTACGCCAGCACCTGCTGCCAGGAAAGGTGCCGGCCTTGAAAATCTTCCATGCGTCCGAGCAGGTCGGCCGTGATCCAGACCAGCAGAAAGCCGGTCAGACAGGCCGCCAACGGCCCCGCCAACTCGCGAAGCAGATACCGATCCAACAGACGCACGGGCGCCCAGCCTACGCGGCGCTTTGTCCCGGGCGCAAGCCCCCCACCGGTAGGGACCGGGTCGGCCGGCTCACCAACCCAGGACCCGCGCAAAGATGAGCGGCGCGATCACCGTGGCGTCCGACTCGATGATGAACCGCGGCGTTTCCGGTGCCAGTTTGCCCCAGGTGATCTTTTCGTTGGGGACCGCCCCCGAATAGCTGCCGTAGCTGGTGGTCGAGTCGCTGATCTGACAGAAGTAGGCCCACAGGGGGACGTTCGTTCGTTTGAGGTCCTGTCGCAGCAGCGGCACCGCGCAGATGGCGAAGTCGCCGGCGATGCCGCCGCCGATCTGGAAGAAGCCGACCGGGTGCCGGGCCGAGGTTTCCTCGTACCACCGCAGCAGTTCCAGCATCGCCTCCAACCCGCTGCGGATGATCCGGACCTCCCGGAGGGTGCCGTCGGCCACGCGGGCCACGAACAGGTTTCCCAGGGAGGAATCCTCCCAGCCGGGTACGAAGAGAGGCAGGTCCTTCTGAGCCGCCGCCAGCATCCAGCTGTGCCGCGGATCGGCCTGGTAGAGGGGCTCCAACTCCCCGCTGCGCAGCAGATCGTAGAGGTACTCGTGCGGGAAACGCCGTTGCCCGGTCTTTTCCGCCGCCTGCCACCGGGGCAGCAGGCGATCGTGAATCTCCATCATGACGCGCTCGGGGATGCAGACGTCCGTGACGCGGTTCAGGCCGCGCCGCATCAGTTCCAGCTCGTCGGCCGGCGTGAGGTCGCGGTACTCGGGGACCTGCACGTAGTCGCGCTGCCCGATGAGGTTGAAGAGGTCCTCCTCCAGATTCGCCCCGGTGCAACAGACGGCGTGGATTTTGTCGCGCCGGATCATCTCGGCAAGCGAACGGCCCAGCTCGGCCGTGCTCATGGCCCCGGCCATCGCCAGGAACATCCGGCCGCCCCGCTCCAGCAACTGCACGTAGGCGTCGCTGGCGCGTTTGACCACCGCGGCATTGAAGTGCCGAAAATGTTCCTCGATGAACGTGCTGACCGGTCCCTTCGTAGTTTTCAAGCCGCTCTGATTGTCTGCCATTTCCGCTTCCCTGTGAGCGTGACTCGTTGTTCAGGTCATGGCGCCCGCAGCGAGGACGCCGCGCCGAGGATGCGGTGGAATTGTTCCAGATCAACCGTCGTTTGTGAATCAAAAGTGTCGCTGGCGCACAAAGAATTTCTGGTGCTGCCGTCGGGCCCGCCGATTTGTCGTCCCGGCCGTCCCGGAGCTGACGCGGTGGAGCAGGCAGAGGTTGGAACGCATGGGGCGCGTGAGGTCTGTCTGCACGTTGTGCACTGGCGGACCGGCCGAACTCGTCGTTAGCCTGCCGCGACGGATGGAACCGTGGACCTGGATCGCGTGTGTGGCTGCCGCAGGCGCGGCCGGCTGGGTGGACGCGATAGCCGGTGGCGGCGGCTTGTTGACCGTGCCGGCGCTGCTGGCCGCAGGCGTACCTCCGCATGAGGCGCTGGGTACGAACAAGCTTCAGGCGGTGGCGGGCTCCGGCATCGCTGCCGTCCAGTACGCCCGCGCCGGTTTGGTGAAGCCCGGCGGTTGTCTGCCCGGCATGCTGCTGGCCGGGACGGCCGCCGCGGGAGGGGCCCTTGCGGTGCAGGCCGTGGAACCCGTCCTGTTGCGAAAGCTGATCCCGCTGCTCTTGCTGCTGGTCACGCTGTGGACGGCCCTCCGTCCCCGGTTCGGCCTGCATCCCCGCCCGCAGCGGCGGGTGCCATCCGGGTTCGAACCGCTGGCCGCCGTCTTGCTCGGGTTCTACGACGGGTTCTTCGGACCCGGCACCGGCACGTTTTGGGCGGCCGCCCTGGTGACGGGGGCCGGACTCGATCTGGCCCGCGCCACCGCCCGCACGAAGTTCATGAACTTTGCCAGCAACGCCGGCGCGCTTGCGGTGTTCGCGGCCGGCGGGGCGCTGCACGTGCCGCTGGGTTTGTCCATGGGCCTTGCCCAGGCTTGTGGGGCGCGGCTGGGCGCGTCCATGGCCGCCCGCGGCGGTCCACGCTTCATCCGACCGGTGTTCCTTGCGGTGGTCGTCGCGTTGATCGTGCGACTGATCGCGGAGACCTGGCAGTCCGGGCCCGCAAGTGACACGCATGCGGACCTCCCGGACGGCATCCGCGCAGCCCGGTCTTGACAACAGAGGATCCCCCCGCCTTGGGTGGGGTCATGAAACCGGTCGTCGTCTCCCTCGGCGTGGCCCTGGGGTTGCCGTGCATGGTGGCTGGACAATTGCCCGCGCTTCGGCTGCCCGAGGGCGTGGGCGTCAATATCCACTTCGTCACCGGCCACGAACGGGACCTCGACCTGATTGCAGCGGCCGGGTTTCGATGGGTCCGCATGGATTTCACCTGGGAGGCCGTGGAACGGCTCCGGGGCGAGTACGATTGGCGCGGCTATGACGAACTGACGCGAAACCTTCGCCGGCGCGGTTTGCGCGCCCTCTTCATCCTCGATTACTCTCACCACCTTTACGAGGAGAGCGTGCAGACGACCAACCCCATCACCGGCCGGCCCGAAACCAACGTGGCGTCGCCCCGCAAACCTGAAAGCGTGGAAGCGTTTGCCCGATGGGCCGCAGCCGCCGCCGCGCGATACGCGCGCCAGGGCGTGGTCTGGGAGATCTGGAACGAGCCCAACATCTTTTTCTGGCGGCCGCATCCGAACGTGGACGATTACATTCGGCTGGCCCGTGCCACCTGCCGGGCCATCCGGGCAGCCGAACCTCAAGCCGCCATCATCGCTCCGGGGATCTCCGGCTTCGATCCCCCGTTCATGGAAAGGTTCCTCGCCTCCGGGATCCTCGAATACCTCGACGGCGTCAGCGTGCATCCGTACCGGTTTCGGCGACCGCCCGAGAGTGCCGCGGCGGAGTACCGCCAGCTGCGCCAGCAGGTGGACGCGCACACCCCTGCAGGCCGCGCGGAACCCATCCCGATCGTCAGCAGCGAATGGGGCTGGTCCACCGACGGCAAAGACGTCTCGCCCGATACCCAGGCCGCCTTTCTGGTCCGGCAACAGCTTTTCAACCTCTCGATGGGAGTGCCGCTCTCCATCTGGTACGACTGGAAAAACGACGGTCGTGACCCGCATGAGCGCGAGCACAATTTCGGGGTGGTGGACGCGGATCTGAATCCGAAGCCGGCCTATCGGGCGGTCCAAACCCTGGTGCGTGAACTGGCTGGTTACGCGGTGGCCGGACGGTTCCCTCTGGAACGTGGTTCGGACTGGGTGTTGGTCCTCACCAACGACGCGGGCATGACCCGGCTGGCGGCCTGGTCGGTGGAACCGCCCTCCACCGTGACGTTGCAGGTGGAGGGAAAACCGCCGCCGGAAGGCTGGCGCGTGGTGGCCGGGGACGGTCAGGAAAACCGCCTGCCTGCGACGAGCCGCGGCCTGACTCTGGAACTGCGGGCCCTGCCGCAGTACGTGGATCTCGGCAAGGGCCGGCTGCTGCGCTGAACCTGCGTCCCAATCCGGTTTAGCCGCACCGTGCGGTCCGCGCCTCTCGAGAGGCTGCGCCAAGAAGTCCGTGCCTGGGTGGATGTCAGAGTGGCCGGGGCCGGGATCCTGCCGGTCACGCGACTGTCCCGCTCCCTCGTGGTCGGGCCGGGCGCGTCTGACATCCGTGTCCGCTGTGCGACCGGCTGAGCTGACGGTGAAGTCCCGGGAACCATGAGCCACCGGCTTGCAGACGGGTGTGCAGCCGGGGCGCCGGGCCTGGACCCTTGAAACGGCTGAGGGGGACGGGCAGACTGCGCGGCATGGACGCATCGGAAGCTCCACGGATTCGCCTCTGGCCGTTTTTGCTGGGCGACGCGGTCCTGTTGGCAGCGGCGGTGTACTGGGTTGCGCAGGCGAAGTTCCCGCTGAGCGCGGCGGTCGTTTGGGGCAGCACCATTTGTCTGGTGACGGGCGCGGCACTGGGTGTGGCGCCTTTCTGGCTGGAGTACCGGGCGCTGTGCCGGCGCCTGGAGACGGCCACGCTGGCCGAAGGACTCCTGCAGGCGCGTCATGCCGAGGCGGCCGCGCGGCGGATCGCCGAGGCCACCGACAACTGGCAAATGATCCAGGACCAGGCCGCGCGCACGGCCGCGCAGGCCAGGGAGATCGCCGAGCGCATGGCTGCGGAAGTCCGCGAGTTCACCGCCTTTCTGGAAAGGGCCAACGATACCGAAAAGGCCACCTTGCGGTTGGAGGTGGAAAAACTGCGCCGGGCCGAGGGCGAGTGGTTGCAGGTCCTGGTCTGGATCCTCGACCACGTGTACGCGCTCTACACGGCCGGGCTGCGCTCCGGCCAGCCCCGGTTGATCGAGCAGCTCACACAGTTCCAGAACCATTGTCGGGACGCGGCACGACGCCTGGGCGTGGTACCGTTCGAAGTCCCGCCGGGCGAGCCTTTTCAGCCCGAACGCCACCAGACACCTGACGGCCAGACGCCGCCGGAGGGATCGGTGGTCCGGGAAACGCTGGCCACCGGCATCCTGTTCCAAGGACGGCTGGTGCGGCCGGCGGTGGTGGCGGTGGAACCTCCGGCGTCTGATCAGACCGCCCGCCCCGACGCAAAGCCGCCAGCCACCGAACAGCCCGAGCTGACCGCCCCTGCCGGAACGCCGAACAACCCCCTGCAGCCGGACCCGGCGTCGGACAGCCCCGCCACGGGCGGTTGAATGAGGATGCTTCGCTCATGAGCGGATCCCTCGGCCAGGCCCGTTACGTGCATGTGCTGGGAGCGCCGCTCCTGGTCACCAGCTATGCCGACCTCACGAGGCGGTGCGTGGATTGGGCGGGGCGGACCCGGCCGACCACGGTGGCGTTCTCCAATACCCAGATCGTCACGCTCATCCGACACGACCCGGCCTTCCGGCGGGTGATGGAGACCTTCGACTGCCTGGTCTCCGACAGCACGCCGCTGACCTGGTGCATGAATCTGGCCGGGGCGGGCCTGCGCGATCGCGTGTACGGGCCGGCGTTCATGCGCTACTTCCTGGAGTGCGCACCGGCGGGCAGCACGCATTATCTGGTGGGCGGGAGCGAGGAATGCGCCGAACGCCTGTGCCGGCGCTTCACGGCAGCCAATCCCGGCCTGCGTTTCGTGGGCGGCTATCACGGTCGTTGCCTGCCGGACGGATCGCTGGACCCGGCCGACGAAGAACGGGTGCTGGCGGAAATCAACGCCCTGGCGCCGGATTATCTGTGGATCTGTTTTGGCGCGCCGAAGCAGCAGCGGTGGGCCGCCCGGTACAAGCCGCACCTGCGCCGCGGGGTGGTGTTGGTGGTCGGGTTTGCCTTCGAGGCCAACGCCGGGCTCAAACCCGATGCACCGCTCTGGATGCAGCGGGCGGGATTGACCTGGCTGTATCGGATGGCGACCGAGCCGCGCCGGTTGGGACCGCGCTACGTCAAATACAATTCGCTCTTTCTGTGGTACCTCGTGTGGGACGGGGTGCGCGGCCGTGCGTGGGGTTCCTGGCCGGCCCCATCCTCCTGAGCGGGCCGGCGTGCCCGTGCCGCGGTGGCCATCGGCTCAGTGCGGTGCACCCGGGCCGGCCGAAGCTGCGGGTTCCACGTGAAAATCATCCGCGTGATAGGAGCTGCGAACCATGGGCGCGCTGGCAACATGGCGGAACCCCAGGGCCCGTGCCTGCTCGCCGTACCACGCGAATCGGTCGGGCGGGACGTATTCCATGACCGGCAGATGGGCGGGTGTGGGCCGCAGATACTGCCCGAGCGTGACGATGTCGCATCCCACCGCGCGCAGGTCCCGCAGTGCGCCCAGCACTTCCTCGGCCGTTTCGCCCAGGCCGAGCATCAGGCCGGACTTGGTCCAGAGCGGGCCTCGGGCCAGGCGCCGCGCCAGCTCGAGCACCCGGAGGGACCGATCGTAGGTGGCGCGGTGTCGGACCGCCGGTGTCAACCGCCGGACGGTTTCCAGGTTGTGATTGAAGATCTCGGGTCGCGCCGACAACACGGTGGCCACGGCGTCCGGGTCCCCGTTGAAATCCGGTGTGAGGACCTCGATGACCGTGCCGGGATTCCGCTCGCGCACCGCTTCGATGGTGCGCCGGAAATGGTCGGCACCCCCGTCGGGCAGGTCGTCGCGGGCCACGGCGGTGATGACCACGTGTCGCAGGCGCAGCCGGTGCGTGGCCTCGGCCACCCGCCGGGGTTCGTCCGGGTCGAGAGGCAGCGGTTTGGCCGTGGTGACGGCGCAAAACCGGCAGGCGCGTGTGCAGTGGTCGCCGCCGATCATGAAGGTGGCGGTGCCACGGCTCCAGCATTCCCAGTGATTGGGGCAACGGGCACTCTCACACACCGTGTGGAGCCGCAGCTCTTCCAGAAGGGCACGCGTCCGGCCGAACACCGGACTTGTGGGCAGTGCACGGCGCAGCCAGGCCGGCAGCCGGGTGGGGGGCGCGGCGGCGCCTGAACCGCCGCAACCGGTCGGAGGGGGATGAATCTTGATGGCCATCGGGCGTCAGGAAGTTTGGCGCCCCCCGACCTGCTCCTGCCAGAACGCGGCCAGTTCCTCCGGACCAAAATCCGCCAGAACGGCTCCGTCCACCTCGATCACGGGCGCCAGGGTCTGTCCGGAGAGCCGGACCATTTCATCCCAAGCCTGACGATCCCGTGTGACGTCGAGTCGGTCGTAGGTGATGCCGCGAGCTTGGAGCCAGGTCTCGGCCCGCTGGCACCAGGGACACCACGGTTTGACAAACAATCGCACCCTTTGCGGTTGCACGGTGAGGAGAGTAGCCGGCGCCGGGCGCGGCTGCAAACAGCCGGAGCCCGTCAACTGTCCCGGAGGACATCAGCCCTCGCCCAGTTGGGCGCGGTATTGATCGGGGGTCAGGAGTTGCTCGAGTTCCTCGGGTCGGCTGGGCGCCAGCTTGAACAGCCAGCCCTGGCCGTACGGATCGCTGTTGATCCAGCCCGGGTTGTCCACCAACGGTTGGTTCACCTCGGTCACCCGACCGCTGAGGGGACTGTAAAAGTCGCTGGCGGTTTTGACTGATTCCACCACGCCGCAGGCTTCACCGGCCTGAACCTCCCGGCCCACGGCGGGCAGTTCCACGAACACAATGTCGGTCAACTCCTTTTGAGCATGGTCGGTGATGCCCACGGTGGCCACGCCGTCGGTCAACCGGACCCATTCGTGGGTTTTCGTATAGCGCAGGTCCCCAGGAATGTTTGACATGGTCTCATTTGGGCATTGCGCAGGATCCCGGTCAATGGGTTTCTGCACAGGCGGTTGGGTTCTTCCGGCAGGCGGTCCGATTGGTCTCGGACCGCCGAAACGAATGTCCATGAAGCTGCTGGCTGGCGGGCCGGACTCCCGGAACGGCAGGGAAACCCCCGTCGCGCCTCCCCTCCCATGCGGCGGGCCGCGTGGTTCCCGGCCCCGGTGCTTGACCCGTGGTCCGGTCCGGGTACATTGCGTGTCCAAAAGGGTTCTGATGGGGTATATGAAAGCGAAACATCTGGGTGTTGTGGTGGCAGTGGCGACGGGCATGGCCTTGTCTGCCGTTGCCGGGGAAATTCGGGGCAAGATCACGCTCAAGGGAACGCCGCCGGCCAATCCGGTGGTCAAGGACCTGGCTGCTGACCCGAACTGCAGCAAGTTGGTCAAGGAAGCCGTCAACGTCCCGATGTACCGCGTCGGCGCGGACGGCGGGTTGGCCGACGTGTTCGTGACGCTGGCCGGGATCACCGGCAAGAGCACCGGCGCCAGCGCACCTCCGGCGGTGCTGGACCAGAAGGGTTGCCAGTACGTGCCCTACGTGCTGGCCATCCAGACCAAACAGACCCTGCTGGTGAAGAACTCCGATCCGCTTCTGCACAACGTACACGCCACACCCACGGCACCCGGAAACAAGGAGCGTAACGAGGCCCAGTTGGCCGGGGGTCCGGACCTGAAATTCAGCTTCGACGCCCCGGAGAAGTTCCTACGCTTCAAATGCGACGTCCATCCGTGGATGTTCGCCTACGTGTGCGTGGAGGACCATCCCTGGTTCGCACTGAGCAGCGAGGACGGGACGTACGTGATCAAGGACGTGCCGCCCGGCAAGTACACGTTGGAGGCCTCGCATCGCAAGCTGGGCACCTTGAAGAAGGAGATCGAGGTCACCGACGGCGTGGTCAACGTGGACTTCGTCTTCGAGGTCAAGTAACCGCCACCCAAGGGCGACGGCGGACGCGGTCCGGGGTGAATGTCGGGTGTGGGAACGCGGTCGCCGGTGTGGGAGCGTGGAAGTGTCGGGTGCGTCATCCAGTGCGTTGCACCGCTTTGCGGTGTTGACGGCCTGTGCCGTGCTGGTGCTCATCGGGGCCGGTGGTCTTGTCACCAGCCATGGCGCCGGCTTGGCTGTCCCCGATTGGCCGAACACGTACGGGTACAACATGTTTTTCTTCCCCGTGTCGGCCTGGATCGGGGGCATTTTTTACGAGCATACCCATCGGCTGCTGGGCGCGCTGGTGGGGCTGCTGACGCTGGTGCTCGCCGTCTGGATGCATGGCGCACCGGCCCGGCCGTGGCTGATGCGCGGCGGGTGGGTGGCGCTGGTCCTCGGGGCCACTGTCCTCCTGCTGGCCCCGGCTCGCTGGCAGGACGCGGTGGTGTTGGGGGGCTCCGGCCTGGCGGCGCTCATCGCGTCCCGGTTTTGGCCCCGGTGCGCCCCCCAGCCGACCCGGCTGCGCAGGCTCGGCCTGTTGGCGCTTGTCCTCGTGGTTGTCCAGGGTGTCCTGGGCGGGCTGCGGGTCGTCTGGCTCAAAGACGAGCTGGGCATCGTGCATGCCACGACGGCCCAGCTTTTTCTGATCCTCATGGCGGCACTGGCGCTTTTCACCTCGCGCGCATGGCAGAGGTTCCAGTCGGGTCCACTTGCGCAGCGGTTGCGCCCCTTGCGGCCGTGGTACACCTGGACCAGCGCGTTGATCCTGGTTCAGTTGATTCTGGGCGCCACCATGCGGCATGAACATGCGGGTCTGGCCGTGCCGGACTTCCCGTTGGCGTACGGGAGGCTCTGGCCGGCGACCGATCCCGAGTCGGTGGCGCGTTACAACCGCCAGCGCATGGAGACACGGGCCTACAACGACATCACGGCGACCCACATCCATGTGCACATGGCGCACCGTCTGATGGCGTTGGTGGTGACCGGTGCCATCGGTGCGGCGTGGTGGCAAACGCGACGGCGGCTGGAGCCCGGACATGCCCTGCGGCGGGTGACGGGTTTCTGGCTGCTGCTGGTCTGCGTACAGTTCGGCCTCGGGGCTTGGACGGTCTGGTCCAACAAGGCTGCGGATGTGGCCACGCTCCATGTGGTTGTCGGGGCACTCACTTTCGTCACCGGCGCCCTCTTGGCCATCGCGGCTCACGCACCGAATGTGCGCCAGAGTGCGCCATTGCCCCGGGCGGTGCCGGCGGCGATGGCGACCGCTTCCTGAGGTCCCGGCCCATGCAACCCGGCTTCCCCACCAAAACAGCCGAACCGACCCTGGCCCGTGTGGCGGGTCGGGAGAGATCCGGACCGTGCGCCGCCTGGGCCGAGTTGGTCAAGGCCCGCCTGACCTCGCTTGTACTGCTGACGACCGTGGTCGGGTATTACCTGGCCTGCGCGGGTCCGGTGGACGGGCCGGGTCTGGTGGCCACTTTGATCGGTATGGCGCTGCTGGCGGGAGGCGGGGCGGTCCTGAACGAGTGGATGGAACGCGAGGTGGACTCGCGCATGGAACGGACCCGACATCGCCCGTTGCCGGCGGGCCAGATTCGCCCGGGCACCGCCCTGGTCACCGGGATCCTCATGGCCGCCTGGGGATTGATCGTGTTGGGGGTGGGCTGCAACCGGTTGGCTGCACTGTTGGGGGCGGTCGCTCTGGTGAGTTACGTCGGTGTTTACACGCCGTTGAAACGGCGCACCTGGTGGAACACATGGGTGGGTGCCATTCCGGGGGCCCTGCCGCCGGTGGTGGGTTGGGCCGCGGCCCGGGGTGAGCTTTCCGCGGCGGCATGGTCCCTGTTCGCCATCGTGGCCTGCTGGCAGATGCCGCACTTTTTCGGCATCGCCTGGATGTACCGTGACGATTATGCGCGGGCCGGCTTCCGCATGCTGCCGCAGGTGGACCCCGACGGGAGCCGCACCGGCCGACAAGCGCTGCTCTGGACCCTGGCATTGTTGCCCGCCTCCTTGTTGCCCTGGTGGCTGGGAATCGTGGGCCCCCTGTACGCCACGGCGGCAGGGGTCCTGGGTTTGGCCTATCTGGCCACGGCGTTGCAGTTTTACCGGCTTCGCACCGACCTTGCGGCGCGGGTGCTGTTCCTTGCATCCATCGTGTATTTGCCGCTTTTACTGGTGTTTCTGACCATTGACAAGGTGCGATAGGACCGGGCGAAAACGAGGTTCGAGACCATGGTACAACCCACGACCAAGACCGTAACGACGCCCCCGCACGGGGCTCACGCGCAGGAGCCCGGGCTCGGGTTCTGGCGTAAATACGTTTTCTCCACCGATCACAAGGTGATCGGAATCCAGTACGGATTGACGGCGCTTTGTTTCCTGTTGCTGGGCTTTTTCCTGATCCTCACGATGCGCTGGCAGATTGCCCATCCCGGGGAACCGGTTCCCTTGGTGGGCTGGTTCCTGGAAAAGGTCCTCGGCAGTCCGGCCAGTAAAGGGGTGATGTCGCCCGACCTTTACAACATGTTCGGTGCGATGCACGGCACGATCATGGTCTTTCTGGCAATCGTGCCGCTGGCGGTGGGTGCGTTCGGCAACTATCTGGTCCCGCTGATGATCGGCGCCAACGACATGGCCTTCCCGCGCCTGAACATGATGAGCTACCAGTTCTATTTCCTGGGGGGCGTGGTGATGCTGGCCAGTTTCCTCATCCCCGGCGGGGCGGCCCAGGCCGGTTGGACATCCTATTCACCTCTGGCCACCATCATCCCGACCGACGGCCAGACGTTCTGGTTGATCGGCATGGTGCTGCTCATCACCTCGTCCCTCCTGGGCTCGGTGAACATCATCACAACCATCGTACAATTGCGGGCGCCGGGACTGACGTGGATGCGGCTGCCGTTTTTCGTGTGGGCGCAGTTGGCCGCCTCCTTCCTTCTGCTGCTGGCCTTTCCGCCGCTGGAAGCCGCGGGGATCCTGCAGTTGATGGACAAGGTGGCCGGCACGAGCTTCTTCCTGCCCACCGGCCTGGCGGTGGGGGGAGCCACGGCCAACATCAGTGGTGGCGGCAGCCCGCTGTTGTGGCAGCATCTGTTCTGGTTTCTGGCACATCCGGAGGTGTACGTGCTGATCCTGCCGGCCATGGGCATCGTGGCGGAGGTGATCGCCAACAACATCCGGAAACCCCTCTGGGGTTATCGCACCATGGTTCATGCGGTGCTGACGCTGAGTTTCCTTTCCTTCATCGTGTGGGCGCATCACATGTATCTCACCGGCATGGGGACACGGATCTCCACCTTCTTCCAGACGACCACCATCATCATCTCGATCCCCTCGGTGATCCTGCTGACCTGCCTGCTGATCTCGCTGTGGGGCGGCAGCATCCGCGTGCATACCCCCATGTTGTTTGCGCTGGCGTTTCTGCCCATGTTCGGCATCGGCGGGTTGACGGGGCTGCCCCTGGGATTCGCCGCCAGCGACATCCAGTTGCACGACACCTACTACGTGATCGGCCACTTCCATTACGTGGTGGCGCCGGGCACCATCTTCGCGCTGTTCGCCGGCATCTATCACTGGTTCCCCAAGCTGACCGGACGGAGAATGAACGAATTCTGGGGGCGGGTCCACTTCTGGTGCTCACTCTTGTTCATGAACGCGGTGTTCATGCCGATGTTCGCCCAGGGATTCGCCGGCATGCTGCGGCGCATGTCGGATGGCGGACTGAGTTACTCCACACGCATGGGGCCGGGCATCGAAGGGACCCTGAGCGACACCATTCTGGGCCTGAACAACTTCATCCTCTGGGCGGCGCTCGGACTTGGTCTGGCTCAGATTCCCTTCATCATCAACCTGTTCGCCAGCATCTGGCGGGGTGAACCGGTGAAGAGCGACAACCCGTGGGAGGCGACCACTCTCGAGTGGCAAACCCCCACACCGCCCCCGCACGGCAATTTCATCGAGCCCCCGAAGGTGTATCGGGGTCCCTACGAATACGGCGTAACCGCCGGGCAGGCCGATTACGTACCCCAAAACGCGGCCTAGGAGAGCGCGACAAACGAAACTGCAGGTTGGGATTCATCCATGGAAATCGCCTACACAGTTCGACCCCGCCCCGACACTGGTGTGTACAATGCCAAGCTGGGGATGTGGTTGTTCCTGGCGTCGGAAGTCATGTTGTTCGGCGGCCTGTTTTCCGCCTACGTGTTCCTCCGCGTGGGCGCCCCACCCGAGACGTGGCCGCACGGCTGGTTGAGCGTTCCCCTGGGCACGCTGAACACGCTCCTTCTGGCTTCCTCGGCCGTGACCACCTTCCTGGCCTGGGCGGCCTGTCGCGCCCGGCGATTCGACCAGTTCAAACTGCACATGGGGCTGACCCTGCTGCTGGGCACGGTGTTCCTCGGGATCAAGGGCTACGAGTACCATGACAAGTTGACCCACTACGAGGTGCGGCTGAAAGACGGGCGGATCGCCGACGGCCACCTGGTGAGGAACCGCACGACTGATGAGGTCGTGGTGTTGAAGGGTCGTTGGGTGGAGGACCGCCGCGAGTTGTTGGACGGCCGGCGTGCCCACGGTGCACACGAGGAGATCCGCATCCCGCGAGAACAGATCGAGCGCATGCAGAACTACGCCCCGCGGCACAACACCTTCCTGGCCATTTACTTCACGCTGACCGGCCTGCACGGCTTGCATGTCCTGGGCGGGCTGGTGGTGTTTGCCTACCTTTGGGGACCGGGCAGCCGGCTGTGGCACCTGGACCCGGAACATTTCACCAACCGGGTGGAGGTGGCCGGTTTGTTCTGGCACTTTGTTGACCTGATCTGGATCTTCCTGTTCCCGCTGCTCTATCTGACCTGAAGCCATGAACGAGACGACGAATCCCGGAGAGGTGTACCGGACCGCGGTGGCGCGCGGGCGCACGGTGCTGTTGGTGGTGGCGGTCGTGACCCTCTGCATGGTGGGGGTGGCCTACGCGCCCCTGCCGGATTCCGGCTGGCGCATCGCCCTGATCCTGGGGGCCGCGGCGGTCAACGCCTTCATCGTTGCGGGGCACCTGATGCATTTGCTGCAGGAACGGCATGTGGTTTATTTCCTGCTGGCGTTTACGGTGCTGTTTTTCGTGGCATTGATGGGGCTGTGCGTCTGGGCGCACGGAGATGTGCCCAAGCCCGGAGCGGTCCCCGCGGCGAAAGGTTGAGACGATGTCGCTGAAGACGGTCCATTTGGTGTTTGTCACGGCGCTGAGCCTGCTGTGCTTCGGCACCGCAGGGGCGCTCCTGGCCCGTGCCGCCGGCGAGGCCGGGTCACGTTCCGACTTGTTACTGGGCCTGGCCAGTGCCGGGATGGGTGGTCTGGTGGTGTTTTACGGCCGTTACTTTCTGAAAAAGCTCAAGAAGATGGCGTACCTATGAAGGGCTCGACGATGCAAAGCCGGCGGGTCGGGGCGGCGGCCGCTCTGGCGGCGGCCATGCCCCTGCCGGCCGCGGCTTGTGCCGTGTGTTACGGCGATCCGGGCGCGCCCGCCAGCAAGGGGCTGGCCTGGGCGGTGGTGGCGCTGGTCCTGGTGGTGGCCGTTGTGCTGAGCGGCGTGGTGGCGTTCTTCGTGCATGCCATCCGCCGGGAATCCCGGCAGGCCGGTGCCGACCAGGGGGGACGAACGAGTTCGACGACGGAGGAACGGTCATGACCAGATGGTTGGGGTTGCCGGAGGTGGCGTCGGCCCACGGAGTGGGCATAGACCGGTTCATCGGATATGTCCACTGGCTGATGGCCATCCTGTTCGTGGGCTGGCTGATCTATTTCGTTTACGTGCTGTGGCGCTTTCAACAGCGGCGCCATCCGCGGGCGGACGCCGTCGGTGCCCGCAGCCACGTCTCGACCTATGCGGAGGTGGCGGTGGCAACGGTGGAAGGCCTGCTGCTGGTGTTCCTGGCCGTGCCGATCTGGGCCCACATGAGCGAGGAATTCCCGCCCGAGGACCAGTCCACGGTCGTTCAGGTGATGGCCCAACAGTTCAACTGGAACTTCCGTTACGCCGGTCCGGACGGGCGATTGGGTCGGCAGGATCCGCGCTTCGTGAGCGAGACCAACCTGTTCGGGGTCGATCCGGACGACCCCGCCGGCAAGGATGACGTGACGTCGCTGAACGAACTGCACGTGCCGGTGGGCAAACCGGTGATCGCCTATGTCAGTTCCAAGGACGTGATTCACTCGTTCAAGATCCCTTCCATGCGGCTGACGCAGGACGCCATTCCGGGCATGCGCGTACCGGTGCATTTCACGCCCACGCGCGAGGGACGCTACCGAGTTTATTGCGCCCAGTTGTGCGGGAACGGCCACGCCGCCATGGCCCAGGGGGTGTTGGTGGTGGAAAGTCCGGAAGCTTTCCAGCAGTGGCTGGCCTCGCGATCGGGGGGCAGTGTGAGCTACGAGTAAACGGGCCGGTGGCCCACACCGCGGCCCGGCGCGGGCCGCCGTGTGTCCGGTTCGTCGGGATTTGAGGATAAACCCGGCCTGACCGCATCCCGACCGGAAGGGCGAACAACGCCGGTAGAAGGGTGCCCCTTTGGGTGGGCTTCTGTGCACATTTTGGAAGCGGGATCCGTCTTGTGCCGGAGACCGCCGGGCCGGGTGCAGTCGCGGCGGAAGAGTTCCGAGGCCACGGCCTCCCGATTGGCTGAGGTAGTCCGGCCCGTCCCTGCGGGAACGTGGCCCGGCCCGGCCGGACGGCTCCGGAAGGGTCCCAACAGGTACATCCTCCATGTCAGCTCCGTCCAGGAACATCACCGCTTGGAAAGGGCTCCTCCTCAGGAGCCGACGCCGCCTTCGGATGGCGTGGTGGGCGACCGCACTTGTGCTGGCGCTGGTGCTTCTGCGGTCCTGGTACGCCTTTCGCGATCGTACGCCGGGCTATCGCCTGGAGGTGCGACTGCCTCCGAATCCGTCTCCGGCAGCGGAATTCCGGGCGGGGTTTGGTCGGGTGCGTATCACGCCGGACCTGGCGTCGGGGCGGCCGGTTTATCTGGCCGGATTCGGTCAGAACCGTGTGGCGGAACGGGTGCACGACGATTTGTGGGCGGTGGCATGCGTGCTCGACGATGGAGACCGTCGCATCGGGGTGGTGGCGTTGGATGCCATCGGGTTCTTTCACGACGACGTCGTGCGGGTGAGGCGACGCCTGCCAGCCGAGTGGCGGCTCGATTACGTCATGATCTGCAGCACTCACAACCATTCAACGCCGGACCTGATGGGCTTGTGGGGACCGCGCATCTGGCGCAGCGGCGTGGATCCGGAGTACTTGGAGCGTGTGCGCCGGGCCTGTGTGGAGGCTCTGGGAGCTGCGGTTGACAGCCTGCAGCCGGCGCGACTGGTGACTCACCATCTGCCGTGCGATCCGGTTGGTCTGGTGACGGACACCCGGCCGCCCGAGGTGTATGACGCCGACCTGCGGATCCTGCAATTCCTCTCGCCTGAGACGGGGCGCACGCTGGGGAGTTGGGTGAACTGGGGCAATCACCCGGAGACGCCGTGGTCGAAAAACCGGGACATCACGGCCGATTTTTGCGGGGTGTTGCGGGACGCCTTGGGACACGGGGTTCGTGACGGGGACGTGGAACGTCTGCCGGCGCTGGGCGGGGTGCACCTCTTCCTGAACGGTGCCGTGGGCGGCCTGATGACCACGGCGCCCGGGGTGACCGTTCGCGATCCGTGGACGGACCGGCCGTGGCGGGAGCCCTCGCACGAAAAGTCGCGTGCACTGGGGCATCGGTTGGCGGCCCGAATCTTGCCCGTCCTGCGGGCGGCCGAGGGAGGGTCCGGCAGCAAGGCGACGATCGGTGTCTGGGCGCGCACGATCGAAGTGCATGTGACCAACTGGCGCTACTGGCTGGCGGGTTGGTTGGGCGTGCTGGACCGCGGTTACGTGAGTTGGCCGCCCCGTGTCCGGAGCGAGGTGGCCCTGCTCCGCGTGGGCGATGCCACGGTGGCCTGCGTGCCGGGGGAATTGTATCCGGAAATTGCCAACGGCGGTGTGGAAACGCCCGAGGGAGCCGATTTCCCGGGGGAACCGATTGAGATTCCGCCCTTGCGCGAGGGGATGCCCGGCCGGCTGAAGCTGGTGGTGGGGCTGGCCAATGACGAACTCGGTTACCTGATACCCCGGACCCAGTGGGACGAACGTCCGCCCTTCACGTACGGGCTTTCGCGTGCGCCGTACGGGGAGATCAACTCTTGCGGGCCGGACGCCGCTGCGACGGTCCACCGGGCCCTGATGGCCTTGTGCCGGGAGGCCGCAGCGCAAGGCGGGGACAGCAACCGGACGGGGTCGCCCCGGTGAAGAAGTTCGACCGGCGGGGTGCACCGCCGGGCTTCCGCGAGCGGGTTCGGCACGAGGGGCCGGAATGGTCTACTCAGGTTATCCTTGGCTCCGTGCGCTGCGCGGGTTCGAATGTGGGAGGGCCGCAACCCCGGGCAGTGCCCACGGGAGCGCGCAGGGCCGGAGGGAACGGGTTTGTCCGGCCGGAGGAACGCTGCACGGGCGGTGCGGGCGCCCCTCGAACGGTGTGGCCTGGCAGGCCCACACAAACGACCCATGCTGCCAGAAATCACGGTCCTGCTGCACGGCTGGAGCGATTGTTCTGCATCGTTCCGGCGAATGAAGGAGTTCCTGATCGCCCGGGGGCTTGGGCGGGTGGAATCGGTCTATTATGCAGACTACGAGTCGCGTGAGGACAACCTCACTTTTGCCGATGTGGCGGACGGTTTGAACGACCGGTTCCGGGAGGAGGGGTTCATTGACGAGCATGGGCGGGCCCGGTGCAGGATGAACGTGATCGTGCACTCGACCGGTGGACTGGTGATTCGCCACTGGCTGTGGCGGTATTACTTGCGCGAGGGACGGCCCCGGGCCGAGTGCCCCGTTCGGCGGCTGGTGATGCTGGCACCGGCTCATTTCGGTTCGCCCCTGGCCCATCGGGGCAAGTCGTTCCTCGGCGCCCTGTTCAAAGGACGTTGGAAAATTGGCGATTTTCTCGAGGTGGGCCGTCAACTGCTGGACGGCTTGGAACTGGCGGCGCCTTATCAGTGGTGGTTGGCCGAACGGGACTTGTTACGCGAAGATCCGCCCTATCGTGCGGATGCGGTCCATACGACCGTGCTCGTGGGCATCGAGGATTACAAGGGACTCCGCGGGTGGGTGAACAAGCCGGGGACCGACGGGGTGGTGGTCATTGCAGGGACGAACCTCAACTGTGCAGCGTTGCGTGTGGATGGTTCAGGCACGAACGCGGGGCCGGGACAGGGACCGGTGCGATGGGTTCGCTCCGATCCACCGGAGGACTTTGCCTGGGCTGTTTTGGAAGGGGTGGACCACGGCAGCATCGTGGACGTCGTGGCGCCCGGCAGGGAGAATGCCGTCACGCGTGCATTGTTGCGGGCGTTGGGGACGCAATCTGCTGAAGACTTCCGCGCCCATCAGCAGGAGCTGGCTGCAATCACCGAGCAGACTTACCGCCGCACGAAAAAACCGCGCTACCAGCAGTTCCTGTTGAGAGCCATGGATGATCAGGACGTGCCGGTGCGGGATTGGACCGTCGAGTTTTTCGTTTTCCGTCGTCCTGCGCGCGGCCGTCCGGAGGTGATCCGCCGGCAGACCCTCCGTCCCGAGGAGCTCGAGGCGAGCGAGCGCATCCATCGCCTGCTGACGGCGGAGTTTCACACCCACAGTGTGGATCCGGTGTATCGGCGCATGCTGGTGGATGTGGATGCGGTACGGGACGAACTGGCGCGGATCGAACGCCGGTGGGGCACACCCCCGGTGCTCAGCGCGAAGGTCCACGTTCCACGGGTGGATCGGGGCATCGAATACCGGTTGGATACCCTGCAAAACGTGGTCCTGTACGATCCCCTCGATCCGCGACGTGGCGGACTGAGTTTCTTTTATCCGAACACGACCACGTTGGTGGAACTGCGTGTGGACCGGCTCACCCGGTACGTCCGCTTGGGTACCGAGCCCGTGAAACATTGAGCGGCGGACTCGACGCCGGCCCGAACGTGGGTGCGGACCCGCCCCGGCGGTTCCGGATCACTTGAAGTAATCCGGCTCGTTCCCCGGTTTCCATTTGATGTTGCAGCCCACGCTGGGTTTTTGGTCGGCCGGGACCGGTCGGCCCGCCAGGACCGCGTCCAACGCGGCGCGGAGATCGCGGCCGGTGACCGGAATGCCATTGCCGGGGCGGCTGTCGTCGTACTGCCCCCGGTAGACCAGTTTCCGATCCCGATCGAACAGGAAGAAATCCGGCGTGCAGGCCGCCCGATACGCCTTGGCGACCTCCTGGGTGGCATCGAACAGGTACGGAAAGGTGTAACCGGCCGAGCGAACCTCCTCCTTCATCCGTTCCGGGCTGTCATCGGGGTATCGTTCGACGTCGTTGGAGTTGATGCCCACGATGGCCACTCCCTTGGCCTGGTACTCGCGACACAACGCCGCGAGGCTGGAACGGATGTGTTTCACGTACGGACAATGGTTGCAAATGAACATGACCAGGTAGGCCGGTGCACCTGCAAAATCGGAGAGCGAGACCATCCGCCCCTCGGTGTCGGGCAACCGGAAATCCGGCGCCACGGTGCCCAAGGGCAACATCATCGTCGAAGGTGTCAGTGCCATGAGCCGGAATATGGTGCGGCCCGGCCCGGCTGTCCAGCAGGAGGGCGCGCTTCAATCCGAATTGTCAGGGGCCACCGGTTGCGATTCTGCCGCCAGCCAGCGCTCCGCAAGCACGCGCGCGACCGTTTCGGGTCGGGCATCGGGCTCGACCTCGATCCATTCCAGCGGCATCTGATGGCGGAACCAGGTCATTTGCCGGCGGGCGAACTGACGGGTCCGAACCTTCACCTCGGCCACGGTCGCTTCCAGCGACCGGGCACCCTTGAGGTATTCCCGCACCTGGCGATAGCCCAGCGCCTGCAGGGCCGTGGCGTTTTCCGGCACGCCGCGGGTGAGGAGGGCCCGGGTTTCTTCGATCAATCCGTCGCGAAACATTTGGTCCACCCGTTGTTCGATTCGCCGGCGGAGGTCATCGGGACGCCGGCGCAGGGCGAACATGCGGCCGCGCCAGGCCGGCGGCCATGCCCCGGGTTCCCAACTGGCCCGCTGGGCCGAGAACGGGCGGCCGGTCAATCGGATCACCTCCACGGCGCGGATCACCCGCCGGGGATTGCGACGGTCTATGCGTTCGTAAGCGAGGGGGTCTTTCTCGGCCAGTTCGCACAACAGCTCGGGCAGGGGCGTGGCCTCCAGTCGGGCGCGCAGGGCGGGGTCGGGCGCGGGTGCGCGTCCCAGGCCCAGGGCCAGTGCCTTGAAATACAGGCCGGTGCCCCCACACAGGACGGCCGGGCATCCCCGGCCGGCAATTTCTCTCAACGCCGCGCGCGCCAGTTCCACGAATCGGGCTGCGTCGAAAGGTTCCGCGGGATCCGCCACGTCCAGCAGATGATGACGCACGCGGGCGCGGTCGGCCGGCGTGGGCTTGGCCGTGCCGATGTCCATGCCGCGGTAGACCTGCATGGAATCCACCGAGACGATTTCCCCACCGATGCGTTCGGCCACATGAAGGGCCACCTCGCTTTTGCCCGAGGCGGTTGGCCCGGCCAACACCAGCACTCGCGCAGGCGGCAACGGTTCCATGGCCCAACCGTCCTTGGCAGCTCTTACGCGGCGCGGTCAGCCGTGGATCCGCCGTGGCAGCGCTTCCGGGCAAGGAGAATGGCCAGCCCCCCGAGGAAGACCCAGACGCTGACCCATTGGCCCGGCGTGAGCCCGAAGTGAATGTGCCCGGGTGGATAGTCCCCGCGGAAACATTCCACCACCGAGCGACTGACCGCGTATCCCACCAGGTAAAGACCGAACACTTGTCCGTCGAACCGGCGTCGCCGGAAAAACCAGGCCAGACCGGCGTACAGCGCAAGGGACAAGAGGGAATCGTATACTTGCGTGGGATGGACGGGGAAGGTGGGCGGGCCCAACGGGTTGTCCGGTGGGTAACGCACCGCCCAAGCCAGGTCACAAGCCCGGCCGTAACAACACCCGTTGAGCAGGCAGCCCCATCGTCCGATGGCGTACCCGAGAGCAGCACCCGGCGCCAGCACATCCGCCGTCCGCCATACCGGCAGGTTGCGACGGCGGATGAACAGCAGGCCGGCCAGCACCGCACCCATCAGTCCGCCGTAGTAGACCAACCCGCCGTGATGCACCATGAAGACCTCCCACCACGGTGCTTGGGCGAATTGTTCGCGCCAGTAGGTGATCACATAGAGGGTCCGGGCACCCACCACCGCGCCCACGATGAGCCAGGGACCCATGTCCGCCACCGCCTCGGCCGGGATGCCCGCCACGGGGGCCCGACGCGCTGCGTTCCAAAGCCCCACCAGGAACCCCGCCGCCACGAGGATCCCGTACCAGTGGACTGTGAACGGACCGAACTGGAACGCCACCGGATGCATCGCATCGAGAGAGTATCCGGCCGCCCGGAGCAGGGAAGGAAATTTGCCGGCCGGTCTCGAACCCTGTCACCTGATCCGGTTCGTGTGCTCCGGCGGCCGCAAGCGCGGTTTTTGCCCACGTCCGCCTGATCGGCTGCAGGGTTGCCCCGCCATGGCATGGATGCCCATGTGTCCGTCGTTTTCTTCCCCCGTCCCGCCCGGGTTCCGGAGCGCCGTGCGGGCCGCCGGGCTGTCCCCAGAATTGGCCATGCCCTTGGAGCGACGAATGGGCTAGACTGGGCCTCGCAATGAACCCGAGTTTTGTTCGGATCCGAAGGATCGGGACGCACAGCGCCGCCTCGTGGAGGCGTTTTGCTTGCCCGGCCCGGCCGGGATCCGAACCGGAGCCAACCCTGCCAACGGAGATATGAAGCCTGTGAAGCACTCTGTCCTGCACCTCTTGGATGTGCGCACTCGACCCGGCCGTCGTGCGACGGTCTGGAGCTATACGATGGCAACCGCAGCGGCCGTGGGTCTGACGCTGCAGGCCTGGGGCCAAAGCGGCACCTGGTTCAGCACCGTCAACGGTTTCTGGACCGATCCCAACAACTGGGTGGACGGCATCGTGGCGTATGGCCCGGACCAGACGGCGCTGTTCCGGGCGGATCCCGGGACCGGGGTGACCATCAGTGTCGGGGTGGACGCGCGCAACGGTGTGGAACCGGTGGTCATCGGGCACATCACCTTCGAGGATCCGGATCCGTCCACGGTGGACAATTGGTCCCTGGACAACCAAGGGTGGCCGCTGGTGCTGAGCAACAACACCTCGCCGCAGACGATCGTGCGCGTCAACCTGGCGCAGGGGACGGCGGACAACCTTTTGAGTGGCTGGGGGTTGGCCACCATCACGGCCAACCTGGTGACCACCAACACGTTCGTCAAAGACGGTCCCGGCACGTTGGTGCTGAATCCCGCCCCGGACGGTGCCCTGGCCGGCATGAACCAGTTCAGCGGAGGGACCATCATCAGCAACGGGATGTTACAGCTCGGCCCGACCGCTCGTGACGACTCTCGCAATCCGATCAACGGCATGGCGCTCGGCGGGGCGGCCGGTGGACCGGTGATCTTCCGGGGTGGGATCCTCAGGAGTTACCTGGCGGCCATTCCCGGCAGCAACCCAAGTACGACGCCCACCGTCAACGGCCTGCCCAACGACCTGGTGATCGAGCCCGGTCAGACGGGCACTCTCTACCTGTCGCCGCGCGCCTTCCCCGCATTCAGCGGCAGTGTGCACGGCGGGGGCACGCTCAACCTGTTCGTGGATTTCGTGCGCGACAATCTGGGCGGCAACTGGAGCGGGTTCACCGGCCGGGTGGTGGTCGCGGCCTCGCCGCGCGGCAACGGTGATTTGCGGTTCACGGACGAGTTCGTGAACAACGGTGGCTGGGCCAACGCACGCGTCTACATCACCACCAACGGCATCAACAACAGCATCGTCAACGTGTACAACAACGGCACCGCCGGGAACCAGGTGGTGATCGGCGAGCTGGCGTCCGATGTGCCCGGTATCGCCAACCTGTTTGCCAACAGCACGGGAGCCGGTGCGGGGGCGTCGTTGCCGTTCGTCTTGCGGGTGGGCGGATTGAACACAGACGCCACCTTCAGCGGCAACTTTGCCGCGCCGGGGGTTGCCAACGGCGTGGGCATCATCAAGGAGGGAACCGGCACCTGGATCCTGAGCGGGCCGGTGATTGAGTACAACGGCATCACCGTGGTGAGCAACGGCGTGCTGCAGTTCGGCAGCGGCACCAGCGGCAAGCCGGGTCGCACGCCGGTCATCACCAACTACGCCACGCTAGCCTTTGGGCGGAGCGATGCTCTCGTGGTGACCAACCTGATCAGCGGCCCCGGCAACGTGGAACAGCGCGGCAGCGGCACGCTGTTCCTCGCACCGGCCGGCGGGGCCAACCCGTACACCGGTCGCACCATCGTGCGCGCCGGTTTCCTCAGCATCAGCAACGAGGCCGCACTGGGTCCCACACCCGGCAGCTTCCGTGCCGACGCCATCACCCTGGCCGGAGGCGGACTCCGCGCGGTGCACGATCAAACGCTGGGCGAGGCCAATCGCGGCATTCAGGTGGACCCGGCCGGCGGTTCGTTGGCGGCTGATGCAGGTGCCACACTGACCGTTGGCAACGTCATCTCCGGAACGGGCCCGCTGCAAATTGTCGGCCCTGGCGATGTCCGCCTGACCGGTGCCAATACGTTGACGGGACGAACGATCCTTTCCGGAGGTGCGCTGCTGTTGGACAGCGAATCCCGACTGGGCAACGCCCCGGCCGGTTTCACCGCCGACCAGTTGACCTTCAACGGCGGCACGCTGCGTTCGACGGCCTCGTTTGCGCTGGATGACGCCAACCGGGGCGTCACCGTTGCGGCCGGTGGCGGCGTGATCGCCCCCGAGGCCGGTACCACGCTGACACTCGCCACGCCCGTCACGGGTCCGGGTGACCTCGTCAAGAACGGTCAGGGCACCCTGCGCCTGGCGGCGCAGGACGATCGCACGGGAGCCACGATGGTGGAAACCGGCACGTTGGAGATCGTCGCCGGGGGCAACCTCGCCGCGTCCTCGCCGATCACCGTGGCCGCCGGGGCCGTTCTCGACGTGAGCGCCGCCGGCTACACCTTGAACAACGGCCAGACTCTCACCGGCTCGGGCGAGGTCCGCGGTCATCTCACCGCCGGCAACGGCAGCACGATCAGCCCCGGCGAAAGCGTGGGCACCCTGACGATCAGTGGCGACCTGGATCTGACCGGCGGTGCCACGCTGCAACTCGACGTGGGTGCCACCAGTCGCGACCGGCTCGTTGTCAGCGGCAACCTTGGGTTGGCGGGCGCAAACACCCTCAGCGTGAACCTGCTCGAGACGCTGCCTCCGGGTTCCTACCCGCTGGTCACCTACGGCGGGACCCTCAGCGGCGGGGTCGCGAACCTCACGTTGGCAGGATATCCGCCCTCGCGCCTGGTTCCCACGATCACCCACGATGCCGGGGCCAGGGCCCTTGCTCTGACCATCAGCGGCGAGGTCGCACAGTTGGTCTGGCAGGGCGGCCTGGCGGGGAACGCCTGGGACGTCAACACCACCGCCAACTGGCTCAACAACGGCAGCCCGGACGTCTTCCTCAACGGTGACGTGGTCCGGTTCGACGCCACCGGCGCCGCCAACGCCCAGGTGAACCTGGTGGGCAACCTCTCACCCGGTCAGGCCATCGTGGACGCGGCGGCAAACTACACCTTCCAGGGCACGGGCAAGATCACCGGTCTGGCCTCGCTGACCAAACGCGGCAGCGGCACGCTGACCGTTTTGACGGACAACGACTATACGGGTCCGACCGTGATCGAGGCGGGCACGCTGCAGGTGGGCAACGGCTCCACGGGCGGTTCGCTAGGTACGGGCCCCATCACCAACGGTGCCTCGCTCGTGTACAACCTGCCGGACATCCGCACGGTTTCCTCGGCCATCCATGGCACCGGCCAGTTGAGTCTCCAGGCCGGCACGCTGGTGCTGACGGCTGACAACACCTGGTCCGGTGGTGTCACCGTGGCCAGCGGTGCGCGATTGCAGGTGGGCGGCGGAGGGCCGACCGGTTCGTTGGGTACCGGCCCTGCCCAGGTGCAGGGTGAGCTGGTCTTCCAACGCGACGGCGTCCTGACCAACCATGCTCCCCTCTCGGGTGCGGGGAGCGTGACGGTGCGCGGACCCGGAACGATCGCCCTGGCGGCCGACAACAGTTGGTCCGGTTCCACCACGGTGGACGGCGGCGTCCTCCAGGTGGGCGTGGGCGGCCCCAACGGCACGCTCGGTACGGCCGGTCAGGTCACCCTCACCAATGGCGGTACACTGGCCTTCAGCCGGAGCGACACCGTGACCAACACGGTTGCCCTGCTTGGTGACGGTACCCTGGCGCAACTCGGGCCGGGCAAGCTGGTGCTCCTTTCCGATGCCAACCAGTACGGTCGCACCCTGGTCTCCGGCGGGACGCTGGAGTTGGGCGACGGCGTCAATGCGGTGGGCCAACTGGGCACGGGCCCCGTCACACTGGAAGCTCCCGGCACGCTGGTCCTGAACCGGGCCCCCTACACATTGACCAACCTGGTCGAGGGCACCGGCAGTCTGGCGATCCTGGGCAGCAGCAACCAGATCAGCACCGTGGGCGGGCCGAACACCTACAGCGGTGGCACGCTCCTGAGCAACACCTACGTCACACTGGTCCCGCCGGTGACCAGCCCGGCGGTGGATGGGTACGTCAGCGTCAACAGCGGCGCCTTCGGCACGGGCACCCTCACCGTCGCCGGGAGCAACGTGGTGGAGATGGCGGCCGCCACGGTGAATGACCTTTCGGGAGCCGTGGCCTCGGGCAACTTCGGCGTGCCCGTCCACGTGCCTGCGGATGCACGGATCCGATTCGAGTTGCCGGGCCGGTTTACCTGGTCGTCCACCGTCACCGGCAAGGGCACCGTGGACCTGGCCGTCAACTATCTCCGTGGAGATATCGCAGGTGACTGGACCGGGTTCGAAGGCGTCCTGAACGTGGTCACCAACTCGGTGAACCCGACGCCGTCGGCCTGGGACTTCCGGGTGGCCACCGCCAGCGGGTTCCCGCGCGCCAAGGTGCATCTGGCCGACAACGTGACCATGTACTCACGGGCACCGGCCGGCTCGGCCATCCCGTTTGGCGAGCTGACGGGTGATCCGTTCTCCACCATCCGTGCCGCGTCGGCCGGTGGCAGCTCGGCCGGCCAGACGGTGACGCTGGTGGTGGGTGGTCTCAACACCGACGCCACCTTCTCGGGCACGATCTATGACAACGTGAGCATTGTGAAGGTGGGCACCGGCACCTGGACACTCACCGCCCTTCACAACCACACAGGCGGCACCACCGTCAGCAACGGCGTCCTCGCCCTGGCCATGTCGCCCGACGGCGTCAACGGCGACATTGGTTCGTCCGAGGTCATTACCGTGGCGGCACCGGGCGTGCTGGACGTCACGGGCCGATCCGACCGACTCCTCGATGTCGGAGCGCTGGCTCTCCAAACCCTGCGCGGCAACGGCACCGTGCGGGGCAACGTGCAGATCAACTTCTCCGGCACGTTGGCACCCGGGTTCCCGCAGGGCCACGGCACCCTTACCGTGGAAGGAACACTGACCCTCCTCGGCAACACCACGCTGCGGATCAGCCGGACCCTCGGACCGCAGAGTGACCGGGTCGTCTGCACCAACGTCGTGGTGCAACCCGGCGCCACGCTCACCGTCACGCAGTTGGACACGAACAACCTCGTCACCGGCGACGTGTTCCAACTCTTCTCCGGTCCGGTGGCAGCGCAGAACTTCAGCCTCATTGATCTGCCGATGATGAACGCCGACGGCACCGTCCAGTATGTCTGGACCAACATGCTGGCCGTGGACGGGACCATCCGGCTCCTGCAGGGCGGCGAGCCCAGCGTCAACACCACACCGACCAACATCACCGCCGTGGTCAGCGCCGGACGGCTCGAGCTCTCCTGGCCGGCCGATCACACCGGCTGGCGGCTGCTGAGCAACTCCGTCAGCATCACGGCATCCGACCAGTGGTACCCGGTGCAGGGTTCGGAAACGACCAACCGCGTGATCATCGTGCCGGATCCGACCCGTACCAACGTGTTCTACCGCCTGGTTTATCCGTAACCCATCAGCAGGCGTGAGCAGCACGCGGGGGACGCCACCCGACGGCGTCCCCCGCTTTCCTTTCCCGGCGCATCGCTGACCTCCATCGGAGCCTTCCCGCAGGCGGGACCTCTGCCGGATGGAACCACACCGGACCGCACGATGCGTCCGCGGGCCGGGGCGCTGACCTTTCCACGGCCGTCGGCCGGCGCGGTCTTGACCGGGCGGGCTGAAGATTTGGAGCATGCCCCTCGCCATGCGCTCGAAATCGCTTCTCTTGATCCTCGGCCTTTCACTGGGGTTGATCGCCTGTCAGGCGCCCCGGGCGGTGTTTCAGGAACCCGCTTTGCCCGGGTACGTTCCCCTCCCGGCGCCGCCACCCTCGCGCACGTGGTTGCAACCGGGCGACCGTCTGGCCATCTGCGGCGACTCCATCACCGAACAACGCATGTACTCCCGGCTCATCGAAGATTACCTGACAGTCTGCGTGCCCCAGTACCGGGTGTCGGTCCGGCAGTTCGGCTGGAGCGGGGAACGGGCTCCGGGGTTCCTCCGGCGAATGACCAATGACTGCCTGCGGTTTCAGCCCACCCTGGCCACCACCTGTTACGGGATGAACGATCACGAATACAGGCCGTACGAGGAACGAATCGGCCGCACCTACACGGAAAACCTGACGGCCGTGGTCCGCGCCTTCCAGGCCCACGGTGCACACGTGATCGTGGGATCGCCGGGTTGCGTCGGCAAAATGCCGCACTGGGTCAAATCCGCCAGCGGGACGGTCGAGGATCTGAACCGCAGCCTGGGCACACTGCGCAACCTGGCGTTGCAGGTGGCCCAACGCGAGGGCGCCGGATTCGCCGATGTCTTCCTGCCCATGCTCCGGGCCGGCGAAGTCGGCCGCAGCCGGTTCGGAACCAATTTCATGATCGCCGGCGCCGACGGCGTGCATCCGGATTGGGCCGGGCACGGTGTCATGGCCTACGCCTTTCTCAAGGCCATGGGATTGGACGGCCACATCGGCACGTTCACCGTGGACCTGAGCGACAACTCCATCCGCGTCTCGCCCGGGCACGAGGTGGTGTCCTCGGTGGCTCGCACCTTCACCATCCGCAGCCGTCGTTATTCTTTTCCGGCCTGTCTGTCGCAGGAGCTGATTCCCGATGGGCCGCGGCCCGCTTATCCGGCCTGCGAGATGCCCCCGGGCAACGAGACCGCCAGCCTGCGCGCGGCCTTCCAGCTGGTGCCGTTCCACAGGGAGTTGAACCGCCTGATGTTGGTCGTCAAAAACGGCACGGCCGACCGCTACCGTGTGCGGTGGGGCGCTGCCAGCAAGGTCTTCACCACCGCGCAACTCGCCCAGGGGATCAATCTGGCCGAGGAATTCGAAGTGACGCCGTTCGCGGCTGCCTTTGCCCGTGTGGACGCCGCCGTGGCGGCCAAACAGGCCTTCGAAACGCGGCAGGTCAAACAGATCTTCCACGGCCCCGAAGGACGGGCCGACATGGAGAAAGCCGTCCGCGAAACGGAGGCCGAGCGTGAACGGCTCGTGCAAGCCATCCGGGCAGCATTCGTCCCGGTGACCCACACCTTGAGCATCCTGCCCGCCGACTGAGCCCTTCCCCCGCAGGCGCAGCGGCGAGGGGCTTGCGAGCGATCCGGGCCCGCCGGCTGCGGCGCGGCCCCGGAGGCCGGCGCCACACTGCGAGTGCCGGCGTCGCCCTGCACCGAACGACCGGCCGGGTGATGACTCACGACGGGCGGCGTTCCGGCCGGAGATGCTCCGTGGCTTCGCGGATCCGCTCGAGAATGATCTCCTGCAGGGCCGGTTCCGACCCGAGCGCCGGCGTGTACCAGACCCACCGGCCGTGTCGTTCCGTGGGATTGCGCCAGGGGAACTGGCCCGACTCGAGCCGCTGCTTCACCACTCGCTCAGGTTCACCCAGCAGAACGGGGATGTCCTCCATGGTGTGCAGCCCGTCGCTCATGAACGCGGGCACCACCACCATCCGACGCGTCACCGCCCGTTCGTAGCATGCCGGGATGCGCGGTTCTTCGTCCAGGAACACCGCGCCCACGCAGGCATACCGCCCCAGACCGGCGATTCGCTGCGCCAGCTCCTCCACGGAGCGCCTCGACTGCGCCTCGCGTTCCGTGCCGTGGCCGGCCAGGAACAGACTGATCTCGTCCGGCCGGGGCAGTCTCGGGAACGGATGCGCCCGAACCACGCCCTCGGCCCGGGCCAGGACCACCTCCATCAATCGCGGATGCGTCCCCACCGGCGCGCAGTACACCAGCGTCCGGTCCGGACCGAAGCGAATCCTGGGCCAGGCGGGCGACGGCTGCGTGGGTGTGGGCAGACCGAGGCTCTCAGGAATCACGCGCGCGGCGAAGTACCCCTCGGCCATGAACAGCGGCACCACGAAAACGACCGGCGCGGTCAACTCCGCCAGGACGTCCTGCACCTGCGGTGCCTGCTTCCAGAAGGCCTCGCGGACATCGGCGAACCGCCGCTTTTCGCGCAGCCACCGGACGTGCAGCCGCACCGCTCCGGCCGACCCGGCGTTCTCCTCGGTGCCATGCCCGAGGAGCACCACCGTGGCGCGCCGCCAGATGGATGGTTCGATCGCCTTTTCGTTCATAACGCGGCCTGGACGGGCTGCACGTTATCCGGTTTCGGAGTCGTCGCAACTGCGGTCGGGCGCCCGTTGCCCGGGCTGCATGCCGGACCGGATGCGTCTTCACCGGTGTGGTCAACCCGACCCCACGGGCTGCGGTGCCGGCCGGGTGGCGGTAACCATCCGGTCAAGGCCGGGGAATTGCGGAGCGGTCCTCCGGCGAAGGCGCGCGCACACCCGGCGTCGAAGATCTTCAGGCGGTACTTTTTAACAGTCGTTTGGCCACGCGCACCAGCGTTTCCATGTCCCCGGGGGTGCCGATGCTGATCCGGAGGTAGGCGGCCAGATCCGGCGTGTCGAACCATCGAACGAGGATGTTGTTCTCGCGCAGGCGCCTGAACCATTCCGATGCCGGCGGTCCCGGCGGACGGGCCAGGACGAAGTTCGTCTGGCTGGGCAGTACCAGGAAACCGAGCCGACGCAACTGATCCGAGGTCCATTCCCGCGTTTCAGCGATCTTGCGGAAGTTCTCCCGGTAGTAGGCGGGATCGTCGAGGGTGGCCTCGGCCGCCACCTGGGCCAGCCCGTTGACGTTGTAACTGTCCCGCAGCTTGTGCATCGCCTGGATGAGCGCCCTGGGCCCCACGGCGTAGCCGATGCGGAGGAAACAGAGCGAGTAGGCCTTGGAAAAACTCCGGCAGACCATCACGTGGGGGTGTTTCAGCGCCAGTTCCATGGCATGTTCCGGCGCGAACTCCGCGTAGGTCTCGTCCAGGAGGACCACTCCTTTCGTCCGGGTGCAGATGGCCTCGATCTCGCGCCTGGTGTAGCCGCGGCCGCTGGGTGCGTTGGGTGTCGTGATGATGGTGAGTGCGGCCTGGGGTTGCCACTGCTTGAGGTGCTTGAGCTGCCCGGCGTCGGGTAGCGCAAATTCCATTTGCAGGGGCACGGGGTTGAACGCCGCCCCGTGCTGGGCCGCCAGGACGGGATACAGCGAATAGCTGGGGACGAAGCTCTGGACCGTGGCCGGCGCCGGCGGCACGAAATACCGCCGGCTCAATGGCCCCCGCTGCGCGGCCAGCGGTTCCACGAAGGTGTGCACCGCCAGGCGCAGGATCTCGTCAGCTCCGTTCCCCACCAGGATCTGATCGGGATCGCAGTTGTGAAGGTGCGCCAGCTTCTGCCGAAGCCGTTCTGCGGTCGGGTCCGGATACAACCGGAGCCGCCCGTCCACGGCTGCGCGCACCGCCTCGAGAACGCGCGGCGAGGGCGGGTAGGGGTTTTCATTCGTGTTCAGCTTGATCAATCCCTTGGCGCGCGGTTGTTCGCCCGGCACGTACGGTTGCAGGGCGCGCACCAAGGGGCGAACCAGTTGTTCGGACGCTGTTTCCCTTGCCATGGCCAGCGGGAGGATAGTGAACCCCGAGTGCTGTCACAAAAGCAATCGCGTGCCCGGTGGGGGAGCCAGGGCTGGGTCTCCGGGCGATGCCTGCAGGTAGGATTCGGCCAACCTTCGCGGTGCTCCGGTAGAATCGAGCGTGTCCGGAGCGGACGGCACGGTGCGGGAGACGATCGTCGGGGATTCCCCCCGGTGGGGGCTTCCGCGGACGTTGTCGTGCGCGCGAACGGCGGTGTGGGAAGCCCCAATCGGCCCGGACGGCAGGGGATTGACAGGCCCGGGCCAAAACCTATAATGAGAGGCGTTCGGGTGGCAGCACGTTTCTTCAGCGGGGTTCCCCACCCCCACCTCCTTGGCGTCTGCCGCCCGAACCGATTTTTTTACCTGCAAAACCGTACACAAAGGTGTTGCGGGGCCTTGACGGCCCGGGCCCGGTTCACTTAGTTTGGGTCCGTTCGAGACGCGGGGGCGTAGCTCAATTGGTTAGAGCGCTGCCCTGTCACGGCAGAGGTTGCGGGTTCGAGACCCGTCGCTCCCGCCACTCTTCTTGATTTCCTCCCTGGCGCTTGCAGCGTGGCCGGCACAGGTTTGCGGCCGGGGTCCGGCATGTCGTTGCCTCACGCCGGACCCGTCCCGGCTGGCGGGCAGGATCGTGGCGCGACCCTCCTTCCGGGCGATTCTCGCACGGCCCGCCGAACCCTGCCGATTGCAACCGATGGAGGGAAGGCGGCGATTCGGTCCGGTGCCTTTCCCGGCACGCCGGTGGGTTCGTTGCGCAACCCCGTTTTGCGGCACCGGTCATTGCAGCGGCGGGGAACCTCGACTATTTTCGGGCGTCTATGACGCTGACGGAAAAAGTGTTGGCGCGCGCCGCAGGCAGGGCGCGGGTGCAGGCCGGCGAGAACATCTGGGTCAGGGCCGACATCCTGATGACCCACGATGTGTGCGGGCCGGGCACCATCGGCGTGTTCAAACGTGAGTTCGGTCCGAATGCCCGGGTCTGGGATCCGAAGGCGATCGTCATTATTCCGGACCATTACATCTTTACGGCCGATTCGAAGTCGAATCGGAACGTGGACATCCTGCGCGAGTTCGTGAAGGAGCAGGGGATCGAGTACTTCTACGACGTCATTGACGATCCCAACGGGGTGTGGCGGTTCGATCCGTCCAAGGGGATGTTCCGCCGGCAGTACGGCCGGCGGTACGCCGGGGTCTGCCACACCGCGCTGCCGGAAAAAGGGCACACCCGTCCGGGCGAGGTCCTCTTCGGCACGGACTCTCACACCTGCATGGCCGGCGCGTTCAACGAGTTTGCCACGGGCATCGGCAACACGGACGCCGGCTTCGTCATGGGTACGGGCCGCTTGCTCCTGAAGGTTCCCGAGACGATGCATTTCTATTTTGAGGGCCGGTTGCAGCCGGGGGTGATGGCCAAGGACGTCATCCTGCACATCATCGGTGAGATCGGCTTCGACGGGGCCACCTATCGCGCCATGCAGTTCGACGGCCCCGGGGTGGCGTCCCTGTCCATGGACGACCGCATGACCATTGCCAACATGGCCATCGAGGCCGGTGCCAAGAACGGCATCTTTCCGTTCGACGCCCGCACCGCCGAGTACGTCGAGGCACGCACCCGGCTCAACAACACCAAGCAAACCTACGAACCGGTGGAGTTGGACAAGGACCAGAAGTTCGTTTACGAGCTGGTGGTGGACCTTTCCCAATTGGAACCGCTGGTGGCCTGTCATCCCGACCCCGGCCGCCGCAAGAAGGCCAAGGAACTCGGTCACATCCGGCTCGACCGCGCCTACATCGGTTCGTGCACCGGCGGCAAGGCCAGCGATTTCGTGGAGGCGGCGCGCATCCTGCGAGGGCGCAAGGTGGTGATCGACACGTTCGGCGTGCCCGCCACGCCGGAGGTCGTCCACGCGCTGCAGACGACATTCTGGGGACGGGAAAGTGTCTGGGACGTGCTCGTGAACGCCGGGGTGCAAATGACCGAGAATGCCAGTTGCGCGGCCTGCCTCGGCGGGCCGGTGGACACCTTCGGCCGGATCAACCGGCCGGGCATCAAGTGCATCAGCGCCACCAACCGGAACTTCCCCGGCCGCATGGGAGACAAACAGTCGGAGGTCTACCTGGCCAGCCCGGCCACCGTCGCAGCCAGCGCGCTCACCGGACGCATCACCGACCCGCGCGAGTTTTTGTAAAAACCCCGTCCGGCGGCGCACCAGAAGAGGGTGCGCGGGCTGCTCATCCATCTGTCGCCCGGGCGGTGCCGGCCGGGCAGCCTTGCCGACCTGGCTCATGATTGTCTGTCAGTTCGCCGGGTTGACCGTTCGCCGGCATCATCCGGAAGGCACGCCGCGGCTGTTGTATCTCCCGGGGATCCACGGCGACTGGACCCTGGTCACCAGTTTCCGGCATGCCGTGGCGCCTCCGGCGGAGTTCGTCGAGCTGGCCTACCCCGACACCACGGAGTGGCGCATGCCCGACTACGCGAACGCCGTGCGCCAGGTGGTGCAATCCCTCGGCCTGTCCCCATGCTGGTTGCTGGCGGAGTCGTTCGGATCGCTTGTGGCGTGGGCACTTCTGGAACAATGGATGGACCCTGCCGGCCGGGCGCGCCTGGTGCCGGATGACCGTTTGCCGGTCCGGGGGCTTGTCCTCGCGGGCGGGTTCGTCCGGCACCCCTGGCCCCGAAGGGCACGTTTTTTGGCTGGGACACTGCGTTGGATGCCCCGATGGCTGCACCGTTCCCTCCTGGGGCTTTACCTTGCCTACGCAGGCTGGCGCCACCGTCATGCGCCTGAAACACGTGCCACCGTGCGCGAGTTCGTCGAACGCCGCACCCCGCAAAACCGCCGCGCCATCCAGGCCCGGTTGTTGCTCGTGGCGCAGGCCGACTACCGGCCGGTGGCTTGCCGCATGCACCTGCCGGTGTTCATGCTGGCCGGAGGTATGGATCCGGTGGTCCCTTGGTGGCACGTGCGGCCTTGGCTTCGGCGGCATTGCCCGGGTTTTCGCGCCGCCCGCATCTTCCCCTGGGCGGACCACAACGTACTGGGGACGGCCCCGCGACCCGCGGCTGCGCAGATCCTGGCCTGGATCTGCGCCGCCTCTTGTCCGGCCCGGGATCTGCCCTGAGCGCCGGTCCCGGCCGGGCTCAGACGAGGTTCCGCAGCAGCCCGAACAGGACCAGCGCCGCCATGGCGATCCGGACAAGGACTGAAACACGGTTCCACGGAACCTCCCTCCCTCGGAGCCGGTACCAGCCCAGGGTTGCGGCACTGACGAGCAGCAGCGGCAGCGCCAGCAGCGGAATGGGATTGTACCGCCAGGACTCGCCCCATCGGCCGTGCAACAGCGCATGGGTGGCCCGTAACCCGCCGCAACCGGGGCATTGCCAGCCGGTTACTTCATGGAACGTACAGCGCGGATACAACCCGTAGCGCGCGGGATCGAAATGCCACAACACGGCCAGCCCCAGCAGGACCGGAAGAGCGACCATCCACAGGTACCGCCGGTCCGGGCGTGGCTGCTGTCGCGCCGGAGCGCTCAACACCGGGGGCACGGCCGGCCCGGATGTCCCGGTGACATTTCTTCGGAGGGCCGGGGCCTTGTCCGCAGCGGGAGACTCCTCACCCGCCGCGTCCGGGCCGTGGCGAGACGGCGCGACCACAGGATCTTCCCCCGGCCGGGTTGTTCCCAGCGGCCTGTCCGAAACGCGAACCTGTGCCTTTCCGGCCCTGTTCACGGCCGTGAAGGATGCCACCGGCCGGGCGCCCCTGCCAGCCCGGGCCTGCGCCGCTTGCGGGCCGGCGCGGCAGGGATCGGCGTGTGCCTTCAAATGCCCCGTGCGACGGTTGTGCGGCCCAGAACGGTGGTTTCCCCACCCGGCGCGGTTCCGGTATGCCGGACCTCAAAACACCTCGGCTTTCAACCCGGCCACCAACCGCACGGTCTGGGCGATTCGGGACAGCGACCGAAGCGGGAGATGACCGTAGTCCGATTTGGGCGAGGGCCGCGTCGCGGAGTAGATTTGCACCAGTTCGATCTGAGCGCCTCCCTCTTTCAGCTCCTTCAGCCGTTGGGCGAAGGCCAGGATCTCCTCCTCCGGCGGTTCCTCACCGCGGATGGAAGGGAACAGGCTCTGGATGATGACGGGGCGTTGGCGGCCGAGCGTCAGGATGTTGTTCAGGATCTTTTGCAACGGGACATGCACGCCGCTGACCCGGTCCAGATAGCCCTGGGTGCCGCCGTCCAGCTTGGCCCAGATCTCGTCACTGCGCGTGAAATGCCGCAGCCCGGCCTGGACGGCGGGCCGGTCCAGTTCGGTGGCGTTGGTGATGAGCACCAGTTTGAAGAACTCACGCAGCGCGCGCACGTGGACCACCTTTTCGACCGCCTCGGCGAAGTTGGGGCAGAGGGTGGGCTCTCCGTCACCGCTGAGCGCCACATGCTTCAGTTGCAGCAGTTCCTCCGGCAGCCCCCGGTAGAGTGCGCGCCGACGGAGTTCTCCGCTGCGCACCAGGTCGAGTGTCCGCTGCAGCTCCGCCGCCATCACGTCCACGTCCAGATGTGTCTCCCGCGGCGGGAGGTTCCGCTGCACTTCGCAGTAGAGGCAGTCGAAATTGCACAGCTTGTCGGGATTCATGTTGATCCCGACCGACAGCCCGCGGGCCCTTGGCGAGATCACCACGTAAACGAACCGGTTGTCCAGAAAGTCCCGGGGTGCACCAAAGGCCGTCTCGGCCCCCGGCGGGATGGAACGGGATTCCGCGGGCCGCGTCGTGCCGGCCGCATCGGCGGCCTCCTGGGCTTTGTTTGTGTGGGTGCGCACGATTGACAGGGCCAACTTATTCAGTGGGTAAGCCCGTTCCTACACCGACCTTGTCAAAAAGCGCGCATATTTTGACGGCCTGCGGCCGGGCGATGCGTGATCGTCCATCCGCCGGCGCGGCGCGGGGTGCCGAGGCCCGCATCAGGCGGCCGGGGCCGGGCACGCGATCGCCGGGGAGGGATGGGATGCGGGGTTCGGCCGGGCCCGAGGGTTTGCCGCTCTCCTACCTGCGGCGGGCTTCTTCGAACAGCCGCGCCCACGCGCTCGGCACGGGCAGACGAACCAGGCTGCGGAGCATCCATTCGCGCACCTCGCGGCGGGAGACCTTGATTCGCTGCGCCGGTTCCAGAGGGTTCACCCTGCCCAGCTCCTGCAACGTCCGTACTCCGATCAACAGCGGCCAGGCACAGGCCAGGCGGAGTCGCCATTGGCCGGGTGGGATCGCCAACGTATACGACCAGCCTGCCTGGAGATGGTCCAGCGCAAGCCGGCGCCAGCGTTCGTAGCAGGGCCGGACGCGCGGCCAGCAGGCGGGATCGCGCAGTTCTTCGGGACGCACCCCGAGAGGTTCCAGCTCCGTCGCCGGCAGGTAACAGCGGCCCAGTCGGATGTCCTCGGCACAGTCGCGCAGGACGTTGACCAGCTGAAGGCCTTTGCCGAACCGGACGGCCTGCGTCAGCCAGCTCGTCTCGTCCAGTGGATGACGCGGAAAAAGGTGCCTGCGGCAGAGGCGGCTCCAGAACTCGCCCACGCTGCCGGCCACGTGGTACGTGTACTGGTCGAGTTCTTCCGCTGTGGCGAGGGCCGTCACCCGCGAGGACGCCGGTGCGGGTGCGCCGAACCGGGTCAAATCCCGGGTTTGCCCCTCCACGATGTGGCCCAGCACGGTTCGCACCTCGGCCCGATCCTCCTCGGCGAGGCAGGAGAGAGCGGTCAGGCTCTCCGCCCAGGACCTGGCAAGTTCCTGCTCTGGGGCGGGGCCGACCAGATCGCCGCGGGCGATCTCCGGGATCGGTCCGGGAGGTGCCACGCCCAGGATCTGCAGTCGCATCGTCTCCAGCAGCCGCAACCGGTTGGCCACCGCGATTGTGCCGGCGTCGGCCACCGTGTCCGTCGTCCGCGCCAGCAAATACGCCACGGCAATCGGTTCCCGGACCCGCGCGGGCGACACCCGCAGGCTGAGGTAAAACGACCTCGAGGTGGCGCGCAACAACTGCCAGTGACGGGCGGTCATGACCATGGATGCCGCAGGCGGCTCTGCGCCGGGACCGGACCGGACTGCCCTGCCGTCCGTCGCCGGCGGGGCACCGCCTGGTGAAGCTCCACCGGTCCTGACCGGACCGGTTGCACGGACTGTTGCGGACCGGCAGCCGATGCAGGGCCCATCAAAACAGCCGTCGTTTCCATGCCTTCAGTTGCCGCGCCACCTCACGGGGACCGGGCGAGCCTGGCAGGGTGCGACGGGCCATGGCTCGTGCCAGATCGAACACGGCCAACACCTCCGGATCGAATCCCGGCCAGATCCTCTTCCATTCCTCCGCGGGAAGTTCGCGAAGGGTGCAACCCAGTTGCTCCGCGCGTGCCACGGCGGCGCCCACCCGGTGATGAGCCTGCCGAAACGGAACGCCCCGGCGCACCATCTCCTCCGCAAGATCCGTGGCCAGCAGGTTGGGATCCGCCACTGCCGCGGCACATCGTTCCGGCTGGAAAGCCACCTGGTCCAGCATCCCGGCAAAGATCTGGGTGCAGGCCCGGACCGTGTCGGCGGTGTCGAACAGGCGTTCCTTGTCCTCCTGCAGGTCGCGGTTGTATGTCAGCGGCAGCCCCTTCAACAGCACCAGCAACGCGGTGAGATTGCCGATGACCCGACCGGACTTGCCCCGGACCAGTTCGGCCACGTCGGGATTCTTCTTTTGCGGCATCAGGGAGGAACCGGTGGTGAAGGCGTCGCCGATGCGGATGAAACCGAACTCGGCGCTGCTCCAGAGGATCAGGTCTTCCGCCAGCCGCGAAAGATGCACCGCCAGCAGGGCCGCGTGGGCACAAAACTCCAGAACGAAATCGCGGTCGCTCACAGCGTCCATGGAATTGCGGGTGATTCGGGGACGACCCCGCTTGTCCACAAAGCCCAGTTCTCGGGCGACAAACTCCCGGTCCAACGGCAGGGTGGACCCGGCCAGCGCACCCGACCCCAGCGGACATTCGTTCAGTCGCTCCCGGCAATCCTCGAACCGGCTCCGGTCGCGGTCCAACATCTCCACGTAGGCCAGCAGGTGATGGGCGACCGGGACCGGTTGGGCCCGCTGCAGATGGGTGTAACCGGGAATCCAAATGTCCGCCGACCGCTCCGCCAGGCGGATCAGCGCCCGCATCAGCTCGCAGATTTCGTCCAACAGGCGGTCAATTTCATCCCGAACCCACAGCCGCAGGTCCAACGCCACCTGATCGTTCCGGGAGCGGCCCGTGTGCAATTTGGCGCCGGCCGGCACCCGCCGCGTCAACTCCGCCTCGACGTTCATGTGGACATCCTCAAGTTCCGGCTTCCACACGAACCGGCCCGACCGGATCTCCTCGGCGATGGCCTGCAAACCTGACCGGATCTGCCGATACTCCTGCGCACTCAGCAACCCTACCCGATGCAACATGGCCGCGTGCACCTGGGAACCGAGAATGTCCTGCGCCCACAACCGACGGTCAAAGCTCACCGATTCGGTGAACCGGGCCACCGCCTCGCTCGGTCCCGAGCGAAAACGGCCGCTGCGCGAGATGGGCGAACTCGACTGACGCTTTGTATTCACGAGCCCGGCACCATGCCGCACTCGGCCGGCAAAGTCACTTCCAAAGCCACGACCTCCAAACTCCAGCCTCCGAACCGTCCGGCTCCAACCGGGGGCGCCCATGCCCGCCGCTCGGACACCGCCGGACCCGTGCGGCTTGGGTCGAGAGCCCCGCCGCCCCAGCTCGATTGAGCCCCTGGAGAAATGTTTCAGCTCGGGCAGCCTGGGTGGCGCGTTTTGATCAGGCGGGGCGTTTCGCGGCAGGCGAAAACGCAAACCACCGGCGGGGTTCTGCGCAATGTACTGATTTACAACTTGATGTGAGCATTCTGACGGACAGGCACGCGGTTTGCTCCCCTCCGGTTTGTGTTGAAAAACGTTGCGCGCGCAGCCCGGGCAGGGAAGCCAACCGCCGGTGCTCTACCGGAGGGTCAACATGGTTCCTCCGTCCTGCGAAACGGGTTGCGCGCGCCGACCCAACCCAGAAGGGAAACGAAGAACTGCAAAAGGCATGAAGAAAGGTGACATGAAGCTTGCGACCTACACGCGAACCTTGATGGCGCTGGGAGTGATCAGCGCCGGGGCGGTGGTGAATGCCGAGGAATCGGCCGTGCCCCTGCTGACCGGTGTGGCATCCACCACCCTCAGCGGCTACGTGGACACTTCGGCCATCTGGTTGCCCGGTCCCGGTGGTGCCAACAACCTGCCAGGCCGGTCGTTCGACGGCGCCGACAAGCAAAACGGCTTCAACCTGAACGTGGTATCGCTGGCCTTGGAAAAGCCGCTGGATGAGACCGACTGGGCGGCCGGTTACCGGGTCCAGTTGCTCTTCGGCCCGGACGCCAACACACTGGGTTCACTCTCCTCGTTGGGGACTGCCTCCGGCGATTTTGCTGTCAAAAACGCCTATGTGGCGCTGCGCGCCCCGGTGGGGAGCGGTTTGACCCTCAAAGTGGGTGTCTGGGACACCATCATGGGCTACGAGGTTTTCGAATCCGGAAACAACCCCAACTACAGCCGGTCCTACGGTTACTTCATCGAGCCCATCATTCACACCGGTGTGCTCGCCTCCTACGACTTTACCGAGTGGTTGTCGGTCTCGGCGGGCGTGGCCGACGGCGGCGGACTCAACAGCATCAACTTCCGATCCGGCGTGGATTCTGTGCTGAGCTACGTGGGGTCCATCGTCCTCACGGCTCCCGAAGAGTGCGGCTGGATCTCGGGTGGGAAATTGTACCTGGGTGCCATGGATTCCGGCATTCAGGGGGCCAAGGACATGGTCAACTGGTTTGCCGGGCTGACGATCCCCACGCCGGTCGAGGGCCTCTCGGTGGGTGCGGCATACGATTATCGCGCCAACGGCCTGTTCGACAGTTCGTACGAGAATGCCACGGGGCTGTACGTGGTTTACCAGGCGACCGACAAGTGCCAGCTCAGTGGCCGTGCCGAGTACGCCACCGGCTCGGCCGGTGCCTACGGATACACCGGGCCTGAGGCGGTTCAGCTTCTTGGCCTCACCGGCACCGTGGCCTGTCAGATCTGGGATCATACCCTGAGCCGGTTGGAGGTCCGGTGGGATCACGACCTCAACAGCCGCGGGGAATTCCTCAACGGCAACGCCAACAACGCCTTCTCGGTGGCATTGAACGTGATCTACCAGTTCTGATTCGGTGTGTGGCAGTGCGCAGCCCGGGCCGGACTTGCAGGGCACCTCTGGCAAAAAGCCGGCCCGGGCTTTGCAAATCTCCAAACACGCATACCTTTCCTCATGGCTCGCAAAAAAACCACCACCAGGAAAACTGCACCGGTTCCAACACCGGCCCCGGCCGAAGCGGCCGCGGCAAAACCGGCGGCCCCCGGCGGGGGCGGAGTGCCCCAAACGTTCCGGTTCACCGCGCCGGATGCGATGAGCGTGCTGTTGGTAGGCGATTTCACTCACTGGCAAAATGCCCCCATCCCCATGCACAAGGGGCCTGGCGGCGTTTGGGAGGTGACCGTCACACTCCCTCCGGGCATTTACCACTACCGGTTCCTGGTGGACGGCGAATGGCGGGACGATCCCGAATGCACCCTGCGCGTCCCGAACCCGTTCGGTTCCCAGAACAACGTCCGGTTCGTCAGTTGATCTCCGGGCGGTGGGGCGGCAGGCCCGACCTGCTTCCCGTTCCGCCTTCGAGGCGCGTCGGGCGGGTTCGGGCCCGGTTGCCCGGTTCCGGTCCCGAAAGGCGCGCCCACGGCCGGCTCCGCGCCAGCCTGTTCCCACGGAAAGCCCCCCGGAGCGCGCATCGCGCGCCCGAATTGACGGGTGAGACACCGCGGCGGCGCCGGGCTCAGGATCGTCGGATCCGGCCATTGCCGTTGGACGCAACCGTGGCGTTGCCGTTCCGTTTCGGCCATCGTGCCGGCCGCTCGGGCGGGTCCCGGTCCACCTTGGCGTAGTAGCTGTTTTCGCCCAGCAGCTTTTCCACTGCTTCCTGCAACTGGAGCGAGGGCCGGACGAAAAACCGTTCATGGGTTTCGAGCACCACGGTGGCGTCGTTGGGGCGGACGAAACAGAGGTACAGCGGACAGCGGCCGGGATGGGCTTCGACGATTTGACGGATTGCATCCAGCGTCTCCGGTTTGGCCGCCCCCGGGTAGATGCGGAAGTGCACGGCCTTGGTGAACCGGGCCGGCGCCTCTTCCAGCGGAAACGCGTCCCAGACGAACAATTTTGCCGAACCCTCCTCGGTGCCGGTCTCGCCGAGGACCATGACCGCGGCGTTCGGTTGCAGCACGGGCCGGCATCGTTCGGCAGCCTCCTCGAAACACAGCAGCTGAACCGTACCTGTGAGATCTTCCAGCACGGCGGTGAGATAGGGCCTGTTGGATTTGCGGCTGAGGCCTTCCTGGACGGAGACGACCAGTCCACCCACCCGCGTGAGAGTGCGCGGGGGCAACCGGGCCAGACCGGCGGCGTCGGCCAGTGCATACTCTTCCAGCAACCGGCTGTAGGGGGCCAGGGGGTGCCCGGTGAGGTACAGGCCCAGCAGTTCCTTCTCGTAGGAGAGCAGCTCGTGCACGGGCCATTCGGGCAGCTGAAGAGAGGCTTCCGCCGGGACGTTGGCTTCCTTGCCCAGGAGGCTGAAGAGCGAACGCTGACCGCGCTGGCGATCGGCCTGGAGGTGTGAAGCCCGGGTGAGCGCCGACTCGATCTGGGCGGTGAGCGTGGCGCGGTTCGGACCGAGCCCGTCACAGGCCCCCGCCTTGATCAGCGCCTCCAGGATTCTGCGGTTGACCGCGCGCGTGTCCACCCGCTCGCAGAGATCGTAAAGGGACCGGAACGGTCCGCCCTGACGCCGGGCCTGGAGGAGGCTCTGGACGGCGGCGGTGCCCACCCCCTTGATGGCAGCCAGCCCGAAACGGATGGCCCGGGGCGGCCCGGTTTCATCGCCAAGCCGCACCGGGGTGAAATGCACATCGCTTTCGTTGACGTGGGGCGGGAGGACCGAGATGCCAAAGGACCGCGCCTCGGCGATGTATTCGGCCAGTTTTTCCGTGTCGGCCATGTCGTTGGTCATCATGGCGCAGAGGAATTCCACGGTGTAATTGGCCTTCAGGTAGGCGGTCTGATAGGCGGTGACCGCGTAGGCTGCGGCGTGGGATTTGTTGAAACCGTATCCGGCGAACTTTTCCAGCAGGTCGAAGATCTGGTGGGCCTTGGCCGCGGGGATGTTGTTCTTTTCCATGCAGCCCCGCACGAACGTGTCGCGCTGTTTGGCCATTTCCTCGGGCTTCTTCTTGCCCATGGCCCGGCGGAGCAGGTCGGCCGCCCCCAGCGAGTAACCGGCCAGGACCTGGGCCGCCTGCATGACCTGTTCCTGGTAAATCAGGATCCCGTAGGTCTCGCGCGCGATGGGTTCCAGCAGCGGATGCTCGTATTCGATCTGCACCTCGCCGTGACGGCGGCGGAGGAATTCGGGGATCAGATCCATCGGGCCCGGCCGGTACAGCGCGATGAGCGCGGTGATGTGTTCGATCGAGCTGAGCTGGAATCTGCGGCACAACTCGCGCATTCCGGCCGATTCGAGTTGGAACACACCCAGGGTCCGGGCCTTGTTGAGAAGCTCGTAGGTCTTGGGATCGTCCAGCGGCAGTTGATCCACGTTGATCTCGATGCCGCGCGTCTGCCGCACCAGTTCGCAGGTATTGCGGATGACCGTGAGGGTCTTGAGACCCAGGAAATCCATCTTCAGCAGGCCCAGATCCCCCACCGGTCCCATGGCGTACTGGGTGACCAGCGCACCGTTCTCGTCGGCCTTCAGCGGGACCAGGTTGACCAGCGGTTCAGGGCCGATCACCACGCCGGCGGCGTGCACGGAGGCATTGCGGGCGATGTCCTCCAGGATCTGTGCCGTGTCAATCAGTTCGCGCGTGACCTCCTCCGTCTCATAGGCCTGGCGAAGTTCGGGGGAGAGCTCCAGCGCACGGGCCAGGGTAATCTTGGGGTCGTTGGGGATCATCCGGGCCAGCCGGTCGCATTCCCCGTACGACAGGCCCATGACACGGCCCACGTCGCGCACGACGCTCTTGGCACCCAGGGTGCCGAAGGTGATGATTTGCGCCACGCAATCCCGGCCGTACTTCTGCCGCACGTACTCGATGACCTCGGCCCGACGATCGTCCGCGAAGTCAATGTCAATGTCGGGCGGGTTCACCCGTTCCGGGTTCAAGAACCGCTCGAACAGCAGTCCGTACCGAAGGGGGTCCACGTTCGAAATGCCCAGCAGATAGGTCACCAGCGAACCGGCGGCCGATCCGCGCGCCGCGCAGGCGATGCCCTGTTCGCGGCTGTGTTTGACGAAATCCCCCACGATGAGGAAGTAGCTCACGAAGCCCGTCCGCCGGATGACCTGCAGTTCGCTCTCGAGCCGTGCCAGGACCTCTTCGATGGCCCGGCGCACCTCCGGCGCGTCCGGTGCCCAGGCATGGCCGGGCGGGGCCGGTGGCAGCCCCGGCAACAATTCGGGCCGTTCCACCCCTTCCACGACGAAGCTGTTGTCCTCGACACGGGCATGCAGCGTGTACCGGCGCCGGAGTCCCTCGGCAATCCAGACCCGCAAGTACTGTTCCTGGGTGTACGGCGGGGGCGGATGGAAAACCGGGTAATGAAGCCGGCCAAACTCGATCTCCACGTTGCACTTCTCCGCAACCTCCAGGGTGTTGCGAATGGCCTCGGGCACCTCGGCAAACCGGGCCTTCATCTCCTCCGCGGCGCGCAGATGGAACTGTTCCGGCGCGTACCGCAGCCGTCTGGGATCGTCCAACGTGGTCTGCGTGCCGATGCAAATCAGGCAGTCGTGGGCCCGCCAGTGATGCTTTTCCAGATAATGCACGTCGTTGGTGGCCACGACCGACAGACCGAATTCGCGCGCCCAGGCCAGCAGTTGCCGGTTCACCACGGCCTGTTCCGGCAGCCCGTGATCCTGCAGTTCCAGATGGAAATGCTCCGGTCCGAACACCTGCCTGTACCAGTCCAGCGCGTCGCGTGCCCGGTCCAACTGCCCCTTCACAATCAGGTCCGGGATCTCCGCCGCCAGACAGCCGGACAGCACCACCAGCCCCTCCCGATGCCTCTCCAGCAGTTCCTTGTCGATGCGCGGTTTGTAGTAGTAGCCCTCCAGATGCGCGGCGGTGCTGAGCCGGATCAGATTGTGATAGCCGGTCTCGTCCCGGGCCAGGAGGGTGAGATGATGGTAAACATCGCGCCCGCCGGAGGTGGTTTTCTTGTCGAAGCGGCTTCCCGGCGCCACGTACATTTCGCAGCCCAGGATCGGCTTGATCCCCTTTGCTCGGGCCTTCTGGTAGAAATCAATCACCCCGTACATCACGCCGTGATCGGTGATGGCCAGGGCGGGAAACTTGAGGGCATGAGCACGCTCCACCAGCCGGTCGAGCCGGCAGGCACCGTCCAACAGGGAGTACTCAGTGTGGACGTGCAGATGAACGAAGTCCGCGTGCTCCATGGGATCGAAGGTAGCGGCCGGAACGCGAACCGGGCAAGCCGGGCTTGTTCACAGGCCATTTGCGCCGGAGGCCGGGACGGGACAAGGGGCCGCGTTGCCCGCCGAAAGGCGGGTCCGGAGGCGCCACGACAGAGCTCGCACCGGTTCGCTCCCCCGGGGATTGTGCCGTTGCGTTTCGTTTGAAGTGCTCTATGTTTGGGGACCAATTGTCGTCGGGCAGAGGGTCCGGCGGCCGGAATGAGTAAAACCATCCATCGAGCGAAACGATACCATGAGCCAGAGCGAAGCGATCGGGCAAAAGACCCGCGAGCTGTGTGAAACCATCCTGGAGGACGCGGGCTTCAAGTCCGCTCAGCAGCGCATTCAGGCCTTCCTGGAAGACGAAAAGGCGCGGACCCAGTACGAGGAGGTGGTCCGGCTGGGGCAGGCCCTGCGGCGCAAACAACAATTCGGAGAGCCGTTGAGCGAGGAAGAGATCCAACAATTCGAAAAGGCGCGTGAAGAACTGCTGGCCAACGAGGTCGCACGCGGTTTCCTGGACGCGCAAACGGAGCTGGAGGAGATGCGGCAGGCCATCCAACAACAGGTGGCCCTCACCATGGAGCTGGGGCGCATGCCCACGCACGAGGACATGGACGGTTGCGGTTGCGGCTCCGGCTGCGGCTGTCACTGACCCGTCCGCCCGGCGCGGCACGCCGGGTCAATCGCAGACTTTGCCCGACCCTGCACGGCGACGTCCGTGCAGGGTTCATTCTTTCGAGCGGCGGCCGGCGGGAGGATCGGCCCGGACAGAAGAGCCGGGGCGGCCGGGAACCGGGCCGTTCGAGGCGGCCGTTCGAAGGATGATTTCCCGCAGGGGCGTGCGCGGCCGGAACCCGGTGTAACGCACCAGCTTCGTGATCCGGGGCCGGCGCCGCTGCATGTCTTCGAATCCCGGTGCGTAGGCCCTGGCATAAGGGACCATCTCGATCCGCGACGAGGACCCCAGCAGGCGGATCACCATCTCGGCCAGACGGCGGATGGTCACCTCCTCGGTGCTCCCCACATTGAAGATCTGCCCCTGCGCGCGCGGACAGCGAAAGAGCCGGACCAGGGCCTCGACAGTGTCCAGCACCCAGCAGAAGCAGCGGCTCTGCCTGCCGGTGCCGAACACCCGCAGGGGCGCACCGGTCCGGGCCGCCTCGATGAAGCGGGGCAGGACCATCCCGTACTGGCCGGTCTGACGCGGGCCCACGGTGTTGAAGATCCGCGTAATGATCACCGGCAGCCGGCGTTCATGCGCATAGGCCATGGCGAGGAACTCGTCCATCAGTTTGGAACAGGCGTAGGTCCAACGCGCATGGGTGGGCGGCCCGATCAGGAGATCGTCGTCTTCGGCAAACTCGCGTTTCGCGCTCCGCCCGTACACCTCGGACGTGGAGGCCAGCAACACCGGTGTTTGCCGGCGTGCCGCCAGTTCGAGGACCACCTCGGTCTCCCGCAGGTTGGCGCGGCAGACGTGAATGGGTGCGCGCACCACCAGTTCCACCCCCACGGCCGCCGCCAGATGGAAGACGCCCTCCGCCCGCGCCATCCAGCGGGGCAACCGGCGTGAATTCGACACGGAGGCGATCTCCACCTCCAGCCGGGGATCGTTCCGCACCGCCTGCAGGTTGGCCAGCGTGCCCGTGGACAAGTCGTCCACAACCGCCACCCGATGGCCGTCGGCCAGCAGCCGCTCCACCAGATGCGAGCCGATGAATCCGGCCCCGCCCGTGACCACCAACAGACCGCCCGCGCGCATGGGATCAGGGGTTCGAATCCGCGGCCAGGGAGAGTAACGCCCGGGCCACCGCCTCGGCCAGGCGCTGCCGGAACTGCGGGTTGGCTATCTGTCGCGCGTCTTCCGGATGACTCAAATAACCGCCCTCCAGCAGGACAGCGGGCCGGTCCTGGCCCTGCAGCACGGTCATGAACCGTGCACGGCGCACGCCGCGGTCCGGCAACCCCGTCTCTTCGAGCAGCGCCCGGTGCAGGCGCACGGCCAGTTGCAGGTTCGCCGTGTCATGGGCGTTGTTGGGGTGGACCACCGTCACCGTGTCGTCATATCCGCGCGTGAGGGTGGAGGGCAGCCCCACCGGGGTCAGGCAGTAGGTCTCCAGCCCGCCGGTGTGATTGGTGCCATTGACCGAGTTGAAGTGCAGGCTCACGAACAGGTCGGCCCCGACCTTTTCGGCCAGGGCCACCCGTTGAGAGAGGGAAACGTCCGTGTCGGTCTTTCGCGTGAGGATCACGTCCCAGCCCTGGGCACTCAACAGTGCGGCCAGGCGCAGGCCCCAGTCGAGGGTGAATTCTTTTTCCCACCGGCCGTCGAGAACGCTGCGTGCGCCGGTGTTCGAACCGCCGTGCCCGGGATCAATGACCACGCGCGGCGGGTTGCTCAGCCGCAGACGAACCGGTTGTCGGAGGGCCTCGATGTGCTTGGCGAGGTCCAGGGCATGCAACCAAAGTTGGTCATCGCGCCACTCCGGTGCGTGTCCGAGCCGGATCTCCAGCCCGTTCCACTCCGCGGCCGTCGTCGCTGCGCGCAACCGCCAGAGGTCCGAACCCACCGACCATTCACAAGTGACCGGGTTGGTCGACAATATGCGCGGGGGCGGCAGCGCATGATCGGCAGCCCATTTGTGGAGAGAAACCCACGTGTCCGAAACCGCCGGAGGCGGGAGGCGAACGGTTGGTGCGGTCACGGTCGCGGGTGCCGGACCGGGACGGGTCGGTGGAACAGTGGCAAACTGCGGTGCCCGCGGTCCGGCGCAGCCGGTCAGCAGGCCGATCCATACCCATGCCGTCCGCGCGCCATGCCGTTTCAACATGCCGGCCATTGTGCGGCGGGAACCCCCCGGCTCAAGCGGTTTGTTGGCCCGGAGGTTGCCCGCGGGGGCACACGCCGGGGTGCGTCGGCCCCATCACACCGCTCGAGGATCGAGGTGCACGGGTACGTCGGACCGGACCGCGTCCGGGCCCGCCGGTGGAAGGCCGGGACATGAATTACCCGGCCGGCACACCTGCCGGCTCCGGTCCTGCGGGGCTCGAGGCGGACACGGGCGCTCCGGAATCGAATCCCACGATGGCCGGGTCGCCGTACAACGTGTAATTGCCCGCGCGCACAATCCGGATGTCCAGCAGCTGCCCGCGATGCCGCGGCGAACCGTCGAAGACCACGATCTTGTTGCACCGCGTCCGGCCCATCATGCGGTGCGGGTTCTTTTTGCTGGGACCTTCGACGAGGATCTGCACCGTGCGCCCGACCATGGCGGCGTACCTGCGCCGGGCAATGCTGTTGATCAGTTCCAGCGCCCGGGCATGCCGTTCCTCGATGACTTCCTCCGGCAGCGCGCCCGGCATGGTGGCGGCCGGGGTGTTGCGCCGGGGCGAGTACTTGAAGAGGAACACATTGTCGAACTCGACCTCGCGGCAGAGTTCCAGCGTTTGCTGGAAATCCTCCTCGGTCTCCCCGGGGAAACCGACGATGATGTCGGTGCTGATCCCGATGCCGGGCTGCACGGCGCGCAGCCGGGAAACGATTTCGAGGAACCGTTCCCGGGTGTAACCGCGCCGCATGAGTTTGAGAATCCGGTTGCTGCCGCTCTGGACCGGCAGATGAGCGCTCTCGACCAGCTTGGGCAGCCGGCCGTAAGCCTCGATCAGGTCCTCCCCATACCCCTTGGGATGAGGCGCGGTGAACCGGATCCGTTCAATCCCCTCGATCTCATGCACGGCTTCCAACAGCCGGACAAACGGCGAGCGCTTCGGGGCTGACTCCGGCTCCGGCACCGGCCACGGCTCGTCCGGTGCCAGCCACCCGGGCCGGCCGTCAGGACCCGGACGCCGGCCGTAACTGGTGACGATCTGACCGAGCAAGGTGATCTCCTTCACGCCGCGTGCGGCCAGCTCGCGGCACTCGGTCACGATGTCCCGGATGCTGCGGCTCCGTTCGGGGCCGCGGGTCTGGGGCACGATGCAGAACGTGCAGTGCTGGTTGCAGCCCTGCATGATGCTCACATAGGCCGTGACCGGGCCGGAGCCGTCCCCGGCCGGCAGATGCTCCCGAATCGCGGACTCGCTTCCCGGTTCGGGCGCCGTGTCCACCACCCGCGTGCGCCGGCCGCGCAGCAGATCATCCAGATACTCCGCCGTGCGATGGAGCTTCTGGGTGCCAATGACAAGGTCCACACCGGGCAGTTGGCGCAGCAGTTCCTCACCGCGGCTCTGCGCCATGCAGCCCAGAAACCCCAGCACCACCTCCCGGCCGCTGCGACGGAAGTCGGCCGCCAGCGCCCGCATCTTGTTCAATGCCGTCTGCTCGGCGTGATCCCGCACACTGCACGTGTTCAGCAGGACGATGTCGGCCTGGTCTTCCGACGGCGCAAGGGTGTACCCGCGGGCCAGCAACTGCGCGGCCACCGCCTCGCTGTCCCGCACGTTCATCTGACACCCGTACGTTTTGATGTAAACGCTCGGCATGCTTCGTCGGATTTTGTCCGGTCCACAACCTAGGTCAGAAGCCGCCCTTTGAAAAGGCCGGGCCAACATCCGCACCGGCCCCCCGGGCGGCCGGCGCGCACCGGCCCCCGGCCGGTCCTGTTGAAAGTCCCCGGGAACCCTTCCTACCGGCGGCACGGGCCGCCCCCGCGTCCCGGTGGGCCGCGCCGTCACCGGATCGTGGCACGTCCACACTTGCCGCCCGGCCCACAACCGTTCAAGCTGGCCACGTAGGGCAGATGGGCGGGTGCGCAAAGTGGCACCGCCCTGGTGCATGCCCGTGTGAAAACCAAAGGGGAAAGGGAGGGTGTTTATGGCAACAAAACGGGCCCGCAAAACCACGGCCAAGACGGCCCGGAAAGAACCAGCGCCCGCTGCGCCGGTCGGCCAGACGTTCCGCTTCAATGCGCCCACGGCGATGAGTGTACTGCTGGCAGGTGATTTCACGCACTGGCAGCAGCAGGCCATCCCCATGCACAAGGGGCCGGACGGAATCTGGACGGTCACGGTACAACTCCCGCCGGGCACCTATCATTACCGCTTCATCGTGGACGGCGAGTGGCGCGATGACCCGGAGTGCACCCTGCGGGTGCCCAATCCTTTCGGCTCGGAAAACTGCGTGATCAAGGTCTCCTGAGCGGACACCGATACGCCCGGCCCCGGCCGGAAATGACAGGGTCAAACACGGCGCGGTCTGTCGGGCCGCGAGACCGCCGTTGCGCCAGCGGCCGGAACGGGAGGGTTTGCTCCAACCGCGGCAGGGCCGGGGACGCCGTGCCGAAGTGGGTTTCGTGTAAAGGCCATGATGTGCCAGGCTACATTGCGCCGGCTGCTGACCGGAACGCTGGCCCTTGCGCCTCTTTTCGGGGCAGGGGCACAGTCGGTCGGCCCCGCCGAGCCGGGGTGGTCCTTGTCCGTTCGTTGGGAAAACGACACTTTCGGTGGCACCGACCGCTTCTACACCGACGGGATCTCGCTAGCACTGTTCCGAATCGAACCCGGCTGGCTCCGATCCTGGTCGGACCGGCACGGTCGGGCGGCCGATCAGGTCTCGGTCAGCTTCGAAGCGGGCCAGATCATGGTCACACCCGCAGACACGCGACGCGCGGTGCCGGATCCGATGGACCGACCCTACGCCGGTCTTTTGTACGGCGCCGTTTCCTTCCACTTCCAAGAGGGCAGGGCCTATCACGGTCTCAAACTGATCAGCGGGGTGGTGGGGCCGTGGTCCTTGGCCGAGGACACCCAGAAATGGGTGCACAAACGAATCGGCAGCGGCATCCCTCAGGGCTGGGGCAGTCAATTGCACAATGAGCCCATCCTCAATCTCGTGTACGAACACCGGCGCAAGTACCGGCTCTGGACCGGGCCCGGAGAAGGCGCTCTGGAACTGCTGCCGATGGCGAACCTGATGCTCGGAAACGTGCTTACCCAGGGACAGTTGGGTGCCCAGGTCCGACTCGGTTGGCGGATCCCGGATGACTTTGGGACCACGCTGATGCGCGGCATGGTGCATCTTCCGCCGGCACCCCGGCGAAGCTCCAACGGCAAACGGACCGGCGGGTGGGGCGCCTACCTCTTCGGCGGCATCAGTGGCAATCTCGTGGGCCGCAACATCACCCTCGACGGCAACACTTGGAAGGACAGTCCATCCGTGGACAAGGAATGGTGGGTTCCCGCGGTCGAGGTTGGGGCGGTGTGGGAATCATCACGTTGCCAGTTGGCCTTCGCCTATGTCTTCTGGGGACGCGAATTCGAAAGCCAACAGGACTTCAGCGAGTTTGGCGCCCTCACCTTCAGGTGGCGCTTTTGAGCCTCCCCGCCGGTCGCGGCCCGGCGTTTGAACTCCGAACCGTTCCCGCGTAGATTCTCTGTGGGTTCGGAAAGAGCGGAGCATCGCTTCCGGAACCTGGTTCCGGGGGAGGAAAGTCCGAACACCACAGGGCACGATGCCGCGTAACCCCCCGGTTCCCTCGGGAACCGGCGCGGGATACACGCGGGCGGCGACGCCGCGAGGCGTCCCGACGGAAAGTGCCACAGAAAACAGACCGCCTGTGTGCCACCCGGTCGGATTTCCGCCGGGCCGGCGCACCGGCAAGGGTGAAAAGGTGGGGTAAGAGCCCACCGCTCGTTCGCGCAAGCGACGAGGCACGGCAAACCCCATCGGGTGCAAGGCCAAATAGGGGACGTACGAAGTGGCCCGCTTCAGTTCCGCGAAAGCGGAACGCGTCCCGGGTTCTGGCCGCGCAGATAAATGATGCTCTCCTCCGGGCAAGCAAAAGGCCCGGAGCAGACAGAATTCGGCTTACAGCTCTTTCCGAACCCGTTTCTTTTCCATGGAGCGCCGCTCGGTTCGGTCCCGGGCCCGGCTGCCGCTTCGCGGACCCGGGATGAAGGCCGCCCGCAGCGCGTTTTCCATCCTGCACCGCTCACGCCCGGCAGTGTCGTGACAGCGACCAGCTTTTCGGGACCGCCAGACCTGAACACGGATGCCCGCCGGCAGTGTGGCCTGCTCCTCGCCGGATCGCGACCACGCCCCCGGGTTTGGCGGAGGACCGGTCATGAATTTGGGAAGCGACACGCGTTCGAACCGGCCCGGATCCGGTCGCCCGGCCCTGCGCCCGGCCGGTTCCCGTACCCGGCCCGTTGTGTCAACGGTTTGCGCGGTTTGGGGGGCGATTGACAAAGCACCGCCGCCAACCGGCCGCAATCCCGCATGTCAGGCCGGCCCCCGCGCGGACAAGAAACGATTTTTCCCTGACCTTGGCGGGGGTGCTTCCCGTTTGCCCACCCAGCCCTTCGGCGGGGGAACCTTGTCGGCCCGACCTGGGAATGCCGACCTGGGCATGGGACACCTGACATGCGCGGCCGTCCGATTCTTCACCCGGATTTCCCTTCGACCGTTCGATGGGATGCTGGCTGCGGGCCGCATGCTGAGGTTCCATCCCCTCGGGACGAGGTGTCCATGCTGTCCCGTTGCCCAAAAAGAAGCACCCCTTCCCGGAGGCCAGGAAGGGGTGCTGTTGCGGTCGGGTGTGTGGTGCGTGGAAGCCCGTTAATCCAGCTCGATCACCCGGTAGTACTGCTGGACGTTGCCGCGTGTGGGCGTCAGGTAGCTGACAGGCTGGCCGGTGCCCTGGATGGGCTCGCCGATGTTCTGCCAGCCGCCGCCCAGCGTGGAGACGACCTGGATCTGGTACCGTTTGTCAGGCTTGGTGTCGAAGGTGATCTCGGCCGCTGTGTAGATCCGGACCTTCTCGTCCCCGCCACCGAGGTTCTTGCCCTGGACGAACACCACACCGTCGGGCAGGGTCATGCCGGGCACGCGCGGATCGAGGCCGAGGGCAAACTTCAGCCAGTTGGGCACACCGTCGCCGGCAGGGCTGGCGTTGGGGGCGGCCATCGGATCGTTGATCCCTGCAAAGTAGGCCCGCTGCCACCAATCGGGCAGGCCATCGTTGTTGGCATCACCGTTCAGACTGGCGATGGACGCCTTCAGCAGCCCCACGGCATAGCTGAGATTGTGAATGCCGTAGCTGCCGTCCTCCAGCACGAACAGGTAGTTGTACAGGGCACGCAACTGTTCGCGGGTGAAGGTGCGGAGGGTGGCATCGTCGCTGGCCACCACCGGTTGGCCGATCGGCGGCAGCATCATGGCCAGTTTCTCCAACAGACCTTTCACCTCCGTCTGCACGCCCTCGATGATGCCGTCTCCGTCGTAGTCCTGCCGCGGGAAATCAAACGTTTCGATCTCGCCGTGGCACTGCACGCATGCCCGGACCAGCTCGACACGGTTGGTCCCGGTGTCCCAGGCCATCTTCCAGGTGTGCCCGCCGACCTGGAGATGGGCCGGATCCGTTCGCTCGGTGTCCTGCATGTGGCAGGTCACGCAACTGTCGCCCACCACCTGGTAGTGTGCCGAGCTCGGGATGACCTGGCCGTAGGTGACCGCGTTGGCGCCCACCAGCATGTCCGCCTGCGGTCCGTGGTGCGGGCCGAAGAGGCGACTGCCGGCGGTGACCTCCACGTAGTTTGTGGCGTTCCGCCGGGACATGTGACAGTTCATGCAGAGCAGGCCCTTGCCGCCTTTGTCCACGACCGTGGAACCGTCGGCCAGGGTGACCGGACCCATGCCACGCAGTTGATGCGGATTGGTGGCGTCGTGCGGGTCGTGGCAGGCGCTGCAGTTGATGGACTCATACTGCGTGCGCCGCAGCCCTTCCGGCACACCCTTCATGCGGTCGATGAACCCGATGCCCTGATGGCAACCGGCGCAGGCGGTCCGTTCCTCGCGCACGGCCACCGCGTGCTTCGAATTCGCCCACTGCAGCGGGTACACATGATAGGGTTCCTCGGAATGGCACTGGGCGCAGTCGCCCGCGCTGTAGCTGACCGTGATGCGCGGCCAGTTGAACAGGTTCGTCTGGCCGAGCGCCAGGGCGTGCTCGCTGCCGGCCCCGTGGCAGTTCTCACACTGGATGTTGGCGAGGTTCTTCAACTGCTGGGGCAGGGCGTCCCAGTTGGTCGGACTCAGCCTGGCCGGGAAGGTCCAGCCCAACTGCGCGGCCACATCGTCAAACCCGTTGTTCACCGCCGCCGGATCCGTGTCATAGCCCACCACATGGCATTGGATGCAGGAGGCACGGTAGTAGGGGGCTTCCTCGCCGTTGATGGCCCGTTGGAAAAAGGTCGCATGGGCGGTTTGCTGCCACTGCTGATACTTGTTCTGGGCAATGGCGCCGCCACTGTGGCAAAGGGCGCAGGTCTGGGCGCCCAGATACGTGCCCACGGAAACGTTCCGCTGCAGGACCAGGTTCGTCTCCCCCAGATTGACCGTCACTTGGACGGTGTACTGGCCGGCTGCGGTCGGCTTGAACAGGCGCCGATCGGCCACGTTGTAATCCAGTTGTGCGCGTGGGTCAAACGGCGGCACCTGCGGGCCGAGCGGACTTTTCACCAGGCTGTCCGTGCTGCCGACCGGCTTGAGTGTCAGCTCCCACGTCAAGCCCACGACATTCGTCATGCTCTTCGGCAGGAGCACCTCCAGGTAAACCGGCTGGCCGATGCCCACCGTGTCCAGCCCGCCCGAGACCTGCAGGTTTTCCGGCAGACCGTAGTCGTGAATGTCCTGATGGGTGAGCGGACGGGGCACCAGCATGGGCGACTGGGCCGGGACCGACACGGCCCACAAACCCAACAGACCCGCCACCACGCCCGCCAAACCGCCGCGGGGGAAACCAGTGGATGCTTTCATAAGCGCTCTCGAGTTGCCATGGTTGGCCGACCGACCTTTCATGCTGCCGGCATTCTCGACCCACACCCGTGGGGCGCCTACTCATGTTTTGCCAAAAAAGCAACTTAAGTTGCCCCGTCGCTTGATTTGGATTGCTTCATACCGGACGGGTCGGGCCGGGCGACGGCGAGCGGCTCGTCGGTGTCGCCGTCGGGCCTTTGCCGGGATGACGCGATACATTCCGTTGTTGTCCATGGAGGCCGTGGACGGCAACAGCGGGCGAAGAAGAGGGAGGGTCAGGCCGCGTCCCCGGTGGGGGACCCGGTTTTCGCAGGGCGGCGGATAAGGCGAAGAAGATGATCCGAAGGCGGTCGGCGGCCGGGATTCACGCCTGCGTGAAGGCGCGGCTCGGCTGCGGCGGGAAAACGGCAAGGGGCCGACCGGGCTCGGAGGCAAGTGCTCTCGGGTGCAGGGCAGGTGACCGGCCCCCGGGTACGCGTGCCTCCGGTGGCGCCGGCTCAAAAAAGGATGGGGTGTCGAAAATGAACGTCCCGCACCGGGGCGGCGCGGGACGCTCGGCGAAGGGATGTTTGCCGGGCCGCGGCGAGGGTCAGCCGCCCTTCTGACCCTTTTTGGCGGCCTTGGCCGGTTTGGATTCCTTTGCCTCGGCCTGGGTTTCGGCCTCACCGGGCTGCTGGGCTGCCTGGGCCGCGGCGGCAGCCTGCTGGGCCAGGAACATCGGGTTGTTGCTCTCCACGCGTACTTTCAAGACGCCCTTGACCTCCGGGTGCAGCCGCAGTTCGACTTCGTACTCACCGAGGCTCTTGATCGGCTCGGGCAGGTGGATCTGCTTCTTGTCGAGTGCGACATCGAACTGGGTCTTGAGCGCGTCGGCAATGGTACCGCTGGTGACGCTGCCGAACAGCTTGCCGTCGTCGCCGGTCTTGACGGTGATCACGCAGACCAGTTTGGCCAGGCTGCGGGCCAGTTCGCACATGGTGTTGTACTCCTGGGCCTCCCGTTCGGCACGGCGCTGGCGGAGGACTTCCAGCCGGCGCTTGTTGGCAGCCGTCAGCGGAATGGCCAGCCCGCGCGGGAAGAGATAATTGCGCGCGTAGCCCGCGGCCACGGTGACCTGGTCGGACTCGGCCCCGAGTCCGACGATGTTGCTGGTGAGGATGACTTGCATCTTGGCCATAGGAAATTCTCCGGGAAGGTTGGTTCTCAGAACGGGACGTCGTCATCCGGAGGCAGGGGCTCGACCTCCGGAACATCAGCCGGCGCACGGGAGGCATCGGCGCTGGGAGCCGCACCCTCGCCGCGGCCGGAATCGAGGAAGGAAAAGCTTTCGAGCACGACGCTGAGTTTGCTGCGTTTCTGGCCGGTTTGTTTGTCTTCCCAGGTGTCGTATCGCAGGCGACCCTCGATCAGAACGGCCCGGCCCTTTTTCAGATATTGAGCGATGGTTTCGGCGGTCTTGCCGAAGGCGTCCACGTCCACGAACGTGGTTTCATCCCGCAGTTCACCGGTTTCGGTGCGCCAGCGACGGTTGACCGCCAGGCCCAGGCGTGCGACGGCGGTGCCCTTGGGGGTGTAGCGAAGCTCCGGGTCCCGGGTGAGGTTCCCGGCGAGGATCACCTTGTTGAAGCTGGCCATGGCGCACCTCCTGCCGGACGGGATGTCAGGCTGCGGCCGCGGCCGGTGCCTGGGCGAGGGTGAACATGACGCGGAAGACCTCTTCCCACAGGGCGAACTTGTTTCGGAGCTGGGCGATGGCCTCCGGCGGCGCTTCGAAAATGAAATTCACATAGAAGCCGGAGGTCACCTTGCGATTGGCGACCCGGGCGAAACTGTGCCGGCCCATCTTCTGGATGGTTTCGACCCGGCCGCCGACGGCTTTGATCTCGGCAGTGATCCGGTCCAGGATCTCGTTGAGTCCTTCTTCCTGACCGGCCGTGTTGAGGATGAACAGACCTTCGTACCGTTTCACGTTGCTTCACTCCTGCCGGACGGGGACTGGACCCATCCGTTGTAAAGGTTCATGGCCCGTGCCAGTCCGTGCTCGAGCCAACACTCCACTTGTTCCGCTGCCCGGTCGAGGACCGCCTGCAGCCGCTCCCATTCTTCCGGGCCGAAGGGTGCCAGCACATGGGCGGTGATCTCCCGGGCACCGGGCTGGCGACCGATCCCGATGCGCAGCCGCGGATAGGACGGCGTGCCCAGATGTGCCGTCACGGATTCCAGCCCGTGGTGTCCGCCAGTCCCTCCACCGGGGCGCATGCGAATCTGACCCAGGGCCAGATCTGCGTCGTCCACCACGACCAGGATCCGGTCGGCGGGCACCTGAAAATATCGGGCCACAGCCGCCACGGCCCGGCCGCTGGCATTCATATAGGTTTGCGGCTGGCAGAGCAACACCCGCCGTTCCCCGCGAAGCGCCCGGGCCAGCCGGCTTTCGAAGGCCCGTTCCCAGGACCAGTCCGCCTGCCAGCGCCGCGCCAGCCGATCCGCCAGCAGGAAACCGGCGTTGTGCCGGGTTCGCTCGTACTGCGGACCGGGATTGCCCAGACCGGCCACCAAGTACCACTCGTCCATGAATGCGCCGGTTGGCTGTGGCTGTGAGCGGGATCCGCGGCATGCGGATTACTTCTCTTTCTTTTTTGCCTCGCCCTTTTCCTTGGGTTCGGTTGCCGGTGTCTCCTCCTTCTTCTCCTTGATCATCTCCACCTGACCGGCCTCGGCCGGGGCGCCGGCCTCGGCGGCAGGTGCGGCCGCTTCCTCGGCCTCACCCCGAGGCACGGCCACGGTGATCACCGGGGCGGTCTTTTCACCCAGCACCTCCACCCCGGGGGGCACCGGCAGCTCGCCAATGTGAATGCTTTGACCGGCCTGCAGATTGGTGACATCCACCACGATCTGCTCCGGCAGGTCGCGGGGAAGGGCACGCACCCGGACCCGGAAAAGCACGTGCTCCAGAATGCCGCCGCCGGTCTTGACCCCCACGGCTTCGCCAACCGTTTCCACCGGGACGTACACGGTGACCTTTTCGTCCTCGGCCACTTCGTGGAAATCCACGTGGAGCACGGCGCCGCTCAGGGGATGACGCTGGATCTCCTGCAGCAGGGCCAGGCGCCGGGGCTTCTCATCGCCCTCCACGTTCAGGTCCACCAGAACGTTCTCCGCCACGGTGTGATGGAGGAGGTTTTCCAGATCTTTTCGCGGGACCTGCAGCGGCTTCGGTTGAATGTGCCGGCCGTAGATGACGGCGGGCACATGACCGGCGGCCCGCACCTTGCGGGCGCCGCTTCGTCGCGTCTGCACGCGCGGAAATGCTTTCAGCGGTACGGCTTTCATGTCAGTACGTTGCACCCCGACGGCCTTCAACTGGTCCGGCCGCCGTTGAACTCGAAGAGCGAGTTGACCGACTCGTTGTTGTGGATCCGTTTGATCGCCTCGCCCAACAACCCGGCCACCGACAGCGTGGTGATGTTCACCCCGGTGATGACCGGACGGAACACAGTATCGGTTGTGATCAATTCGTCAATCTTGGAATTCCGGAGCCGTTCAACCGCCTGGTCGCTCAGAATGGCGTGGGAGACGCAGGCGAGGATCTTGCGGGCCCCTTTTTTCCTCAGCAGCTCGGCCGCCTGAACGAGCGTGCCGGCCGTCTCCGTCAGGTCGTCCACCAACAGGCAGTTCTTGCCACGCACCTCACCGATGACGGCCAGCGATTCCACCTCGGTGGCGCTGCGGCGGCGCTTGGCCACGATGGCCAGACCGGCTTGAAGCGTCTGCGCGTAGGCATAGGCCATCTTCAGCCCGCCGACGTCCGGGCTCACCACCACCAGGTTCGGCAGTTTCTTCTGGCGCAAATAGGCGTACATCACCGGGGCCGCGTAGAGATGGTCCACCGGAATGTCGAAGAACCCCTGGATCTGCTGGGCGTGCAGGTCCATCGTCAGCAGCCGGTTTGCCCCCGCGGCCACCATGAGGTTGGCAACCAGCTTGGCCGTGATGGGGACCCGCGGCTGGTCTTTCCGGTCCTGCCGGGCATAGCCGTAAAACGGGACCACGGCTGTGATCCGCTGCGCACTGGCCCGGCGCAGCGCGTCGATCATGATGAACAGCTCCATCAGATTGTGGTTCGTGGGCGGGGAGGTGGGCTGCACCACGAACACGTCCTGTCCGCGGACGTTCTCCTCGATCTTGACAAACGTCTCGCCGTCCGGGAACGGGCGGATGGTGGCCCGTCCCAGCTCGATGCCGATGTACTGGCAAATGGCACGCGCCAGCGGCTCGTTGGCTGTCCCGCTGAATACCTTCACTGGTAGCTCTCCTCAAAAAGGCAGCGCCGGCTGATCCGGCCGGTGTCGGTTCGTCCTCGGAAATCCCAAAACAAAAAGCCACCGCCATCCGGTGGAAAAGCGGCCCTACCTTAGCAAAGCGGCCGAAAAGGGCAAGGGGCGAACCGGAACCCCGCCGGCCCCGGATTGCACTCCTTCCCCCGCACCTTGGGAGCCGGACATCGAGGATGCCGGCCACGAGGCGGCGGCACGGCCCGCCGGCTGGGTGCTCACCGTCCTCCTCGCTGCCGGACCGGTCAGGTGAACCCCGGGGACAGATCGTCTCCGGCCCGACCGCGCCCGACTCTCTTCGTTGGCCGAGGTCCCGACCTCGGTTCCTCCGCCAGCAGGCCCGCTGAAGACTTTCCCCACCGGGCCGGACGGCCCGCCCGGCCGGGTGGGGTTGGGACTTGCCGGAGCCCAGGGCGCGGCTCATGCTCGGCCCCGACAACCACGCGAGGGAGTCTGGCCATGTACAAGATCATCGGAGGCGACGGCAGGGAGTACGGTCCGGTTTCAGCTGAGCAGATCCGGCAATGGGTGCGCGAGAACCGCGCCAATGCCGAGACCCGCGCCTGTCTGCAGGGTTCGAACGAATGGAAACCGTTGCGGGAGTTCCCGGAGTTTGCCGACCTGTGGCCCGCTGGCACCGCAGCGGGGTCCATCCCGCCATCGCCGGTCCCTCCCGGTGCCGGACCGGTTGCCGCCTCGAAGGTCTCCGGGCCCGCCATCGGGTTGCTGATCACCGCAGGGTTGGGCGGGTTGATGAACCTGATCACCTTGGTTTCGTCGGCGGCCGGCAAAAGGTCTTTCATGCTTCCTCATGCCGAAATTCCGCCAGAGGTGGCCGAGCTCATGGAGAAGTTCGGCTCCAGCCTGAGCATGATCAGCGGCTTGCTGGGCTTGGTTCTGGCCGCGCTGGTGGCGTACGGGGCATGGCAGATGCTGAAGATTCGCAGCTTCGGTTGGGCGCTGACAGCGGCCATTCTGGCCGTGATCCCCTGCACCTCGCCGTGCTGTCTGCTCGGCCTCCCGATCGGTATCTGGGCCCTGATCGTGCTCTACCAGCCCGAGGTGCAGGCAGCCTTCGGCCGGCAGGCGGGCGGTGCCTGAGGGGCGTTGGGCCGTGCGAGCTCGCGCTTCCAAGCCCGGGTTGACCCAGCGGGATCGGGTCCGGTTGGCGATCCTGGCCAACCAGTTGGCCACGCCCGGGCTGGGCTCCTGGTGGATGGGCCACCGTCGGGCAGGAGCGGGCCAATTCACGCTGGCCCTGGCAGGCTTTCTCCTCGTGCTTTGGTGGTTCGGGGAGATGATCGCGGGCGCGTGGCGCGCCGCCGGCTCCATGGAAGGAGAATCCTTTCACGTCCCGAACCTGGCACGGTTGAAGTGTGGGTTCGTACTCTTCGGACTGGCCTGGTTATGGTCGGGCTGGACCAGCCTGTGCATGTGGCGGGCCGTGCGCCGGGAGGCGCCTGAATCCCAGGCCCCTCTTCGGGCAGACGTACCGCCGTTCCAAGACCAGCCGCCCGTCCTGTGACCGGGGGTTGCAATCGCCCCGGCATGCGGCATGGTTGGGCACATGCAGCCACTGGATGCCAAAACGTTGCGCCAGGCACTACGCAGCCTTCCGGGCTGGCGGAAGCGGCGGGGTTGTCTGGAACGAACCTTCGAACGGGCGGATTTCTTGGATGCGTTGCGGCTGGTCAATCGCGTGGGCCGGTTGGCCGAGCGGCTGCAGCATCATCCGGACATCCAGATCCGCTGGAATCGTGTGACGTTCTCGCTGACCACCCACGATGCCGGTGGAATCACGGATAAGGACCTCGAGCTGGCCCGCCGGATTGACCGGTTGGCCACTCCGGGCAGCCGGGGTGCTTAACCCCCTGCCGGGACTCCCTGCGGGGCTCCGGGCGTTGCGACCGGCACGAGGTCCAGGGGGCGGTCGTGATCCAGGTAGCGCCGGCAGACCTCGAAGAACCCTGCCCGGGTCTGGGTGCGTCGGATCTCGAAAAGGAACGCATCCGAATCAGGTCCCAGCCCTTCGCCGATGAAATTGGTGAACAACTTGAGGCGCTGCGTCTGAAGCCGTTCCGGATAGCCCGGCGTGGCGTAGGTTTCCCAAAGCTGTTCGATGTATCGGAGCAGATCGCGTCCGGTCGGTTTGACAATGGGTTCTCCCGCCAGTGCCTGCCGGATCTGCCGAAAGATCCACGGGTTCCGGATGGCGGCGCGGCCGATCATCCAACCCCGGGCCCCGGTCTCCCACAGCAGCCCGAGGGCTTGGTGGGCCTCGCAAATGTGACCGTTGGCCAGAACCGGGCAGTCGAGACGTTCCACCGCGCGTCGAATGAGATCGTACCGGACAGGCAGGCGGTATCCCTGAACCACGGTCCGCGCGTGAACAATGACCAGGTCGGGCCGGTGACGGGCATAGAGTTCCAAAAGCCGGTCGAACGCCTCATCCGACTCGAACCCGATCCGGGTTTTGAGACTCAGCGGCAGGGTGACAGTGTCGCGGAGCCGGCCCAGGACACGATCCAACAGGGCCGGCTCCTGCAACAGGCCGCCCCCGGCGCACTTCCGGTACACCACGGGGGCCGGGCAACCGAGGTTCAGTTCGATCGCCGCCACCGGGAGACGTTCCAGTTCGCGCGCCGTCCGGGCCAGGGCGTCGGGGTCGTTACCCATCATCTGGACCACGACCGGCCGGCCCGTCCGGTTCTCTAAAATGGAACGAACCACGGCCTTTTCCGGCCGTGAGGTGGCATGGACGCGGGTGTACTCGGTCCAGTAGACGTCCGCACCGCCCCGTCGTTGGATCAGCCCCCAGAAAGGGGCATCGGTTACGTCCTGCATGGGCGCCAGCCCCAGCCAGGGACGGTCCCCGTGCAGCAGCGCACGAAACTCCCGGCGCCGGCCGAAATCGGCCTCCGGAACGGTTTCAGAACCCGGTGGCGCGACCACAACTGCAGGCGGCAGTTTCTGTGCCGGGGGCGGTCCGGGTGGATGTGGTGGAGGCAGGCGTTCCATCGTCCGGTTCCGATTCGGGCAGCCCCCCGAGGGCGGCGTCCCAGTCCTTCCAGACAGGTTCATACCCCAGGGCGGCGATCCGACGGGCCACCTCGGCAGCCGACCGCGTGTCGGCAATGGCGAACTGCTCCGTGGCGCCGGGGCCCGGGGGGGTACCGGAGGCGGCCCATTCGCTGGCCCCCGCCTCCACGATGCGTCCCCGGACGGTCTGATGCACGTGGTCCCGCCCGGCGCCCGTATAGCCGCCGGGTTCGGTGTGACTGCCGGCGCTCATCAGTGTGATGCCGAGCGGAATCAGCCCGTCCCTCAGCTTCGGCGACTCGCGCGTGGAAAGGACCAGCCCGACGTCAGGGAACATGAGGCGGAAGGCGCACACCAGTTGGACCAGCTCACGGTCGCTCATGTGGGTCAGCGGTTGGAACTCGCCCGCACAAGGGCGGAGCCGCGGCAGCGAGATGGTCAGAAACGCCTTCCAACAATGTCGCAGCAGGTAGGCCGCATGCGCCGCCACCGCCAGGGCCTCGAACCGCCAGTCGGCCAGCCCGTACAGGGCGCCGATGCCCAGCCGGCGGAATCCCGCGGCGTAGGCGCGTTCGGGCGTTTCCAGTCGCCACGCAAAATCCCGCTTGGGGCCGGCCACGTGCATCTCGGCATACACGGCACGGTCGTAGGTCTCCTGGTAAACCACCAAACCTTCGGCCCCTGCAGCCACCAGGGGACGGTATTCCTCAACCGTGAGCGGCCCGACCTCGAGCGAAACGGAAGGCACCTCCCCATGAACCCTTGCCACGCAATCGCGCAGGTAGGCCGGGGAAACAAACCGCGGATGCTCGCCCGCGACCAACAGGATGTTCCGGAACCCCTGGGCCTTGAGCGCACGGGCCTCCTGCAGCACCTCCTCCAAGGTCAGCGTGACACGCAGGATCGGATTGTTCCGTGAAAAACCGCAGTACCGGCAGATGTTGACGCATTCGTTGGAGAGGTAGAGCGGGGCAAACAACCGGATGACCCGGCCAAACCTCCGCACCGTCAGCGTGTGCGAACGACGCGCCAGCTCCTCCAGACATTCACCGGCCGCGGGCGAAATCAAATGGGCAAAGTCCGCCAACGTCAGCGAACCACGGTCCATGCTCTCCCGCACCGCGGCGCGGGAGGCCGTCCGGGCGCGCCGCAGCAGGCTCTCCCACGGCAGGGTCTCAAACTCGGCCAGAAAACTCACATCCGAAACGTATCAAACCGGCGCGCTTTGTCGAGTGACCCGGCCCGCGTCGCCACGCAGACAGGGCACGGCGGACGCAGCATCCAGCCCCTGCACACTCCGCGAAGTCCGCCGGCTCGCCCGATCCGGTGCCCGGCCGGCTCAAACAACCGGACCGGGTTCATTTGACAACCCGGATCGGCGGGGTACTGTTGCCGACGTAACGTCAACCCTGGATGCGGAGTAACCAAGCCATGAAACGAATCCTGACAGCCCTGTGCTTCGGTGCCGGCGTGGCGGCCGCCCTGGCCGCCGCCGAGGTGGGCAAACCGGCACCCGACTTCACCGCCACCGACATCACCGGCAAGACGCATCGCTTGTCCGATTACAAGGGCAAGATCGTCGTGCTGGAATCGTACAACTACGACTGCCCCTTCGTGCGCAACCATTACAAAACCGGCGCCATGCAGGAACTGCAGTCCGAACTGACCGGGAAGGGAGTGGTGTGGTTGGTGGTCAACTCGGTGCACCCGGGCCATCCCAACCACCGCACGCGCGAGGCCGCGCAAAAGGAATGGAACGAGCTCGGCATCAAGGCCACCGCCTGGCTGGACGACAGCTCCGGTGCGATCGGCAAGGCCTACGGCATGCGCACCACGCCGCACATGTTCGTCATCGACAAGGACGGCACGCTGGTCTACGAGGGCGCCGTCGACGACCGGCCCTCGTCCAGTGGGGACCCGCGCAAGGCCCGCAACTACGTCCGCGAGGTGGTGAACAAATTGTTGGCCGGTGAAAAACCGGAAGTGACCCAGACCCGGCCCTACGGCTGCAGCGTCAAGTACGCGGACTGATCCCACAGAAAGGTTGTGCAACAGTCTCCCACCGGCCGCGGGCTCGCCCGCGGCCGTCGCGTTTCGGAGAGACCCCTCCCAAAGACCACCTGCGGAACGCGCGGAGCCGGCCCTCCACGGAGCCCCACGTCTCGAATCGCACCCGAAACCGAATCCCCAGCCAGACCCTGCCGGCCATGAGGTCCTCCCCCCGGCGGGGTCCTGAAGCCCGTGACTTGACAGCCCCGGAGACTGACCTACCGTTCGGTCAGTTTTCAATGAAATCGGATCGGACAGGAGGGAATCGGACCCGGCAACGGATCCTTCAGGCAGCACTCCGGTGTTTTGCCGAACGGGGATACGCAGCCGCGGCCATTCAGGACATCGCCCGCGCGGCGCGGGTCTCCAAGCCGGCCCTGTACTACCATTTCCGGGATAAGGCGGACCTCTTTTGTGCCCTGGTGACCGAGGCACACGAAAGCCGGCGCCGCCAGTTGGAGGCCGCTCTCGGATCAGCCGGCGACATCCGCACCCGTCTGACGGCGGTGTTCAAAACCTGGTTCGACTCGTTTGCAGAAAACCGGCAATGGCTGCAACTGGCCCTGGGCACGATGTTCGCCGCCCCGGGAGATGCCCCGCCCAAATTCGACTGCCGGGAATTGTGCCGCCGGAATTTCGACCTGGTGTGCGCGGCGCTGGCCGGGGCGCAGGGCAGGGGTGAGTTGACCCGGGCCCTGACGGCGCGGGAGCTGACGCACGCGTTGTTCGGCCTGGCCCACACCTTCCTGGCCGCCTCGCTCTGGTTCGACGAGGATCGTCCCGGTCCGCATCTGGCGGAGCGCCTGGCGGATCTGTTCCTGGAAGGGGCCCGGGCCGGGCCAGGGCGCAAGCGCGGCGCGTCCGGCCCCGCTGCCTCTGCGGCAGCATCGCAACGCTCGCGGAAGGGATCATGAAACGACAAATCTTTTGGGCATTGTTGATCGGATTGGCCGTGACGGCCGGGTTGGCGGGGATCAAGGCGCTGCAGATCCGCACCCTGATCGCACAGGCGCGGAACCTGCCGCCACCCACCGAGGCCGTGGCCGTGTTCGAAGTGCGGGAGGAAAGCTGGCCGCGGTTGTGGACCGCGGTGGGTTCGGTCCGGCCGGTCCGCGGCGTGCGGGTCACCAGCGAGTTGCCCGGGGTGATTCGCGAAATCTGTTTCGAACCCGGCGCGGAGGTGGGGGAGGGTGCCATCCTGGTCCGTTTGGACATCAGCACCGAGCAGGCCGAACTGCGGGAAGCCGAAGCCCGGGCCGAACTGGCACGACTCGAGCGAGAGCGCATCCGCGCGCTCTTCGAGGCGCATACGGTCTCTCAGGCCGAGCTGGACGGGGCCGAGGCCGCTTGGAAGGAAGCGGAAGCGCGCGTGGCGGCCATCCGCGCCACCATCGCCAAAAAGACCGTGTGCGCACCGTTCGCCGGCCGGCTCGGCATTCGGGAGGTGCACGTGGGACAGTACCTTCAGGCAGGTGCCCCCATCGTGTCGCTGCAGGCGCTCGATCCCGTTTACGTGGAATTCGCCCTGCCGCAGCAGGCCGTTCCCCAGATCCGCCCCGGCCTGACAGTGGAAGTGACCACCGACGCCCATCCGGGGCGAACCTTCCGGGGCGCGCTGACGGCGATGGACCCGGACCTCGACCCGGTGACACGCAGCCTGCGGTTGCAAGCCACCGTTCCCAACCCGGACGGCGCTCTGCGCCCGGGGATGTACGTGCAGGCCACGGTCGTGTTGCCGGAGGCCGACACCGTGCGGGTCGTGCCGGCCCCGGCGGTCTTGCACGCCCCGTACGGGGATTCGGTGTTCGTGGTGGAACCGGCCACCAACGACGCCCCGGACGCCCTGATGGTCCGCCAGCAGTTCGTGAAACTGGGACGACGCCGCGGCGATTTCGTCAGCGTGACCGCCGGACTCCAGCCCGGCCAGAAGGTGGTCAGCGCCGGCGTGTTCCGCCTCCGCAACGGCATGCGGGTCACGGTGACCGATTTCCCCACGCCGGAACCGAGCCTGAACCCGCGGCCGGCCGACGGTTGACAGACCCATGAGGACGATCACCGACATTTTCCTGCGGCGGCCCGTCCTGGCTTTGGTGGTCAACCTGGTGATCGTCATCGCCGGGTTGCAGGCCATCTTCACGCTGACCGTCCGGCAGTACCCGCGCAGCGACAACGCGGCCATCACCGTGACCACCGTGTACGTCGGAGCCAGCCCGGAACTGGTCCGGGGTTTCGTCACCACCCCGCTGGAACGGGCCATCGCCGCCGCCGACGGCATTGACTACATCGAATCGGTCAGCCGCCAGGGGGTCTCGACCATCACGGTTCGACTCAAGCTCAACTACGATCCGAACAAGGCCCTGGCGGAGATCAGCTCGCGGGTCAACCAGGTGCGGGGCGATCTCCCGCCCGGGGCGGAAATCCCGGTCATCAACATCGAAAACGCCGAAAGTTCCATCGCCGCCGCCTACCTGAGCTTCACCTCGGACATTCTGGAGGCCAACCAGATCACCGATTATCTGGTCCGGGTCGTGCAACCGCGGCTGTCGGCCATCGAGGGGGTCCAGCGCGCCGACATCCTCGGCGGGCGCACGTTTGCCATGCGGATCTGGTTGAAGCCCGATCGGCTGGCGGCCTACGGGCTCGGACCGGAGGACGTTCGCCGGGCCCTGCAGGCCAACAATTTCCTGGCCGCCGTCGGTCGGACCAAGGGTGCGCTCGTCCAGGTGGACCTGACCGCCAACACCGATCTGCAGTCGGCCGAGGAATTCCGTAACCTGGTCATCCAGCGGAACGGCGATCGGCTGGTCCGGCTGAGGGACGTGGCTGACGTGGTCCTGGGCGCCGAAGACTACGACAGCGAGGTGCGCATGAGTGGCCGGCGGGCGGTCTTCATGGGTGTCTGGGTGTTGCCCACGGCCAACACGCTGGACGTCATCCGCCGGGTCCGGGCCGAGGTGGAAGCCATCCAAAAGGACCTGCCCACAGGCTTGGAGGCTGCCATCGCCTACGACGCCACCCAATACATCGAAAACGCCATTCGGGAGGTGCTGCGCACGTTGAGTGAGACGCTGCTGATCGTGGCGGTGGTGATCTATCTGTTCCTGGGCTCGCTGCGCTCGGTGCTGGTGCCGTTGGTGGCGATCCCCGTCTCGCTGATCGGTGCCGTGTTCCTGATGCAACTCTTCGGATTCTCCCTGAATCTGCTGACCTTGCTGGCCATCGTGTTGTCGGTGGGCCTGGTGGTGGACGACGCCATCGTGGTGGTGGAGAACGTGGAACGGCACGTGCGGGAGGGGCTTTCGCCCTTCCGCGCCGCCGTGCTGGGCGCACGGGAGCTGGTGGGGCCGGTCATCGCCATGACCATCACCCTGGCGGCCGTCTACGCCCCCATCGGATTCCAGGGCGGGTTGACCGGGGCCCTGTTCCGCGAATTCGCCTTCACCCTGGCCGGCGCGGTCTTCATCTCCGGCGTGGTGGCGCTGACGTTGTCGCCGGTGATGTCGGCGCGGCTGCTGGATCCGGACCGCGAGGCGCGCGGGCTGGCCGGATGGGTCAACCGGGCCTTCGACCGGCTCCGGGCCGGTTACGCGAGGGTGCTCGACGCCACCTTGTCGGCCCGGCCCGCGGTTTACCTCCTGTGGCTGGGACTGAGTTTGCTGGTCATCCCGATGTACCAGATGGCACCCAAGGAGCTCGCCCCGCCCGAAGACCAGAACGTGATCTTCGGCATCGTGGAGGGGCCGGCCGATGCCACCGTGGAGCAGACCACCTTCTACACCGAGCTGCTGAATCAGGAGTTGCTCAAGGTGCCGGAGGCGCTGCAGACCTTCCAAATCACCTTTGGCGACAACGGGTTCAGCGGGCTGGTGCTCCAACCCTGGTCCCGGCGCGAACGCACGGTCTTCGAGGTCGTGCCGGAGGTGCAACAGGCGGTCAACCGCATCCCCGGCATCCGTACCATGGTGGTGACACCGCCGCCCCTGCCGGGCGGAGGGTCGTTCCCGGTCGAATTCGTGATCGGTTCCACTGCCGAACCGGACGAGATCCTCCGGTTTGCCGAGGAACTGCAGCGCAGAGCGGCAGCCAGCGGGTTGTTCGCCTTCCCGCCCATCCTCGACACGAAACTGGACCAGCCGGAGGTGGAACTGGTCCTGGACCGCGACCAGGTGTCCGCCATGGGGCTGGACCTGGCATCGGTGGGGTCCGACCTGGCCACGTTGCTGGGCGGAAACTACGTGAATCGTTTCAGCCTCCAGGGGCGCAGCTACAAGGTCATCCCCCAGGCATTGCGGGTCGAACGGCTGACACCGGAGCAGATCGAACACACGTACGTCCGGGGGCCGGACGGCCGGCCCGTGCCGCTGAGCACCTTTGCCCGGCTGGAATCGCGCACCCGGCCGCGGGCGCTGCATCGGTTCCAGCAGTTCAACGCGGTCAAACTCAGCGGCGTGGCCATCCGGCCATTGGATGAGGCCCTGCGCTTCCTGGAGGAGGAAGCCGCGAAGATCCTGCCGGCCGGTTACCAGATCGGTTACACCGGTGAGTCCCGCCAGTTGCGCGTCGAAGGCAGCCGGTTCCTCCCCTCGTTCGCCCTGGCGTTGACGCTGATCTTCCTGGTGCTGGCCGCCCAGTTCAACAGCTTCCGCGATCCGCTCATCATCCTCCTTGGATCGGTCCCGCTTGCCATGTTCGGCGCACTGATCTTCTGCTTCCTGAAGATGCCCGACCCCAACACGCCATTCTTCACCTCCGGTTGGACCACCACCCTGAACATCTACTCGCAGGTCGGGCTCGTGACCCTGGTCGGGCTGGTGTCGAAAAACGGGATCCTGATCGTCGAGTTCGCCAACGAGCTGCAGCGGGCCGGCTTGGACAAATTGCAGGCCATTCGACAGGCCGCACTGATCCGGCTGCGCCCGGTGCTGATGACCAGCGTGGCCACCGTGGCGGGACATTTCCCGCTCGTGCTGGTGAGCGGGCCGGGCGCGGCGGCGCGCAATTCCATCGGATTGGTCATCGTCAGCGGAATGGCGCTGGGGACCCTCTTCACCCTGTTGGTGATTCCGTCCCTCTACATGTTGCTGGCGCGCCGGCACAAGGGCGAGGAACCCGGTGCGCTGGGACGCGAGTTTGTCGAGGCCGAGACGGTGGGCCCGGAGGCGTTGCAACCCGCCGAGCCTACCCGGCAGTGAAGGGCCTGCGGGCTCTTCCGTCCACGCCGGAGCGGCACACCCGGAAACTCCCGCAAATGCCACCCGGGACGGGGCCGGCGGGCCGTCCCGGACCGCCACCCCTCTAGAGCAACTTGCGGTAGCGCGGGTCTTCCTCGAGTTTGCGCACCAGCTCCCGGACCTTCTGCGCCTGAGACTTGTGGACCAGCAGCACGGCGTCGCGGGTCAGCACCACCACCGTCTCCTGCACGCCCACCAGGGCCACCGGTGTCCGGGTACCCCGGCTCCGCGCGTCGTAGACGAGGTTTCCCGAGCTGTCCACCGCCACCGCCTCGGCTTCGAACACGTTGCCGTTCTCGCCGGCCGGCAGATGCCGTGCCAGGGCCGTCCACGACCCCACATCGTCCCAGTCGAACGTGGCATCGGCCACCACCACGTTCCGGGCCTTCTCCATAAGGGCGTAGTCAATCGAAATGCGCGGCAATTCCGGATACTCACGGACCAGCACCTCACGGAGCCGGCTCGGCCGCGTGCGGGCCGTCTCCACCCAGCGAAGGGCGGTCTCGTGCATCCGGGGTTGATGCTCCCGCAATCCCTCCAACAGGGTCGCGTAACTCCAGATGAACATGCCCGCGTTCCACCGGTACCGCCCGCTCTGCAGGTACTCCCGCGCCCGCTCCAACGAGGGCTTTTCCACGAACGCCTCTGCGTTGTAAAACCGCGTTCCCCCGGGCAGGTCGGCCGGGCCGGTCGTCCGGGTTTCACCCAAGCGGATGTATCCGTAACCCGTGGCCGGTTCGGTTGGCGGAACGCCCAGCGTCACGATCACCGGCTCGCGGGCGGCCAACAAAAGTGCGTCCCGAAGCACGGTGCCGAACGCCTGCACGTCGTGAATGATGTGGTCGGCCGGCAGCATGGCCATCACCGCATCGGGACAGCGTGCCCCCACCAGGGCGGCTCCCAGCGTCACCGCGGCACAGGTGTCGCGCCCGACCGGCTCCACAATCACGTTCCCCGCCGGCAGATCGCCCAGTTGCCGGCGCACTTTCGGCGCCTGGCCCACCGTGGTGATGACCAGGATGCGCTCCCGCGGCACGACCGGCGCCACCCGCTCCACCGCCAGTTGCAACAGCGAACGCCCGTTCCACAGCGGCAACAGGTGCTTCGGCGTGTCACCCCGGCTCAGGGGCCAGAACCTTTCGCCACGCCCCCCGGCCATCAACACCACGTAAAAGCGATCGCTCTGGCTTGCTGCCGTTCCCTGCGTCATGGGTCGAGCATGGAGCGTGCAACCCCGGTTGATGTCAAGGCGGGGTCAACGGCCTTCAGCGCGGGAAGGGCCGGCTGTTCAGCAACCAGAGCAAAAAGGCCACAAAGGCCGAGACCACCAAACCCACCCCGATCGCCGCCATGCGGATCCGCCGCTGTTTGCGGAAATAAGCGCGCCCGCCCATGCCGGGCAGCAGATAGAACCGCCTTCGCTCCTTCTCTTCCGGAGGCAGATGACGCCGGCCGAGCAACAGCCGGCCAAATCGGGGGCGATGTCTGGATCGGTGTCGTGGCACGGCGGCCTCTGGCGGTTTGCTCAGCCACGCTCACGTTCCAGCGCCAGCTGATAGCGGCGCACCCGCGCGGCCTCCTCCTTCTGGCCGGCACTGGAGTGCGCGGCATAAAGCTGCGCGCACACCGCAGCCAGCAACTGGCGGGCACTGGCCGGCCTGAGATCGGCTTCCGTGGCGTCCGGGAGCGATTCGCGCACGTAACGCAGCGCCGTCGCCCGGCTCATGAGCGCCCCTTCATGAGACGCCTGGATGAAAATCTCGGCCGTCGAGGTCTGGTAACGGCAGAAAAACAGCCCCGGCAAATGAATCCCCGTCAGCGGCAGGCCCAGCCGCCGCCCCAGGACCAGGTACAACACCCCCGCCGCCACCGTGCTGGCCAGACCCTTGGCCAGCACCTCGTCCAGGTAGGTCGTCTCCGGTTTGAGCGCAAAATCGTCCGTCGGGAAGATCCCCAGGTCGTTGTAAAAAAAGGAGTTGATCACGTGGATCCGGGTGCGGGCGTGACTGCGCGGCTTGATCCGCTCCCGGAGAGTCGCCGTGTAGCTGTCCAGCAATGCCTGGTAACCCTCCGGGTTGATCTCCGGGTCACGGGTCCGGGCCAGCAGAATCAGACCCAGTTCGAGGTCCAGGTGTTCCGGACTCCGAAGACAGAACTGAAGAAACTGGTCGTCTGCGTTCCGCCGCTCGATCTCCAGCAGGATGGACCTGACGCGGCGCCGCAGAAGCGCGTCCGGATGAATCAGATGTTGACGCAGCCAGGACGCGGCCGAATGCCCCCGGCTGAGCAGATGGGCGCGCACCGCTTCGAATACCGCGGGATCTTCGTCAGCCAGCAGCGTCAGCAAGGCCGCCTGGCGGCGCTCCGTCCACGGCTCCGGGACGGCACTGGGTCGCGTCAGCTTCATCGCGCCCCGTATTCAACCAGACGCCCGCCCGGCCTTCAATGCCGCAAATCATCCGTGGCCGGAACCGCCGGCACATCCGGTCCCGAGCCTCTCTGACCGACCTGTTGCCGCCCGGGGCGACCGAAGTGGCCGGGATCGGTTTCCCCAATCCACACCCCACCGCGAGCCTCCTGTGGGGAAAAGCCGGCCGGAAGAGAATCCCAGCATCCCCCACTGGGCCGGGGCTCGACCCTGTGGGGCTGCCGCCGGGCACGCGGGCATATGGGACGGCCCGCCAGCCCGCCTCGGCAGGGCGGCGGGTCGGACGCGAGAACTCACCGTAGAGCAGGGCGGAATCCCTGCTCGGTACGTCCCATCAGGCAGGTCTTCAGGCCCGGTTCGCGGCACCGAAAAATTTTTTGCAAAAACCGTTGACAGCTGGCCGCTTGCGACATAATCTGGCGTCGAACTGCAGAAGGAGTCTAGAACGTCTGAGCCAGGAGTTTGAACGATGAATAGCGCAAAGGTTTTACTCACCGCTGCGATTGTGGGTGGTTTCGGCATGATGGCCACTGCCCAGACGTTGGTGTACGACAACTCCTCCAACGACCAGTTGATCCGCTTCAACCCCGGCGGCGCAGAGGTGGGTGACGAGATCATTCTGGCACCGGGACCCGAGCGGATGATCTCGCAATTCCGCTTCCAGTATTGGGGCCAGAACTTCTCCGGTGACGAGCAGATCCGCGTCCGTTTCTACGCCAACGACGCTTACTACAGCAGTCACAACGCTTTCATTGCTCCTGGCACGATCCTCTACGACAGCGGACCCTTCAGCATCGTGGAGACAGCCCGGCAGACCATCGTCTTGGATTATGCCACGTTGCTGGCCGGCAACGGGGGCAACCCGGTCATCGTTCCGGACTCCTTTACGTGGTCGGTCCAGTTCCTCAACGTGGACCCCAACGCAGGCGAGAGCGCCGGTCTGGACGTCTACAGCCCGCCCACCGTGGGCAACAGCTACACCAGCTATTGGGAAAACGACCCGCTGAACCCCGGCTGGTTGCTCAAGACCAATCAGTGGGGCATCCCGATGGATTTTGCTGCCCGGGTACAGGCCGTGGTTCCGGAACCCAACGTTCTGGCCTTGGGCCTGGGCGGTGGGCTGTTGTTCCTGCTGATGCGCGGGCGACGGTCCCTGCGTTGATTTAAAAGTTCCTCCCAGTTGCTCTCCTGGCTCTGGTGAGCGGGGCGCGGTTCGAACCGCGCCCTTTTTGCTTTCACTCACGCACGGCAACCGACGCTGCCACCGCAGAGCCCCGGAGCAAATCGCGGAGCCCCGGAGGCGGAACCGTGCGGGGACCGCGGCCGGGACCTGCCTTTCCCGTAACCATGGAGGCCGGGAGAAGGAAACACCTTCTTTTCAACCACGGAGGCCCGGAGGGCACAGAGGCAAAGCACAGAGACACTGTCTGGATGTTACAGGTTGAGCATGCGCTCCATCATCTTAAAGGGCATTTCATGCGGGGCGTGTGTGGGTGTTCTTAGCGTGGGCGGCATTGCCAGTCTCTTGTGCCGACCGGTTGCTTGCCCGGCCCGACGGTATGGGTTTCTTGTGACCTCTTGTTTCTCTTCTGTGATGCTCTCTGTGCTCTCCGTGTCTCTGTGGTTTATGGTAAAGATCCTCTCGGTGTCTCCGTGGTGAACTCCGTGTCTCCGTGGTCCAGCACGGCTCCCGGACGTACCCAAGAGACCCGGAGGCGGAACCGTGCGGGGACCGCGGTCGGGACCTGCCTTGTCCTGTAACCACCTAGGCCGGGAGAAGGAAACACCTTTTGTTCAACCAAGGAGGCACGGAGGAGACAGAGGAGAAACCCAGGGATTTTTCTTTTCCTTTTACATGATCATGTTGCCCATTGGCATCGAGCTGTGTCCGTTAAAGTTGGTTGTTATCCTGTGTGGCGATTCGGCTGTTCGGGCCGGCGGGTAACCATTGGCAACGTCAGTTGTGTGGGAACACTCTCCTTTTTTCTCTGTGCCAGTCTCTGTGTTCTCGGTGCCTCTGTGGTTTATCTTTGAGATCCTCACAGTGTCTCCGTGGTGAACTCCGTGTCTCGGTGCTCCATCACGGCTCCCGGACGCACCCGGGAGCCCCGGAGGAGGAACCTTGCCGGGACCGCGGCCGGGGCGTCTCTTGTCCTGTAACCACCCAGGCCGGGAGAAGGAAACACCTCTTGTTCAACCACGGAGGCACGGAGGAGACAGAGGAGTAGCACAGAGACGCAGTCTGGATGTTACAGGTGGACCATGCGCTCCATCACCTTAAAGGGCATTTCATGCGGGGCGCGTGTGGGTGTTCTTGGCATGTTTGGTATTGCCAGTCTCTTGTGCCAGCCGGTTGCTTGCCCGGCCCAGCAGTATTGGTTTCTTGAGACATCTTGTTTCTCCTCTGTGAAGATCTCTGTGTTCTCTGTGCCTCCGTGGTTTCTGGTAAAAATCCTCTCGGTGTCTTTGTGTTGAACTCCGTGTCTCCGTGGTGCACCCGGGCGGTCGGAGACGACCCCTCAATCCTCCGGCCGCTCACCGTGCGGGGCCATCTTGACCAGGCGCGGATCGAACTGCGCCACGATCTCCACCAGATCGGACTGCGCAGCCATCACCTCGCGGATGTCCTTGTAAACCATCGGCACCTCGTCCAGACCGGCCGAGATGAGGGTGATGCCGCGTTCCTTCAGATACCGCTGCACCTCTTTCCAATTGAACCTCTTCATTGCCGCCGTGCGGCTCATGACGCGGCCGGCCCCGTGGGCGGCGGAAAACAGCGAGGCCGGATTCCCCTTGCCGCGGACGACGAATGCCGGCGAAGCCATGGATCCGGGAATGATGCCCAGCACGCCGCGCCCGGCGGGCGTGGCCCCCTTGCGGTGCACGATGACCTCGCGTTCCCGGCCCCCGATGCGGTGGCGTTCTTTCCAGGCAAAATTGTGGTGGTTTTCCAGCTCCAGCAGGATGGGCACGCCGAGGTTCCGCGCGATGTGCCGGTGGATGCAGGCATGATTGGCGGCGGCGTATTTGCCCATCAGCTCCATGGCCGCCCAGTATTCCTGACCCTCGGCAGTGTCGAGATCCAGCCAGGCCAGATGCCGCAGTTCACGCGGCAACTTGGGATGCCTGGCCTGGGCCAGCCGGCTGTAATAATCGCAGACAGCCGCGCCGGTGCCGCGGCTGCCGCTGTGACTCAGCAGCGCCACGTATTGACCCGGCGGCAGACCTCGCAGCGGTTCGTGCAACGTCAGCACACCGAACTCCACGAAGTGATTGCCGCTGCCGCTGGTGCCGAGCTGCGCCCAGGCCCGGTCCTTGTACTGTCGCGTGACCGGGCTGACCGACCAGTCCTCGTCCATGACCGGATGATCGCGACGGTGCTGGAAGGTCGCGCCGACGCCGAACCGGGTTTCGTTCTCGATGGCGCGGATGAGGCGGTCCTTGCGGCGCTCGAGATCTTCCAGCGGCAGATCCAACACGCTCAGTTTCATGCGGCAGGCGATGTCCACGCCCACGCCGAAAGGAATCACCGCATTGTCGGTGGCCAGCACCCCGCCGATGGGGAGGCCGTAACCGACGTGTGCATCCGGCATCAGTGCCCCGGCCAGCGCAACAGGCAGCCGACAGGCCCGTTCCATCTGTTGAACCGCTTCTGCGTCGAGCTTGTCGCCCCATTGCCGCCAGGGCGCGCCGCCGCTGTTGGGCAGGGGCAGGGTGGGGGCGGCCAGAAGCGCCCGGGCCAGGGGTCCCCGCTCGGGATCGCCACGGAAAGGTTCGGGATCCGCCACTACGGCGGCGAGGTCGGATCGAATTTGTTCGGGATCCTTCCCGGCCGTCTCCCAATGCTCGACCAATGCCCGTGCCTGCCGGAGGGCTTCGCCCTCGGGCACGCCCATCGCACGCAGTTCGGCTTCCGTGACTGCCATGGGTCGTTGAGTTCGATGCATGGTTTCCGATCCGGGCCACCCAACCGGGACCGGTCCGTTCAAGGTAACCGCCGCGCGGCCGGTTGGAAAGGCCTCCGACGCCCTCCGCGGGCGCCCGGGCGCGGTTCCCCGACACGGCTTGGACAGGCCCTGCTTGCGCGGCCGCGCCAAGCCCGCGTAGAATCGCCGCATGAACCGGTGGACGCTCCTCGGCATGTTGGGCCTGGCCTTGTACATGGGTGCGGCGACGGCGGCGGAGGTCCGCACACTGCCGTTGGGGGCGCGGGCGCCGGAGTTCGATCTGCCGGGCGTGGACGGACGCCGGTGGGCATTGAAAGACTTCGACGGCGCGCGGATCCTGGTCGTGGTCTTCACCTGCAATCACTGTCCCACCGCCCAGTACTACGAACCGCGCCTGAAACAGATCGTCGAGGATTACCGCCCGAAAGGAGTGGCCCTGGTGGCCATCAGCCCCAACGTGCCCGAGGCGGTCCGCCTGGACGAGCTCGGTTGGAGCGACATGGGCGATTCGTTTGCCGAGATGAAGCTCCGGGCCCGGGAACGCCAGTTCAATTATCCCTACCTGTACGCCGGCGACGCGGAAGACGTCTCCCGCGCCTACGGTCCTGTGGCCACGCCGCATGTGTTTGTCTTCGACGACCAACGGCGGCTCCGGTACGTGGGCGCCGTGGACGATTCCGAACGGGTGGAACATGTCCGGCGCCACTGGTTGCGCGAAGCGCTCGACGCCCTCCTGGCCGGACGCGACCCGGAGGTCAAGCAGACCAAGGTAGTGGGTTGCTCGATCAAGTGGTCCGACAAGATCCCGCAGAACCGCGCATTTCTGGAAAGGTTGGCCCGGGAACCCGTGGACCTCGAACTGGTGGACGAGGCCGGCTTGCGCGCCTTGCGCCTCAACGAGCGCACGGGAAAGTTCCGGCTCGTCACCTTCTGGGCCACCTGGTGCGCGCCGTGTGTGGCCGAGTTCGGCGAGTTCGTCACCACCTGGCGCATGTACCGGCACAGGGAGTTCGATCTGGTCACCGTCTCGCTGAACCGACCCGACGAGCGCGAGCGGGTGCACGAGTTTCTCCGGCGGCAACAGGCCTCGTGCCGCAACCTCCTGTTCGGCAGCGCGCAGCGCGAACCGCTCATCGATGCCTTCGATCCCACGTGGCAGGGGGTGGTGCCCTACACGGTCCTCATCGATCCGGAGGGCCGGGTGATCTGGCGGGAAACCGGCAGCGTGGATTTCCTCGCCCTCCGGCGCACGATCGTCCGGTCGCTGAACGAGCGGAAACCGTGGTAGGGCAGGGCGGCGGCCGGCCCCGTCAACACCCGCCTCACCGGGGCCAGACCGCCCCGGGCCGGCGGTGTCGCAGCAACCACCCGTACAACTCCGTCTGTTCGTAGGTCGCCGTCCACGAGTCGTGGCCGGCCTCGGGATAAACGGTCAACCGAACCTCTTTCACCCCCAGTTCCTTCAGCGCCTTCACCATCCGCTCGGATTCGCTCAGGGGCACCACCTCGTCCCTGGCGCCGTGAAACGCCCACACGGCCAGGTCCCGCAACGACTCGAGCTTTTCCCGTCCGGCCAGGCGCACGTCAATCCATTCGCCTCCGCCGCAGATGGGCACAATGGCCGCGAACCGTTCCGGATGCAGCAGCCCCAGTTTCCACGTGCCGTATCCACCCATGCTGAGCCCCGTCACATAGACCCGCTCCGGGTCCACCGGCAGCCGGCGCACGCAATCCTCCAACAACGCGGTCAGCGCCACCGGATCCCATACGCGACCTTCCGGACATTGCGGTGCGACCAGAATGAACGGAAAACGGGTCCCCCGCCGGACCAGCGCCGGCGGTCCGTGCACCGTCACACGGGCGAGGTCTTCCCCCCGTTCACCCGCACCGTGCAGGAACAGCACCAACGGCAGGCGACCCGATCCCTCCGCCCGTTCCTGCGCACCCTCCGGCAGGTGGAGCAGGTAACGCAATCGAACCTGCTGCACCACCCGGGCCTCGAACTCGCACGATCGGAACGGACCCGGCGGATCCTCCCCGGCCACACTGGACGCATCCGCAAAAAACCACCCGGGGACCATCCCCAGGACGGTGACGATGCCGGACAACGGGCCAAGACTGCGCATGTGGGGCATGGTCGGAACTGTGGTTGCGGGTCCTCCACCTACATGAGTTTGAGCTTGGGCAGGTCCTGGGAATCCACCAGGCCCACCGGTTCGCGCTTGTGATTCACCACGATCAGGTCGTCAATGTTGCGCTGATCGAAAACCTTCAGTGCCTCGGCTGCCAGGGCGTCCTGCCGGATGCACACCGGGTTGCGCGTCATGACCTCGCGCAAGGGACGCGTCAGAAGATGATCATCCTCGGGTATGCGCCGCCGAAAATCGCCATCGGTAAACACCCCGACGAGTTTGCCCCGCGCGTTGACGATGCTGAGGCAGCCGGACTTGGCACGGGTCATCAGCAGCAATCCGTCCCGAACCGAGAGGTGCTCCGGCGCCACCGCATGCCGTTCGCCGGTCCGCATGATGTCGGCCACGCGCAGGAGCATCGCCCGGCCGATGGCACCGGCAGGATGCAGCCTTGCATAATCACTCCGCTTGAACCCCCGGGCGTGCAGCACCGCCATGGCCAGCGCGTCGCCCAACACCAGCATCGCCGTGGTGCTCGTCGTGGGGGCCAGATTGAACGGACAGGCCTCCCGGGGCACCCGAACGTTCAACACCACGTCACTGTGCCGGGCCAGCGTGGACCGGGGATTGCCGGTCAGACTGATCAGCGCCACCGCAAACCGCCGCAGGGCAGGCAGCAGATTCACCAGCTCATCCGATTCGCCCGAGTAACTCAGCGCCAGCACCACGTCGCCATCGGCCACGATCCCCAGATCCCCGTGCAGCGCGTCCACGCTGTTCAGCACCACCGCAGGCGCGCCCGTGCTGGTGAACGTGGCGGCGATCTTGTGACCGATGTTGCCGGATTTTCCGACACCAGTGACGACGATCTTGCCGCGTTTCCGCAGCGCCGACACCAGCGTCTCCACGGCACGATCGAAAGCGGCGTCGAGTTGCCGGCGCACCGCTCGCAAGCCGGCCAGCTCCACATCGAACACCTTCCGCGCAAGGGCCAGGTGACTCACGGCAGGGCAGCTTGCCAGAGAGATCGGGCCCCTGGCAATGCGCGCGTCGGTCCACGTGCACGCTCCCATCCGCCCGACCGCCCGGGACCATTGCCCGCCCGGAGGCCGCTCCCCGGTTGTGCGCCCGACTCACGTTGCCGGAAGGCACCGCTCCGCTGGCGCCCGAAACCAGAGAAGACCCGAAAAGACATCCACCGGCGCGGCACGGCTGTGGATGGCCAGGCCCATGTGATCACCGGCCGCGTTCAGACCTCCGTTCGAACAAACCGCGGAGCCGCAGAGGCGATGGAGACCGGACGCCGGAGACTCACCCGCGTTCCCCTTGAACCACGTCTGCACCAGGGGCCCCCCCGCCCCGCTCCGGAAGCGCGGCAGCCGGGCGAGATGGGTGCCCCGACGGTCCTCGAGACCCGTGTGATCGGCCTTGGGATGGACCCCCCGGAGCACGCGATCGGACGACTCTTTGTCAGGCCAGCCGGATGCGCGCACGGGTCTGCTGCCTCGCCAGTGCTTCGCACAACGGCTTCCCAGCCTTGCCATCGGCACTTCGCGCCTCGGCGCTCCGCGAAATCAGCAGGGGGGGGCGGCACCCCTTCGATCCGGCAATCGCTGCTTCGTTGAGGGGCTGCTTGGCGTAGCTGACACGCCGTGGTCGGTGCCGCGGGCTCGGGACCAGAAAAACCCGGAAGTCGAATTCTGCGGATCCGGACAGGCCCCCGGGGAGTCCCCGGGGATGGTGCCCGGGGCCGGTGGAGTCGGCAAAAGCCCGCATTTTTCGGGCCTTTTACGCGTTTTTTGTCCTCTCGTGCGGTACGCCGGCGGAATCGGAAAGGGCGTCGGGGCATCCGTAATAGACCCGATCGGCCGAGGAATTCCCCAGGGCCACGATTGGGAGACCGCCCAGATTGTCGGAACGCGCGCCTGTGGTATGAAGGAGTCGTGTTCGCCAAATGGTGTCCCGGCCGCAGCGGCGGCCTTCCAGAGGCGGACACGGGCTCCCGTCGAAACGGGATGCCGCGGGGGTGACCGACCGGTCTTCGGCCACCATCGCGGAAGGGCGCAAGCCACGGGGGCCCGGGAAGAGAAACGGGAGTGGAGTGACAAGCAACATGCCGGAGCAAACACAAACCTTGACGCTGAGCATCAGCCGGGACGGCGCAGGTGCCGGGCCCTTGCCGGTGTGGAAGCGGTTGTTGGACCTCTTCTGCATCCTGGTGAGTCTGCCGGTGACCCTGCCGCTGGGGCTGGCGATCGCCGCGTACATCAAACTGACCTCGCCCGGCCCCGTGCTGTTCCGACAGGAACGCATCGGGTACCGCGGTCAACGGTTTTGGTGCCTGAAATTCCGCACCATGCGGGTGAACGCCGACACCTCCTGTCACCGGGAGCATCTGAAGTCCCTGCTCAAGAGCGACGCGCCGATGGTCAAGCTCGACTTGAAGGGCGATCCCCGGCTCATCCGGGGCGGCGCCTTCCTGCGGGCCACGGGACTCGATGAACTGCCGCAGCTGATCAACGTCCTGCGTGGCGAGATGAGCCTGGTGGGGCCCCGGCCCTGTCTGCCGTACGAATACGAGCAGTACGACGACTGGGCCCGGCAGCGTTGCGAGGCGGTCCCCGGCTTGACCGGTTTGTGGCAGGTCAGCGGCAAGAACCACACCACTTTCCGCCGCATGATCGAGCTGGACATCCAGTACGCGCGGACCAAGTCGCTGTGGCTGGATCTCTGGATCATGGCAAAGACCTTCTCGGCCTTGGCGGCGCAGGTGCGCGAAACCCGCGCCGCTGTCCGCACCCCGGCCTCGTCATCCCCGGCGAGGCCGGCCGTTCCCGCCGCGAACGGGGCCGCCAAGGCCGCCTGATTCTAAAGTTTTCCCACCTTCCGCCGATCCCTGAACCATGGCAAGGCCCTTGACCGTTGGTGTGGTCGGTTGCGGTTACTGGGGACCCAACCTCATCCGCAACTTCCGGCAATTGCCCGATTGCCGGCTCAAGGTGGTCTGCGACCTCAACCCGGAACGCCTGGCCCACATGCGCAGGCTCTATCCGGAGGTCCAAACCACCCAGAACTACGACGAGCTCGTCCGGGACCCCGACCTGGACGCCATCGCCATCGCCACGCCGGTTCGGTTCCATCATCGCATGGCCCGCGCCAGTCTGCTGGCCGGCAAACACACCTTCATCGAGAAGCCCATGGCCGCCAGCGTGGCCGAATGCGAGGAACTGGTCCAACTGGCCGAGGACCGCGGCCTCACCCTCATGGTCGGGCACACCTTCCTCTTCTCCCCAGCGGTCCGGAAGATCAAGGAGATCATCAGCCGCGGCGACATCGGGCCCCTCCATTACATCGCCGCGCGCCGGCTCAACCTCGGCCTGTTCCAGAAGGACATCAACGTCACCTGGGACCTGGCCCCGCACGACCTTTCCATCATCCTCTACATCATGGACAGCCTGCCCCACACGGTCTCCTGCTGGGGCAACGCCCACATCACCCCGGGCATCGAGGACGTCACCAGCCTGCACCTCACCTTCGACAACCACCGCATCGCCATGGTCCACAGCAGTTGGTTGGACCCCAAAAAGGTGCGGGAAATGACCTTCGTCGGCACGCGGCGCATGATCGTCTACGACGACGTCGCGGTGCACGAGAAGATCAAGATCTACGACGCACGCGTGGAGGTGCCACCCCACTACGACACCTTCGCCGAGTTCCAGTACTCCTACCACTACGGCGACATGTACGTCCCGTACGTGAAACAGGAGGAACCCCTCAAGCTGGAATGCCAGCATTTCGTGGAGTGCATCCGCACCGGCCGGAAACCGCTGACCTCCGGCCGGGAAGGACTCGAAGTGGTCCGGATCCTCGAACTGGCCACGCAATCCTTGCGAAACGGAGGCGTGCCCGTGCACGTCAACGGAAACGGGTCCAAACAAACCCTGTTCGAGGCCGAATCCGCCGTGCCGGCAGCCGCCACGGCCCACTCATGACCGCCGCGCCGGGCGGCGGGCGGAAAATCGATGACGTCGCGGCACCACACTTCCAAGGGGCACCGTGGCCTGTATCCCGCCCGAAACCCTGGCCCGGAACCTGCTCCGCAGACGCCCTGGCCAGCTACAACAAAGACCTGAACATGAATGCGCAACCTGTCAAAGTGCCCTTCCTGGATCTGAAGGCACATCACGCACCCATTCGTGACGAGGTCCTCCGGGCCATCGAACGGGTCATGGACACCAACGCCTTTGCGGGCGGGCCGTTCGTGGAGGCGTTCGAAAAGGACTGGGCCGCCTACTGCGGCAGCCGGCACGCCATCGGCGTGGGCAGCGGGACCGACGCCCTCTGGCTGAGCCTCCTGGCCCTGGGGGTCGGCCCCGGCGACGAGGTCATCACCGTCCCGGCCAGCTTCATGGCAACGGCGGAGGCTGTCTCGTTTTGCGGCGCCCGGCCGGTGTTCGTGGACATTGATCCCGTCACTTACACCATGGACCCCGCCCGCTTGGAACGGGCCATCACACCTCGCACCCGGGCCATCGTGCCCGTGCACCTGTTCGGTCAGGTGGCCGACATGGATCCCATCCTGGACATCGCGCGCCGGCATGGCATCCCCGTGGTCGAGGACGCCTGCCAGGCCCACGGCGCCACCTACAAGGGACGCCGGGCCGGCACCTTCGGCGTGGCCGGCTGCTTCAGTTTCTACCCGGGCAAGAACCTCGGGGCTTTTGGAGAAGCCGGTGCCGTGGTGACCGACGACGCCGAACTGGCCTCACGCATCCGCTGCCTCCGCGACCACGGCCAGGCCCGCAAGTACCATCACGACCACATCGGATGGAACGCCCGCATGGACGGCATCCAGGGCGCCGTGCTCCAGATCAAGCTGCGGAGATTGGACGCCGCCAACGAGGCCCGCCGAGCCCACGCCCGCCGGTACGCCAGCCTCCTGGCCGGCTTGGAAGACGTGGTTCTGCCCGTGGAAGCCCCGGAGCGCACCCATGTCTACCACGTGTACGCCGTTCGGGTGCCGAAACGGGACGAGGTCCTCAACCGCTTGAATCGCCGGGGGATCGCCTGCGGGATCCATTACCCGGTCCCCATCCACAGGCAGAAGGCCTACGAATGCCTCGGCCTGGGCGAGGGCAGCTTTCCCGTGGCCGAACAGTGTGCACGGGAGTTCCTTTCCCTGCCGATGTACCCGGAACTTCGCCCTGACCAGGTCGAACTGGTGGCCAGGGAACTCCGGGCTTGTCTGGCCGAGCTGCGGTCCGAGACTCATGCCTGTGCAGTCTGAACAACGGCCCGTTCCCGCCCGGCCGGACCCCCC